>DASZLR010000022.1:0-53505 GCA_035552275.1 Pseudonocardiaceae bacterium | reverse complement strand
CGCGCGAGCCATGGCCCGAGTGGTTCGGATCACGGCGGCCGCGCCACCGGACGCGGACGAGGAACGCGAGGCCGATGAGCGCGCCGGCCAAGCCGCACCCGAGCGCCCACTGCCAGCTCAGCCGGTCGCCGAGCAGGGTGGCCAGCCAGACGATGGCCGCCGCCGGCACCAGTCTCAGGTCGTGGCCGGCGGCCAGCCGCCGCCACCATGGCGCCCGGGAGAACACCGCCTCGGTGATCATGTCGTCACCAGGCCCTGCAAATTCGCGAGCTTGGCGTCCCCAATGCCGCCGACTTCCCGCAGATCGCCGACCGAGCTGAACTGGCCGTGCTGGGAGCGCCAGGTGAGGATTCGCTGCGCGGTGGCCGGGCCGACGCCCGGCAGCATCTCCAACTCGTCCGCGGTCGCGGTATTCAGGTTGACCTTGCCGGATGACGGGGCGTCAGCACCGCCGGAGCCGCCTGACTGGTGTCCTTTCTTGCTCCGTTTCTTGGGTGTGCCGGCAGCCGGGCCGGGGTCGGGGTCCACAGTGGAACCGCTGGAGCCGGACCCGGCGGCCGAGTTTGCCGGGTCGCCGCCTGAATCGACCACATTCCCCTCGACACCCGGTGGAACGGGGATCCCCACATAGATCTGTTCGCCGTCGGACAATCGCCGCGCCAGGTTGAGGGTGCTGAGATCGACGGCGGGCAGCGCGCCACCGGCGGCGCGAAGGGCGTCCGCGACCCGTGCCCCGCCCGGCAGACGGACCAGGCCCTGGCTGCTGACCTTGCCCACCACGCTGACCACGATCGGCCCGTCCTGCGCGGAACTGGCAGCCGAACCGGCCGCCGCACGGCCGGTCGAACCGGATGACGCCGACGCCATCGCGGAGACGGCGGCGGGCAGCGATGGCGCCGCCTCCGTCGCCGGTCGCCCCGTTGTCGACCCGATGACCATGCCGATGGCCGCCACGACCGCGACCGCCAGTGCCATGGTCAGGCCGCGCCGCCGGCCGCCGGCCGACCGCAGCCGATGCGCGGCGCGGGCGCCACCCGGCAGCCAGCGTTCGACCAAGCGACCGGCTGGTCCATCGGCCCACGCCGGGGGCGGGTCGCCATTGGACCCGGATCTTGCCGGGTCGGTCGCGGCGCTCGTCATCGCCGACTCGGCGCGGGCGGTTTCCGAGTCGCCGTTGGCGGCCCGCGCCAACCGCACCAAACGATCCGAGATGTCTTCGGTCTCCGGCTTGATCCCTTGCTCTGTCATGGATTCGACGCTAGGGATCACGGCGCGGCCGTGCACGGACTTGATCGTCGCCTGTGGACAACCGGGGCGAGATTGCTGCCGATGTGGATAACTTCGCGGCCGGATCGCCTGGCGGACAAGGATTGTCGGTGCCCGATGGCAGTATGGGTGGGTTATGGATGGACTACGGGTTCGGTAGCACCACCACGCCGAGCACGCCGACACCGGTGTGCGCGCCGACGGCCGCGCCGAGTTCGGAGACCAGGCAGCCAGCGGCGTTGGGCAGTCGTTCGGCCAGCCGAGCCGCGAGTTCGGCGGCGCGCTGCGGGGCACAGAGATGGTGCACGGCCAGGTCGACTGGCGCTTCGCCGGCCGCCTCGGCGGCCAGTTCCACCAGCCGGGTCACCGCCCGGCTGGTGGTGCGGACCTTCTCCAACGGCACGATCTGGCCGCCCTGCACATGCAGCAACGGCTTCACCGACAATGCGGTGCCCAGCAACGCCGCCGCCGAGCCGATCCGGCCGCCGCGGCGCAGGTATTCCAAGGTCTGTGGGCAGAAGTACGTCCGAGTGCGGGCCGCCACGTCAGTAGCCACCTGCTCGACCACCGCCGGGCTGGCGCCCTCGGCGGCGGCCTGGGCGGCGGCCAGCGCGGCGAACCCGAGGCCCATCGCGGTTGATCGGGAATCCACCACGCGGACCAGCTCGACGCCGATCTCCTCGGCCGCCAGCCGGGCGGCCTCCCAGGTGCCGGACAGGTCGCGGGACAGGTGCACCGACACCACGGATTCCGCGCCGCCGTCCAGCGCCGTTCGGTACGCCGCGGCCAACTCAGCCGGCGTCGGCCGGGATGTGGTCACCGGGTGCCGATCGCCGAGCGCGGCGGCGAGCTCACTCGGTCCGAAGTCGAGACCGTCCAGGCCACCGTGATCGTCCACCACGACATGCAGCGGGACGACCGAGAGCCCGCGCCGTTGCGCGAAGCCCTCCGGCAGATACGCGGTCGAGTCGGTGACGACGGCAACGGACGCGGCACGCGGGGAAGGCACGGTTGCCGAGCCTACGTTTCGTCCCGCGACCCGCAAGCCCCAGACGTCCCCCGAGCGAGGGTCGGAAGTTGGGCCAGAGATCGGACCAGAGGTGTCAATCGTGTCGGGCCGCCAGCCCCAGTTCGGTCACGGTCTTGGCCAGGGCGTGGCCCATGGCGGCGTGACCGGCCCAGCCCCAGTGCATCCCGTCCGGATTGCCCTCGCCGGCCAGGACGTGCTCGCCGGTCAACGCGGCCAGGTCCAGCAGCGGAACCGCGCGGCGCGCGCCCCAGGCGCTGATCGCGGCCACCGCCGGCCGGTATCCGGTGTGCACGAAGCCGTACTCGCGGGCCCGATGCACGCCGGGCAGCACGCCGATCACCGGCAGACCGGGCTTCAGTGATCGCACCCCGCGCAGGCAATCGTCCAGGTAGCGAACGGTCTGCGCTGATGGCAGCGCCACCGGCCGGCCGCGCGACAGCCGGGAGAGCGTCGGCAGCGCGGCGCGGTAGGCGTCGCGGGCCCGCCGACGCAGCCCGTCCGGACGCAGGTAGCGCAGTCCGGACCGCAGGTAGGTCGGCAGCGGCGAGGGCAGGGTGTCCATGCTGCCGACGGCGAGCACCAGGACATCGACCTCGGGCATCACCGCCCACACGTTCGGGTCGCCGACCATCGACCACCAGGCGTCCCGGGCCGTCCAACCGAAACCGGCGAACAGTCTGGCCCGGCCGCCGACCGCAGCCGCGGCGATGTTGGGCCACAGCCTCGGTTCGTCGGCCGGTTCCGGCCCGACGGGACCGTGGAAGGCCAGCGAGTCGGCGAAGACCATGATGGTCGGACCGGACTTCGACATGCCGGTCAATTATCCGGTGATACCGGCGTTGTGCACGGCGAGCCGCCACGGCCCATCGCCGGGCCGGCGGGTGAGCACCGTCCAGTGGCAGTTGCCCAGTCCGGACACCCGCGGCCACAGCGGCACCGGCAGATCGAGCAGATGCGCGGTGAGGCCGTTGATGAGGCCACCATGCGTGCACAGCAGCGCTGTACCATGCCATTCGACGGCCAGTTCGGCGACCAGCTCGGCCGCCCGCGCTGCCACCTCGACCTTGGTTTCACCGTCCGGCGGTGGAAAGGTCGGGTCCTGCTGCCAGGTGCGGCGCGCGCCCGGCCAACCGGCATCGACCTCGACGCCGGTCAGGCCCTGCCACAGCCCGAGATTGGTCTCCCGCAATCGTTTGTCCAGTCGCAGCGGGACTCCGGACGCCTCGCTGAACACCGTCGCCGTGTCGGTCGCCCGGCGGAGATCGGAGGCCACCACGATCTGCGGATCGAACCTGGCCAACGCCGGCACCGCGAACCGCGCCTGGTTCCAGCCGGTCTGGGTCAACGCCGAGTCGAGGTGACCCTGCATCCGCCCCTCGGCGTTGTAGTCGGTCTCACCATGCCGCCACAGCACGAGACGGCTCACCGTCACGGGCGCAGCACCGGATCGCTGACGGCGCTGTCGGCGCTGTCCACAGACTCGAACGGCACTCGCGGGCAGTCCTTCCACAACCGCTCAAGGTCGTAGAAGGTGCGTTCCTCGACGTGCTGCACATGCACCACGATGTCCACGAAGTCGAGCAGCACCCAGCGACCTTCCCGGGCGCCCTCGCGACGCACCGGTTTGGTGCCGGCCGCGCGCAACTTCTCCTCGACGTTGTCCACGATCGCGCCGACCTGACGCTCGTTGGGCGCGGAGGCTATGACGAAGCAGTCGGTGATGATGAGCTGTTCGGACACGTCGAGCACGACCACGTCGTACGCCTTCTTGTCCGCTGCCGCAGCTGCCGCGATCAGCGCCAGCTCACGGGACCTACCGATGGCTGCCACGTGCCTCCTCATCTACGCCACCCTCACCAGGGCCGCGATGGCTCGACCAGCATCTCAGGGTACCGGGCGAGCGGTCAGGCCTGGTCCGGCGGCTGGTAGAGCTCGCGTTTTGAAATGTACTGAACAACGCCGTCCGGCACGAGATACCAGACCGGCAGGCCGCCGGCCACCCGCTCTCGGCAGCCGGTGGAGGAGATCGCCATCGCGGGCACCTCGATCAGGGTCACCGAGCCGGGCGGAAGATGCTCCCCGTTGAGCTGGTAGCCCGGCCGGGTCACCCCGATGAAATGGGCGCAGTCGAACAGTTCCTCCACCTTCCACCAGGACAGGATCTGGGACAGCGCGTCCGCGCCGGTGATGAAGAACAAATCGCTGTCCGGATAGCTGGACCGGAGGTCGGACAGGGTGTCGAGGGTGTAAGTCGGGCCGTCCCGGTCAATGTCGACCCTGCTGACCGAGAACTTGGGGTTGGACGCGGTCGCGATCACCGTCATCAGGTACCGGTCCTCGGCGGCGCTGACCGTTCGCCGACCCTTCTGCCATGGCTGCCCGGTCGGCACGAACACCACCTCATCCAGTTCGAACCGGAACTGGACCTCGCTGGCGGCGACCAAGTGGCCGTGGTGGATCGGATCGAATGTGCCGCCCATGATCCCGATCCGCCGTGGCCGCGTGGCCAGACTGTTGGGCGCGGTGGTGGGCAGCGGCGTCGACATGGGCCGAGCCTACGTCGGCGTAGCGGCCGTGACCGTGCTGACCTGCGACTGCGGCTAGTTCACGGGCGCCGGCGAACGCAACGGCCGCATCCCGTTGGGGGAGGATGCGGCCGCTCACGATGGAGACGATCGAGGCCGCGACCCATGACGGCGCGCCGATTGTGAACGCGATCACCGGGCCTGGTCGGCTCAGGACGCGGGACGGAGATGGCCGTCGCCCCAGGCGATCCACTTGGCGGACGTCAACTCCGGCAACGCCATCGGCCCGCGTGCGTGGAGTTTCTGGGTGGAGATACCGATTTCCGCGCCCATACCGAACTCGGCACCGTCCGTGAATGCGGTGGACGCGTTGACCATCACCGCCGCTGAGTCGACTCGGGCGGTGAACCGGCGAGCGGCGCTGACGTCGTTGGTGACGATCGCGTCGGTGTGCCCGGACGAGTGCGCCGCGATGTGCTCGACGGCCTCGTCCAGCGAGCCGACGACCTTCACCGCGATGTCCAACGACAGGTATTCGGTGTCCCAGTCCGCATCGGTGGCCGGCACGATGTTCGCCGCGTCGGGAACCAGTTCCAACACGGTGTCATCGACGTGCGCGGTGACACCATGACCGTGCAGCGCACGCAACACCCTGGGCAGGAACCGCTCGGCGATGCCGGCGTGCACCAACAGGTTCTCCGCCGCGTTGCACACGCTGGGCCGGCGCACCTTCGAGTTGCACACGATCCGCTCGGCCATGTCCAGGTCGGCGGCGGCATCAACATAGACGTGCACGTTGCCGACGCCGGTCTCGACCGTCGGCACGGTGGCCTGCTCGACCACGGCGTTGATCAGGCCGGCTCCACCGCGCGGGATCACCAGATCGACCAAGCCACGAGCGGTGATCAGATGCCGCACCGAGGCCCGGTCGTGGCACGGCAGCAACTGCACGGCGTCCGGCGGCAGGCCCACCTTGTCCAACGCGTCCCGCAGCACCGCGACCAGCGCGGTGTTCGACCGCTCGGCCGAGGACGAACCACGCAGCAGCACAGCGTTGCCGGCCTTCAGCGCCAACCCCGAGGCGTCCACCGTGACGTTGGGCCGTCCCTCATACACCATGCCGACCACGCCCAGCGGCACCCGGACCTGCCGCAGCTCCAACCCGTTGGCCAGCACGCCGCCGCGCAGCACCTCGCCGATCGGATCCGGCAGCCCGGCCACCGTGCCCAGATCGCCGGCGATGCCGTCGATCCGCTGCTCGGAGAGGGCAAGCCGATCCAAGATCGCGTCGGACAGGCCGGCTTCGCGCCCGGCGGCGAGATCCCGCTGGTTGGCGGCGAGGATCTCGTCCACCCTGGAGCGCAGCGCGGTGGCCATCGCGTGCAACGCGGTGTCCTTGTCCTGGCGGGTGGCCAGGGCGAGCGCGGAGGCGGCCGTGCGGGCCCGCCGTGCGGCGGCCAGCACCCGCTCGCGGAGCTTGTCGTCGCTGTCATCGCTGTCGTCGGCAGCCGGCTGCGGGTTCGGGGCGGTGCTGGTCATGTGGCCAGCGTATTCGCGATAGCCCCGGCTGTCCCACAGGTATTCCGTCCTGTGGATAACCTGCTGCGTATGGCCGACCTCTATCCGCCGATCGAACCCTATGACCACGGCATGCTCGATGTGGGTTCTGCTGGCTCCGCAGGCGATGCCAACGAGGTGTACTGGGAAGTCTGTGGCAATCCCGCCGGCAAGCCGGCCGTGGTCGTGCACGGCGGACCGGGTGGGAGTCTTCGAGTCGTCCACCGCCGGTACTTCGACCCGGAACGCTACCGGGTGGTCCTCTTCGACCAGCGCGGTTGCGGGGGGAGCACACCTCATGCCAGCGACCCCGCCGCCGACATGAGGCACAACACCACCGAACATCTGCTGGCCGACATGGAACGGCTGCGCGAGCATCTCGGCATCGACCGCTGGCTGCTGTTCGGCGGATCCTGGGGCTCCACGCTGATCCTCGCCTACGCGCAGCGGCACCCGGACCGGGTGTCGGAGATCGTGATTCCCGACGTGACCACCACTCGGCGGTCCGAGATCGACTGGCTCTACCGGGGCGTGGCGCGCTTCTTTCCCGAAGAATGGCAGCGATTCCGGACCGGCGTCCCGGAGTCCGAACGTGACGGTGACCTGGTCGCCGCCTACGCCCGGCTGATGGAGAATCCCGACCCGGCGGTGCGGGTGGCGGCCACGAACTCGTGGTGCGCCTGGGAGGACGCGGTGCTCTCGCTCGAACCGAACGGCACGCCGCATCCGTTCAGCGATCGGCCGCTGGACGCGAGAATCGCGCTGGTGCGGATCTGCGCGCACTACTTCTCGCACGGCGCCTGGCTGGACGAAGGCGCGTTGCTGCGCGACGCCCACCGACTGGCCGGAATCCCCGGCGTCCTGGTGCACGGCCGGCTGGACCTGAGTGGACCGGTGGACACCGCGTGGGCGCTCGCGCGGGCCTGGCCGGACGCGAAACTGTTCGTGCTGGACGATTCCGGACACAAGGGCAGTGGGTCGATGCGCGGCCACCTGCTCACCGCACTCGACTCGTTCGCGACGCGCTGAGCAGGCAACTGTGGACAACTTCCGAGCCCTGTCGGGCGAATGCACTACAGATGGGCCCATGGACGAGCACGCATTGCGAGAACGAGCCGAAGAGCTGTTGCGGCTGCTGGCCGGCGACCAGGCGCGGCTGCGGGAAGACCAGTGGGCGGCGATCCGCGCGCTGGTGGTGGACCGGAGCCGGGCGCTGGTGGTGCAGCGCACCGGATGGGGCAAGTCGGCGGTGTACTTCCTGGCCACCGGGCTGCTCCGGGCCTTGGGCAGCGGGCCGACGCTGATCGTGTCGCCGCTGCTGGCGCTGATGCGCAACCAAGTCGCCGCGGCCGGGCGGGCCGGTGTGCGCGCGGCGACGATCAACTCCGCGAATCCCGAGGACTGGTCGAACGTCCGCGACGAGGTGTCCCGGGGCGACGTCGATGTGCTGCTGGTCAGCCCGGAGCGGTTGAACAATCCGGATTTCCGGGATGGGGTGTTGCCGGAACTGACCGCGTCGACCGGCCTGCTGGTGGTCGACGAGGCGCACTGTGTGTCGGACTGGGGACACGATTTCCGGCCCGACTATCGCCGGCTGCGCACCCTGCTCGCCGACCTGCCCGACGGCGTGCCGGTGCTGGCGACCACGGCCACCGCGAACGACCGGGTGATCCAGGACGTCGCGGAACAGCTGAACGTCGGCGCCGGCACGGACACGGCCGGCACGCTGGTGCTGCGCGGCGCGTTGGATCGGGAGAGCCTTCGGCTGGCGGTGGTGCGGCTGCCGAACAACGAGGCGCGGCTGGGCTGGCTGGCGCAGCGGCTGGCCGAGTTGCCCGGTTCCGGCATCGTGTACACGCTGACGGTCTCGGCGGCGCAGGATGTGGCCGCGTTCCTGCGCGACCGGGGATATGAGGTCGCCGCCTACACCGGCCGCACCGAACCGGCCGAGCGGGAACGCGCGGAACAGGCGTTGCTGGACAACAAGGTCAAGGCCCTGGTCGCCACTTCCGCGCTGGGCATGGGTTTCGACAAGCCGGACCTGGGTTTCGTCGTGCACCTGGGCGCCCCGTCGACGCCCATCGCCTACTACCAACAGATAGGGCGTGCGGGTCGCGGCGTGCGGCGAGCCGAAGTCCTGTTGTTGCCCGGTAGTGAGGATCGCGACATCTGGGCGTACTTCGGCTCGCTGGCGTTTCCGTCCGACCACAAGGTGCGCCAAGTCCTGGCCGCACTGGCCGGCGCCGACCGTCCACTGTCGACAGCGGCGCTGGAACCACGGGTGGAGCTGTCCCGCAGCCGGCTGGACATGGTGCTGAAGGTGCTGGACGTGGACGGCGCGGTGCGCCGGGTGCGCGGCGGCTGGGAATCGACCGACCAGCCGTGGGCCTACGACGAGACCCGGTACCAGCGGATCGCGAAGGCCCGTTCGGCGGAGCAGCGGGCGATGCTCGACTACCTCGCCACGGCCGACTGTCGGATGGAATTCCTGTTGCGGCAGCTTGATGATCCGCACGCCGTGCCCTGCGGACGCTGCGACAACTGCACCGGACAACAGTGGCCGACCGAGGTGTCCGACGTGGCGGCCGATGCTGCTCGCGACCGGCTGCACCGGCCGGGGGTGGAGCTTTCGCCGCGACGGATGTGGCCGACCGGACTGGCCGCGCTCGACGTCCCGCTGTCCGGCAAGATCGCCGCGACGGACGCCGCCGAGGAAGGCCGCGCCCTGGCCCGGCTGACCGACATCGGCTGGGGCGGCCGGCTGCGGGAACTGCTGGCAGCCGGCGACCAGCGTTCCGGTCCCAACGGCGGAAGCATTCCCGACCGAGCCGTGGCCGACCTGGGCACACGGGGCCGGGACGCACCGGACCTACCGATCCCGGACGTGGTGTTCCAGGCGTGTGTGCGGGTGTTGGCGGCCTGGGACTGGTCGGCGCGTCCAGTGGGTGTGGTCACCATCGGTTCGCGCCGGCGGCCGGGGCTGGTGGCCGAGCTCGGCGCGCGACTGGCCGAGATCGGCCGGCTTCCGGTGCTCGGCTCGGTGACCGCCGAAGCCGCCGGGCCACGGCAGGCGAACAGCGCCCGTCGGCTGGCCCAGCTCTGGGGCGGGTTGACCGTGCCGGACCCACTGGCCGCCAAGCTGTCCACTGTGGATGGACCGGTGCTGCTGGTGGACGATCAGGTCGACACCGGCTGGACCATGACGCTGACCGCCCGACTGCTCCGCCACGCCGGAGCGCCCGCGGTGCTGCCGTTCGCGCTCGCGGTGACCGGATAAACGCGCCCAGACAAGGCGAGGAGGGATGAGAATGCGGTAACCAGAGGTCAGCGGTGCAACGGTACGAGATCGTCCGCGTGCACGACCTCCCGGCGCAGTTCCGGCGCGAGATCGTGGCTGGACCGGCCGACCATGCCGGGCAGTTCCTCGGCGTCGAAGGCCACCACGCCGCGGGCGACGACCCGCCCGCGTGGGTCGGCCAGCTCGACCACGTCGCCGGCCTCGAAGTCACCGTCCGAACCGGTGATTCCGGCGGCCAGCAGCGAGCGGCGGCGGCGCACGACCGCGGCCACCGCGCCGTCGTCCAGGTGCAACCGGCCGGCGGCGCCGGCGGCGTAGCCGAGCCAGAACCGGCGGGCGGACAACCGTTCCGGGGCAGCGGCGAACGCGGTGCCGACATCGGCCGGGCCGAGTGCCCGCGTCGCGTCGGTCGCGGCGGCCAGCAGCACCGGGACGCCGGCGGCGGCGGCCAGACGGGCGGCGGCCAGTTTGGACACCATGCCACCGGTGCCCAGGCCGGAGGCGTCGCCGTCGCCGGCGCGCACGCCCTCGATGTCGGCCGGGCCGGCGACCTCGCTGATCGGTTTCGCGTCGCCCAGCCTCGGATCGCCGTCGTACAGCGCGTCCACATCGGACAGCAGGACGAGAGCGTCGGCGCCGACCAGGTGGGCGACCAGCGCGGCCAGCCGGTCGTTGTCGCCGAATCGGATCTCGTCGGTGGCCACGGTGTCGTTCTCGTTCACGACCGGTACCGCGCCCAGCGCCAGCAGCCGGGACAACGTGCGCTGCGCGTTGCGGTAGTGCGCGCGCCGCACCACGTCGTCGGCGGTGAGCAGCACCTGGCCGACGACGAGCTGGAACCGGCCGAACGAGGACGCATAGGCGTGCGCCAAGGTGAGCTGGCCGACACTCGCCGCCGCCTGTTGGCTGGCCAGGTCCCGGGGGCGGCGGCCGAGCGCCAGCGGGGCGATGCCGGCCGCGATCGCGCCGGAGGACACCAGCACCAGCTGGCCGCCCGCCGCCCGCCGGCCGGCGAGCACGTTCACCAACGCGTCCAGCCGCTGGATGTCCAGGCCACTGTGGGCGGTGGTCAGCGCCGAAGAGCCGACCTTGACCACGACACGCCGGGCGGCGGCCACGGCCTGGCGGGCCGGTGACAACGCCGTCGGCGTGCTCACCGGCGCCCGCCCGGCTGGTCGTCGTCCGAACCACTGCCCGCACCGTCAGCCGCGCTATCGGCTGAATCGGCAGGGTCAGCAAGGCCGCGACGGACCCGGCGGGCCGCCTTGCGTTCGGACGCGCCGATCCGCTCGTTGCGGTCCAGTCGCGGATCGTCGCCGCGCCGCTCCAACGCGACCATCATGCCGGCTGGAGTGGACGGCTCCCAGTCGAACGTGACCGCGCCAATGGTGACCGGCGCGCCAGGCCGGGCGCCGAGCTTGGCCAGTTGCTCCTCGACGCCGAGTCGGGCCAGCCGGTCCGCGAGGTAGCCGACCGCCTCGCCGTTGTCGAAGTTGGTCTGCCGCACCCAGCGTTCCGGACGCTGGCCGTGCACGACGAAACCACCCGTCTCGTCCGGATCGGGCTCGACGGTGAAGCCACTGTCGTCCACCGCCACCGGCCGTAGCACGGCACGGGTCGGTTCCGGGGCGGGCCGGCTCGCGCGGTGCTCCGCGACGATCTCCGCCAGGGCGAAGCCCAACTCGCGCAGGCCCTCCCGAGTCGCGGCCGAAACCTCGAACACCCGCAGGCCGCGCGCCTCGAACTCGGGCCGCACCAGATCGGCCAGATCACGGGCATCCGGCACGTCGACCTTGTTCAACACCACGATTCTGGGCCGAGTCGACAGATCGCCGCCCAGCGACGGGGTGTAGCGCGCCAGCTCGTTCTCCAGGGCGTCCACATCGGACACCGGGTCGCGGCCCGGTTCCTCGGTGGCGCAGTCGACCACATGCGCGAGCACCGCGCACCGCTCGATATGCCGCAGGAAGTCCAGGCCGAGACCCTTGCCCTGGCTGGCACCGGGAATCAGGCCGGGCACGTCGGCCATGGTGAACACCGACTCGCCGGCGGTCACCACGCCGAGGTTGGGCACCAGGGTGGTGAACGGGTAGTCGGCGATCTTCGGCCGGGCGGCGGACAGCACGGCGATCAGCGAGGACTTGCCGGCCGACGGGAAGCCGACCAGACCGACGTCGGCAACGGACTTCAGTTCCAGCACCAGGTCACGGGCCTCACCCGGCTCGCCGAGCAGCGCGAATCCAGGGGCCCTGCGCGCCCTGGACGCCAGCGCGGCATTGCCGAGGCCGCCGCGACCGCCGGCCGCCGCGACCAGGCGGGTGCCGTCGCCGGTCAGATCGGCCACCTGCTCGCCTTCCGGAGTGAGCACGACGGTGCCGTCCGGGACGCGCAACTCAAGGTCGACGCCGTTGCCGCCGTCCCGGTTCGAGCCCTGGCCCGGCCGGCCGTTGGTGGCCTTGGCGTGCGGGCGGAAGTGGAAGTCGAGCAGGGTGTGGGCGTTGCTGTCCACCACCAGCACGACGTTCCCGCCGTGTCCGCCGTTACCGCCGTCCGGACCGCCCAGCGGCTTGAACTTCTCCCGGTGGACGGAGGCGCAGCCGTGCCCGCCGTCGCCGGCCGCGACGTGGATCACCACTCGGTCGACGAATCGGGACACGTTGTACCTCCTGTGTTCGTGCCGTGGCCGGGCCCGGAACAGGCCCGGAAACAGCGCAAAGGGCGGGCCGTGCGTCCGGCCCGCCCCTGCTACGTCTGTCGAGCCTAGGCGGCCTCGACCGGCACGATGTTGACCGTCTTGCGGCCCCGCTTCGCGCCGAACTCAACCGCGCCGGCGGACAGCGCGAACAGCGTGTCATCCTTGCCGCGGCCGACGTTCACGCCGGGGTGGAACTTGGTGCCGCGCTGCCGGATCAGAATCTCCCCGGCCTTGACGACCTGCCCACCGAAACGCTTGACCCCAAGGTACTGCGGGTTGGAGTCACGGCCGTTGCGGGAGCTGGACGCACCCTTCTTGTGTGCCATGGCTGTTCAGCTCCTCACTTCACTTGGCGATGCCGGTGACCTCGACGCGGGTCAACTGCTGACGGTGGCCCTGGCGCTTGTGGTAGCCGGTCTTGTTCTTGAACTTGTGGATGCGGATCTTCGGGCCCTTGGTGTGCTCGACGACCTTGCCGGTCACCGACACCTTGCCCAGCGCCGTGGCGTCGGTGGTGACGTCGGCGCCGTCCACGACCAGCACGGCCGGGAAGGAGACCTCGGCACCCGGATCGCCGACCAGCTTCTCCACCTGGACGACGTCGCCGACGGCGACCTTGTACTGCTTTCCGCCGGTCTTGACGATCGCGTACATCGGGACGGAAGTCTCCTGCTACTCGACGATGGCACTGGTCACACGGGCCGCGGAGCGAGGCTCACGCATGGCGACGCGCATAACAGAGCCCACCGGAAGGCGGGCTGAACACCAGAATACCCGCCGACCGGAGGGAGACCAAACCGGGTGTCCCGGCTTACGTGTCCGACGGCGGCGATCACATCTCGGAGGACAGTCGGGCGGCGGCGAGCCGAAGGTAGTGGTCGACCAGTTCGGTGTTGGGCTGGCCGGCGCGCAACCGCTTGCTGTCCCGCAGCAGCGGCAACGCCACCCGGGCCGCCTGGTCGCCGGATCGCCGGACCGGCCGGCCGGTGTGCAGCAGGCCGGCCACCTCGGGCACCACCAGAGCCGCGCTGCCGAGGTGTTGTAGGCACCGCGCCTGGCCCTGTTCCTCGCCCAGCTCGGCGTACCGGCCGTTGGCCCGCTGCCACAGCCGGACAGCCAGCTCGAACCGCCGGCGGCGGGCCGCGACCACCCCCTGCGACTCGATCACCTGCGCCTCCCCGGACAGATCGCCGCCGGTTCGAGCGATGGTCTCGGCCAGGTCGAGATGGGTCTGCGCGCGCAGCGGCCGGTTCTGGCCCAGGCACACCGCCGCCATGTTGATCAGTACCGACACCGCGCCGGCCACATCGGCCCTGGGCACCGTGGCCCACGCCTGGCGCAGCTCCCGGTCGGCGTTGTCCAGGGTGTCGGCCGCCGCCACCGGATCGGCGCCACCGTCGGCCAACCGCACTGCCCGCGCGTAGTGCACCAAGGCGCGCTCGTTGTGCATCCGGGCCCGGATGGCGCTGTTGGTCGCTCCGGTCGAGCCGCCGGACGGCGTGGCCCGCTCGGCCTCGGCCAGCGCGTGCTCCGCCTGGTCGAGCCGGCCGGCCATCCGTGCGGCGGCCGCGATCCGGACGGTGGCCAGCTGAACCAGATCGCCGCGATCGGCCCGCAGCGCCAGCGCGCGCAGCCGCTCGCCGGTCTGCCGCAGGCCCACTGACTGCTGCTCCCGCCCGTACCAGATGTCCAGCACGTCGGCGATGGCGGCGAGATCGTCCAGCGGAGCCGTGGCCTCCGGCCAGTCCCGCAACAGGGCACGCAGCAGCCCTTCCTGCTGGTGCAGCCAGGCCATCGCCGGGCCGCGCGCGGTCGCGGTGACCAACTCGGTGGTCCAGTTCCTGGCCTGCTCGGCGTAGTAGCCGACGAGCCGCCGCACGGCCTCGGCGATCGCCGGGGTGGCCGGCCAGCCTGGATCGGCCAGCGGAATCGCCTGGCGGACCTCGGTAGGCAGCCGGTACCGCCCCGGCGGCGACTCCCGCACGATGTCGCCGGCGGTCAGCTCGGCCAGCGGATGCCGGCCGCCTTCGGACTCGCGATCAGGCCGGTGCTCAGGACCGGCATCGAGCATCGCGTCGATGGCCTCACCGTCCAATTCGGTCACCGGCAGCTCGGCCAGCACGTGCATCAGCCAGCGCGCCGACTCGGACAACGCTCCCTGCTTCCGGCGCAGGATCGCCGCCCACAGGCCGTCCAGCGCGCCACTGCCGTACGCGAGTTCCCTGGCCAACTCGGCCAGATCCCACTGGCGACCGGATTCCCGCAGCGCTCGCGCGATGTCCTGCACCGCCCTGGGCCGGCCGTGGAACGAGGCCAGCAGGTCGTCCACGGCGTCGCGCGGCCCGCCGAACACCGCCCGCAGCAGGTCACGGGCGCCGCGGCTGGACTGGCCCAGCTCGGCGCGCAGCATGTCCCGCAGGTCGGCCAGCGCCAACTCGGCCACGAAGACCACGTCGGCGGCGCTGGCACCACGAAAGGCGGCGGCGACCGGTTCCTCGCCGGCGATCACCAGTAGCGGCGGCGGGGCGACCCGCGACCAGGCGTCGGTGAGCCAGGACACCTGCTCGGGCAGACTCACGTTGTCCAGCACCAGGGTCACCCGCCGTTCGTGCAGCACGGCCAGCAGCCGCTGGGCCGCTTCGGCCAGCACCTCGGGCGTGTCGTCGGCCGGCTCGTCCAGGCCGAACGCGGACAGCAGCTGTCCGGCCACCGCCCTCGGATCGGCCGGTTCGGCGTGCGAGCGACTGCGCACGTCGAACGGGACGACGTGTGGATCGTGGATGGTCCGGTCGTAGGACAGTCGCTCGACCACCTCCCAGGCCACCGCCGAGGTGCCGATGTCGCGCGGCCCGACGATCGCGACCAGCCCGTCGGACGTGGCCCGATCGATCGCGGCGGCGACCTCGGCCCGGCGGCCGAACAGCCGGACCCGATGCGGAATCGACGGCTGGCGCTGGGCCGGGGCCGGCAGCACGATGGGCGGCAATTGCTGGTCGGGGTCGCGGGACCGCCGGGAGTACAACGCGAACGCGATACCGGCGATCACTGTCAACGCGATCAGCACATAGGTGATCACCCGCAGGGTGGCCGTCAGCCACGGCGCGATCTCGCCGCCGGTCAACAGCCAGGCCACGAGGTTGCCGGCCACGTCGATGAGCATTCCGGAGGCGAGCGCGATCAGCAGCGACACCCAGTACGGCAGTGAGCCGCCGCGCCTGCTGGTCGCCCCGGGCCGCGCACTCACCGCAGCGCACCCCCGGTGAGCCCACGCACCACGGTCCGCCAGTTGGCGAGCAACACGACCACCGGCACCAGTGAGGACACCGCGGCGCTGGCCGCGACCGGCCCGGCGGAGGTGGCGAACTGGCGGGCCTGCCCCC
This sequence comes from Pseudonocardiaceae bacterium, assembly GCA_035552275.1. GTDB lineage: Bacteria > Actinomycetota > Actinomycetes > Mycobacteriales > Pseudonocardiaceae > DASVLX01. Next base: position 37,754 of record DASZLR010000022.1, on the reverse strand, counting down.
ACAGCAACAGGGTCAGCGGGTTGGTTCCGGTGCCGCTGACCAGGAATCCGATCGCGAAGTCGTTCCACACCTGGACGAACTCGAGCACCGCGACCGCGACCACCGCCGGCCGAGCCTGCCGCCACACCCGGTCCAGCTCGGCACGGGCGCCCCCCTCGCCGGGTGTCGCGCCAGCGACCAGGTTGGCCGGCACCGAGGTGAACTTCCAGCGCAGCAACAACACCGCGAACGGCAGCCCGGCTGCCGCGTGCACCACCGCCAGCGGCAGTTGCGCGCCGGACTGGCCCACCGCGCTGAACACCTGACCCAAGGGCGCCGCGTACATCTGGACGGGGGTGACCGCGAGTACCACCAGCAGCACGGTCAGCCCACGCGCCACCCACCTCGGCAACCCGCCCCACGACAGCACGTACGCCGCGGGCACGGCCAGCACCAGCACCAGGCCCGTGGCCAGCACCGCCAGCAGCGCGGTGTCCAGCAGCGCGCCCCACAGCCCGGCCCTGGCAGCCTCCACAAAGGACTCCAGGCTCGGTGCGACCGGACGCCACCAGCCGGACAGCCCGGCGTCGACCGGATCACGGAACGCGGTGGCCAGCGTGGTCAGCTCGGGGAACGCCCAGACGACGATGATCAGCACGCCCAACGCGGACAGCGCCCAGCGCCGCCACCGTCGGACCGGACGCGGCGCGCGAACCTCGGCCGGCCGCTCCGGAACCACCCACCGGTGCCGCAGACCGGGCATGCCGACCAGCGCTACCACCGCGACGAACGCGTAGAGCAGCACGGCGAGCGCCGCGGCCGGACCGGCCTGGCCGGGCGCCGAGGTCAGCTGCCACCAGCGGGTGGCCACCACGTCCATCCGCCCGCTCACCGGTTGTGGCACAACGACGAGCACGAGGTCGAACAGTCGGGCGGCGGACAGCACCAGGGTGAGCACGACGATCGCGGTGACCGGCCGCAGCGTCGGCAGGATGATCGTGCGCAGCCGGGCCAACCAGCCGATCCCCTCGACCTTCGCCACCCTGATCACGTCCGGCGAGATGCCGTCCAGGCCAGTGCGGAACAGCGACACCGCGAAACCGAGCCAGGACACGGTGAACGCGGAGATCAGCACCAGCCAGATCAGGCCGGGGCCCAGCCACGGTGGCGGCAGCCAGGACGAATCGGCCGACCCGCCGAAGACGTGGTGCAGCGCGGCGGCCAGCGCGCTCACCGCGCCGAGCTCCGGGGCCGGGTCGAAGATCAGCCGGAACATCACGCCGACGACCATTGTGGACATACCGACCGGGATGACCAGCACCAGCAGCAGCGGCCGCCAGACCCGGCGCACCCGCTGGGACAGCAGGGCGATCACGAATCCGACCACCACCACGCCGAGCGCGATCAGCAGCCACAGCAGACTGTTGGCCACCGCCGCGCCGGCCCGCGACCAGGCGGCGGCGAAGTTGCCGAAGCCGAGGCCGCCGCCGGTCGCGAACGCCTGCCAGACGGTGATCCCGATCGGCACCACCAGCACGGCGGCCAGCACCGCGACCGCCGGCACCACCAGCAGATAGCGATTCCAGCCGCGACGTGGCGCGCCGGCGACCGGCGGTCCGGCCATCCCCCGGCCGGCGACCTCCAATCGAAGTCCGGCCGGCGCCTGCTCATCGATCATCCGCCCGGTCCGTTCGCGGTCGCGGTCATCGTGTTCAGCACGGTGCGCACGGCCTGGTCGATGGCGCGCGGGCCGCCCTCGCCGACCGTGCGCAGGAAGTCCTCGAGAGCCTGCTCCAGCGGGCTTCCGTAGGACGAGCCGATGCCGTCGAACAGGTCGATGTAGAGGAGGTCGCTTCGCCGAAGCGTGGCCAGCAGTTGGCGGGCGTCCGGCGTGTAGCTCGGATTGTCGTTGTCGGACTGGGGATTCGCAGCGAGGAAGCCGCCGTTCCCGTTGATCCACGGCAACGGCGCGGCCGCTCCGGCCAGCCAGCGCACGAACGCGCTGGCCTGGTCGCCGGCTGGCTTGCGGAGCACCGCGATGTCGCCGCCGGAGACCACGTCCCCGTGCGTGCCGGGGAACGGGAACACGCCGATCCGGGCCGGCTCGCGGTGAAATCGCCGGATCACCGGCTCGGCGTAGTCCGGGCTGACCACCATCGCCGCCCGATGGAAGCCGAAGACCTCGACCAGCGCGTCCGGATACTGCATCTCCAGCGCCCGGTCCGCCCCGCCGGAGATCGCTCCCGGCGCCGCCCACATCGCGCCAAGAGCGCGCAGCGCCTGGAACAGCGCCGGATCGGACCAGTCAGGGCGGGCGGTGGTCAGCCGGCGGTAGGCCGACGGCGACACGGTGAGCAGCACGTTGGACAGGAAGTCGGTCAGCGGCCAGCCGTCGGCGCCGGCCACGGCCAGCGGCGCGATTCCCTTCCGGATCAGCGATTCGTTGAGCGCCAGCCATTCCGACCAACTGGCGGGCGGCCGGTCGATCAGGTCGGCGCGATACCAGACGGCGGACTTGTTGGCGAGCTTGAACGGCAGCCCGTACGGCACGCCGTTGACCGACACCGAGTCCCGCCAGCCCAGGTCCAGGTTGCCGGAGTCCCACAGGTCCGCCGGCAGTGGATCGAGGTACTGGACGTTGTCCTGGATCAAGCCCGGCGCGGGCAGCATGACCACATCGGGACGGCTGTTGGCGCGGGCGGACAGCGCGGTGCGGATCTCGTCGCCCAGCGGCAGTGCCTGCACCGAGTAGCCGTCGGCGTGGAAGCCGGCCAGAACCTGTTGGAACGCGGCCAGTTCGTCACCGCTCCAGCTCACCCCGACCCGAACTGTGTTGAAGGAGAACGCATTGGCCAGCGCGTTGTCCACTGTGGAGCATCCGACCGACAGGGTGGACGCGGCGGCGGCCAGCGGCAACAGCCCGGCGGCCCGCAGCGCGGTCCGCCGGTTGATCGGCTGGTTGGTCCGCTTCGCCGGACTCATGACCCCGGGTCTTCGCTGCGGGGCACCAGCGGCCGGGGATCCAGCGGGCGGGCCGACTCGACGGAGTTGGTGATCAGCAGGGTGGCCACGCCGACCAGCGGATGCGACGGCCGCGCCCAGTCGGCCGGCGCGGACCGGTCGGCCGGCCGCGAACCGTCCCGCCAACCCGCCCCGTCCCGCCAGCCCCCACCATCCGGCCAGCCGCGGTCCAGCAGCGCGCCCCAGGTCGGCACGTCCTCGGCGTCCTCCAGCACGATGGCCTCCGGGTCACGCTGCAGCGCCCGGACCAGGCCCACCATCCGTCGCCGGCCCAGGGTGATCTCGTAGGGAAAGCGATCGAGGACGTCGTCCAGGCCGTAGTCGGCGGCGCGGGTCCGGAAATCCTGCTCGGCGCGGGTTTTCGGCACCCGGTCCACGACCGTCCGGGCGTACACGACATTGCGCAACACGGTCAGGTGCGGGAGCAGGCCGCCGTCGGCCGGAACCAGCCCGATCGGCCGCGCCCGCCGGTCGTCATCGGCGGCGTCGGCGTGCTGGGTGAGCACCGCCCGGCCGGACCGCGGCGGCACGACTCCGGTCACCGCGTCGGCTAACCCGCGGGCCACCTCGGGCGCGGGGATCACCACCGCGCGCACCCGGCCGACGCCAACGGTCAGCGACAGCGGTTCGCGCAGTCCTGGAATCACCAGGTCAACGAGCTGAAGGTCAACCAACCATCCCGCTCCTCAACCCCGTGGGCCACTATGCCCATCGACGCCCATCGACCTGCGCCACCGACGTCCGTGGCGCCCATCGGTGCAGGTCGAATGTCCGGCCCTCCGCCAACCGATCTCGGAACGTCGATCTTACCGGTCTTGACAGCCTGACTCACGGCGAGCACTCTGTCTTATTGTCGTAAGACAATAGGAGAACAGTGGTGATCGAGTTCGTGCTCGACGGCCGCTCGCGGGTGGCCACGTACATGCAGATGGTGTTGCAGGTCAAGCAGGCGCTCCGAGTGGGCCTGCTGCGGCCGGGCGACCAACTGCCCAGGGTGCGGGCGGTGGCGCAGTCGCTGGCGATCAACCCGAACACGGTGCTGAAGGCCTATCGGGAGCTGGAGATGGAGGGTCTGGCCGAGGGCCGACCCGGAGTGGGCACCTTCCTGGTGGGCACCCTGGCCGGTCCGTCGCTGGCGAACCAGGCGGAGCTGCGCGAGGACCTGGTGTCGTGGCTGCGCAAGGCCGAGGCGGCGGGCCTGGCTCGCGAGGACGTCGCCGCGCTGATCGACACCACCCTGCGCGCCACCTTCGACGGCCAGGCCCGCCAGGACAACCCGTGAACAGCTTGGAGGACAACATGATGGACAAGACCGCGCTGGAAACCAGCGGACTGGGCAAGCGGTACGGGCGAACGTGGGCGCTGCGCGACTGCTCGCTGCACGTGCCTGCCGGGCGGATCGCCGCGCTGGTCGGACCCAACGGCGCTGGCAAGACAACCCTGCTCCAGCTGGCCGTCGGCCTGCTGCGGCCGGATGCCGGCAGCGTGCGGGTGTTCGGCGAGGATCCGCGCGACAACATCGCCACGCTGGCCGAGATCGGGTTCGTCGCGCAGGACACCCCGCTGTATCCGGACTTCACCGCCGCCGAGCTGATCACCATGGGCGGCAAGCTGAACCGCCGCTGGGACGCGCCGCTCGCCCACGACCGGCTGGCCCAGCTCGGCATTCCGCCGGCCAAGCCCGTCGGCAAGCTGTCCGGCGGGCAGCGCGCCCAGGTCGCGCTCGCTCTGGCGTTGGCCAAGCGGCCACGGCTGTTGCTGCTGGACGAGCCGATCGCCAGCCTGGATCCGTTGGCGCGCAGGGAGTTCATGCAGGCATTGATGGGCGCGGTCGGCGAGAGCGACACCACCGTGCTGCTGTCCTCGCACCTGCTGGCCGATCTGGAACGCGCCTGCGACTACCTGATCGTGCTGCAGACCGCCGAGGTGCAGCTGGCCGGCGCGGTGGACGACCTGCTCGCCGAGCACCGGACCCTGGTCGGCCCGCGCACCGAGCCCGGTGACGCGATCCCCGGCGGCGCGACCATCGTCCGCGCCAGCCACACCGACCGGCAGTCCACCCTGCTGGTGCGCGCTGCCGACCCCATCGACGATCCCATGTGGACGGAGCATGACGTGACCCTGGAAGACCTCGTTCTGGCCTATCTCAGCGCCGCCGGCGCCCGCACGGCCCGCACCCCATCGGAAGTGACCGCATGATCTGGCTAACCTGGCGCCAGCACCGCAAGCAGGCGCTGTTCACCGCCATCGCACTCATCGCACTCGCCGCCATCATGGTGCCCTCCGGCCTCGACATGCGGCACGTCTACGTCAGCTCCGGGCTGTCCGCCTGCTTCACCGCGTTGGGCAACGCCCAGCTGACAACCGGCGACGCCTGCCACGGCCTGGTCGACCAGTTCCAGAACCAGTTCGGGGCGATGACCTTCGTCGGTGTGCTGTTCGTGCTGCTGCCGCTGCTGGTCGGGCTGTTCTTCGGCGCGCCGCTGGTCGCCCGCGAGGTCGAGCAGCACACCCACCTGCTGGTGTGGACGCAGGGCGTCAGCCGGCTGCGCTGGGCGGTGACGAAGTTCGGCCTGATCGGCGCTGGAGCCGTCGTCGTCGCCGTGGCGTACGCGCTGGGCGTGTCCTGGTGGTACATGCCGCTGGCCGCTGCCGGCAACGGCCGCTTCGGTTACCTGACCTTCGATGTCGGGGGCATCGCGCCGATCGGCTACACGCTGTTCGCGGTGGCGCTGGGCGTCGTCGCCGGCACGCTGTGGCGGAAGGTGCTGCCGGCCATGGCGGTCACCCTGGTCGGGTTCATCGGCGTGCGCGTCCTGATCGAAACGCTGGCCAGGCCGAACTATCTGCCGGCCAAGACGCTGACTTTCCCGGTCACGAGCGAGGCGCAGCCGAACCCGGCTGCGGGCGCCTGGGTCTACACCCAGGGCGTGCGCAACGCCGCTGGCCAACTCGTCCTCAGCAACGCCCAGATCGGCTGCCCGCCCGCGCAGGCCAGTTGCGGAGACAGCCTGGGCCTCGGGCCGGGCTCTTACAACTGGCAGCTCTATCAGCCCGCGGACCGGTTCTGGCTGTTCCAGGGCATCGAGACCGGCATCTTCGTCGTGTTGGCGGCGGCGCTGATCTACCTTGCGATCCGCCGCATCCGCCAGATCGCCTGAGGCTGGGCTGGACGTTGCACACCCCGGGGCCACCTACTGAGGGACGGCGGCCGCCGCACGAATTTGTCGGCGGCCGCCGTTCTCACAGCAGCATTGACATTCAGCTGTCGGTCGCGGGTGGGCCGGCCGGGCGGGACGCGGCGCGGCGGCGGGGCCGACGTCGGCGGGCCACCACCAGCGAGGGTTCCGGCTCAGTCGACTCGGCCGGCTCGGCAGACCCAGTGGGCGCGGCCGACTCGGTCTCCGGCTCGCGTTCGGGTTCGTGTCCAATGTGGCCGTTGGTCTGCGCGGCGGCGCCCGCCAGCTCGGCCGGCTCGCCCTCCACCGCGGGCTCGGCGGCCTGGTGGATGGACCGGATCACCGACGCGGCCGGCGAGGGCAGATGTGTCTCGGCCTCGACCTCTGGCTCGCGGTGCTTGGTCTTGCGGCCGTTGGAACCATTGCCGCCGTTGGAACCGCCGCCATTCCCGCCGTTTCCGCTGTTTCCACTATGGCCGAGAACCGGCGTGGTGGAGACGACGACGCCGCGGCCCCGGCAGTGCTCACAGGTGGTGGAGTACGCCTCCAGCAGCCCGGTGCCGACCCGCTTGCGGGTCATCTGCACCAGGCCCAGCGAGGTCACCTCGGCGACCTGATGCCGGGTGCGGTCCCGGCCAAGGCATTCGGTCAGCCGACGCAGCACCAGGTCCCGATTGGACTCCAGCACCATGTCGATGAAGTCGATCACGATGATACCGCCGATGTCCCGCAGGCGGAGCTGCCGGACGATCTCCTCGGCGGCCTCCAGGTTGTTGCGGGTGACCGTCTCCTCCAGGTTGCCGCCCGCGCCGGTGAACTTGCCGGTGTTGACGTCGATGACGGTCATCGCCTCGGTGCGGTCGATCACCAGGTAGCCGCCGGAGGGCAGCCACACCTTCCGGTCCAGCGCCTTGAGGATCTGCTCGTCGATCCGGTGTTCGGTGAACACGTCCGTATTGCCCACGTGCCGCTTGAGCCGTTCGCTCAGGTCGGGCGCGACATGCTTCACGTAGGCCTCGATGGTGTCCCACGGGTCCGAGCCCTGAACGATCAGCGCGGAGAAGTCCTCGGTGAACAGGTCGCGGACGACCTTGATCAGCAGGTCCGGCTCTTCGTACAGCAACTGCGGGGCCTTGGTGCTGGTCGAGGACGCCTTCTCCTGGATGATCTCCCACTGCGCGCGCAGCCGGCGTACGTCCCGGGCCAGCTCGTCCTCGGCGATGCCCTCGGACGCGGTCCGGATGATGACTCCGGCGTCCTCCGGCACGACCCGCTTGAGCACGTCCTTGAGCCGCTTGCGCTCGGTGTCGGGCAGCTTGCGGCTGATGCCGGTCGCGCCGCCGCCGGGCACGTACACCAGGAACCGGCCGGGCAGGCTGATCTGGGTGGTCAGCCGGGCGCCCTTGTGCCCCACCGGGTCCTTGGTGACCTGCACCAGCACACTGTCCCCTGTGGACAGCGCCTGCTCGATCTTGCGGGCCTTGCCCTCCAGGCCGGCGGCGTCCCAGTCGACCTCACCGGCGTAGAGCACGGCGTTGCGGCCCCGGCCGATGTCCACGAACGCGGCCTCCATGCTGGGCAGCACGTTCTGCACCCGGCCGAGGTACACGTTGCCGACCAGCGAGCCGGTGCCGGAAGCGGTGACGAAGTGCTCGACCAGCACGCCGTCCTCCAGCACGCCGATCTGCACCGAGCTGTTCAGCTCGCGGACCACCATCTTGCGGTCCACGGCCTCGCGGCGGGCCAGGAACTCAGCTTCGGACAGGATCGGCACCCGACGCCGGCCGGCGTCCCGACCGTCCCGGCGGCGCTGCCGCTTGGCCTCCAGCCGGGTCGACCCGCGCACGCTGCGCACCTCGTCCGACCCGCTGTCAGACCTGTCCGGCCTGTCCTTTTCGTCCCGACCGTCCCGAACGTGCACGACGGTGTTGGGCGGGTCGTCCTCGCCGGACGCGTCGTCGCCCTTGCGGCGCCGCCGGCGCCGGCGGCGGCGGTTGGCCGCCCCGCCGTCCTCGCCCTCGGAGCCATCGGCGTTGTTGTCGGTGTCCGCACCGTCGTCGGCACCGCCGGACCCAGTGTCCGACCCGGTGCCGCTGTCGTCGTCCGCGCCGTCGACCTGGTCGTCGCCGGGGCCGCCCTTGCCGCGTCCCCGGCCGCGCCGGCCGCGGCGACGGCGCCGGCTGCGGGCACCCGCCTCGTCCTCCGCGGCCTGCTGATCATCGTCGGTGGCCTCGGCCGAAGCCGCGGCCTCCTCGATGTCGGCCGTGGTGCCTTTGGCGGTGTCCCTGGCGGTGTCCTTGGTCGTGTCCCGGGCGGCCTTCTTCGCCGCCGGTTTCTTGGCCGGCGCGGGCTCGGCCGCCGGGGGCAGGAAGACCGGGGACGGCGCGGCGAACACCGGCGCGAACGCGGCCGGCTCGCCGGGCGTGTCGGCCGGCTCAGCCACCGGAGTGTCCACCGCTGGCTGGTCCACCGCCTCGGCCGGCGACTGTGCCGCGGGCGCGGTCGGCTCGGCCGTGTTCAGCAGTCTGTCCGCGACCTGGACCGCGACCTCACGATCCAGATTGGACTGTGCGCTCCGCGCCGCTGAGCCCAACGCGGCCAACACGTCCAGCACCTCGCGGCTGCTGCGTTCCAGCAGCTTGGCCAGGGCATGCACGCGCACCTTGTCCGGCAGATCCGCCAGCGCGGGATGCGTGGGTGTGCTGCTATCCCCGCCGGCTGTGCCAGCGGGCTGTGCCATGTTCGACATATAGCTCCTCCGCCCCCGGGCGCGTCCCCCAGGCCGGACACCCATCGGATGTCAGCACTGGCCGGACGCGGCCGCGCAGGGGCCCGTTTCCGTTGTCTGTCACCGCCACCCCAGGTGGCGGAATCCTTGCCTTCGCGACTGCGTACCCAAGTCGGGCGTCAGCCGACAGATCCTTCGACGACAACACGCTGACCAGACTCCGGCTCCCCTGCCTCGGTAGCCGGCAGGCCCCTGTCCGGGGCCAGCGGGTCGGACACCAGGCCGTTGTCGTCCAGCCGCCCCTGGGCCATCCGGGTCGCCTTCGCGGGTGCCGGCGGTGTCAGCGCGGCGACGACACGGAGCGCGTTCAGCACGTCGTCGGGCCGCACGACAGGGCTTGTCTGCCGAACGACCGCCTCCAGTATCCCATATGGCGCCGCGGTCCTCACTCGAAGCGACACGATGGCCGGTCGCACGTCGATCCGGCGGGGGCCGTTCTTGGTCATCTTCTCGACCTCGACGGCCTCGGCGACCAGCAGTTCACGTACGGCGGCGGCCAGCGTGTCGGGGTCGACGCCGGGCACCTCGATCCGCCAGTGACTCGCCTCGATCCGGTCGGCCAGCGAACCCGGTCGGGCGACGAGCACCTCCTGAATGTCCAGGCCGGGTGGCAGCGCGGCGTCCAGGGCGTGGGCCAGTTCGGTCGGGTCGAGCTCGGTGATCACGGCGATCTCCACATACTCGGCCTCGCTGGCGGCCCCGGTAGGCGCGGCGCCGACCCAGGAGATCCGGGGATGCGGATTGAATCCGTGCGAGTAGGCCATCGGCACCGCCGCACGGCGCAACGCGCGCTCAAACGCCCGCGCGACGTCCCGATGTGACGTGAAACGCAGCTTCCCCCGTTTGGCGTAACGCACGCGCAGCCGCTGGACGGGCGGTGCGGACGGATTGGGCTCGTCGGCGCGGCGCAGCATTGCTCCCTCCACAGGGCGGTACTCTGACCTGTCACGGTACCGCTATGGCGAAAACGGGTCGCGAACTTGTCCTGGGTGCCGGCGCTGGCTACCGTCCCGCTGCAAGTGGACACGCGTGTGCGCGCACGCCGGTTCGATGGAGGGCTGGAGGTCGGCGGTGCCTCTACTTCGCCAGATGAGGGCGGTCGCTGTGTGCACCGCCCTGCTGGCGACTGGCTGCCTGACCGCGCCACCCTCGGCGAGCGCGGATGTCAACCCCGCCACCTTCACCGGATGTTCGCAGGTCGGACCCACGCTGCGTTACCTGGTGCTGTTCGACCAGGGGACCTCCGAGCAGACCGCCGACAGCGAGATCGCCGCCGCGTGTGGGACCACCGCCAGCTACTACCCGCAGATCAGCGTGGCGGTCGCGACCTCGCCGGACCCGTCGTTCGTGACTCGGATCGGCCCGGACCGGGCCTACAGTGCGGCGGGCGAGGCCTATTCCGACGCCGACGACTCGCCGGGCGCAACGAAGAAGCCGGACGAGACCGGCAGCGGTGCGACCGCCGCGACTTCACAGCCGGGCGTCGTGCCCACCGCGAACCGGACCGGCGACCAGTGGGACATGACGATGATCAACGCCGACCGGGCGCACAAGATCACCGAAGGCTCGTCGCAGGTGCTGGTCGGCGTGCTGGACTCCGGGATCGATCCCCAGCACCCCGGACTGCTGAAGGCGCTGGACACCGCCGACTCCGCCGGCTGCGTGACCGGGGCTCCGGACACCAGCGAGGCCGCGTGGGAGCCCACCACGTCCGCACACGGCACGCACGTCGCCGGCACCATCGCCGCCGCCGATGACGGCCAGGGCACCGCGGGCGTCGCGCCCGGCGTCCGGGTGGCCTCGGTGAAAGTGGTCAACGACGACGGCTACATCTACCCGGAAGCAGCCGTGTGCGGGTTCATGTGGGCCGCCGAGCGCGGAATGACCATCACGAACAGCAGCTACTTCGTTGATCCGTGGATCTTCACCTGCCGGGACGCGGTCGGCCAGCAGGTGATCTACGAGGCGGTTCGGCGCGCGGTGGACTACGCCGCCGGGCGGGGCGTGCTCAACGTGGCGGCCGCCGGCAACCAGGCCATGGACCTCACCAATCCGGGATCCGACAACGGCAGTCCGGACAACGTGAGCACCAATGACCAGCGGTCCCGGCCGTTGACCGAGCAGTGCGCCGAGCTGCCGGCCGGCCTGCGCGGCGTGGTCACGGTGTCCTCGGTCGGCGCGGACGAGACGAAGGCCAGCTACAGCTCGTACGGGCTCGGCGCGATCGACGTGACCGCGCCCGGCGGCGACACCCGCCAGCAGGCGCCGGATGGCCAATCGTGCGTGCTGTCCACAGTGCCGGACGGCTACGCCAGCTCGTGCGGGACGTCAATGGCCGCGCCGCACGTCGCCGGCGTGCTCGCGCTGCTCGCCTCCGCGCATCCCCAGGACAGCGCCAAACAACTCACCCAGCTGCTGTATGACGAGGCTCAGCCGATGCCGTGTCCGGCCGACTACGACCTCACCGGCACCGGCGTGCAGGACGCCTACTGCACCGGCGACTCGTCGTACAACAGTTTCTACGGGCACGGCCTGGTCGACGCGCTCGCGGCCGTCACCGACGGGGTGAATGGCACATCGGTGAACCTGGCTTCTTCGGCGGGCGGCGGGAATTCGGCCGAGCTCGGCGCGAACACCGCTGCTGGCAACGGAAACCCAGCTGGGTCCGGCGCGAATGCGAGTGCTGGCAACAAGAAATCGACCGGACTGCTGGACCCGCTGCTGAGCGTGCTGTCCCCCGCGCCGGTGGTGCCACTGGACCCACTCGGCCTCTGGTGACCAGTTGTCCGATCTGGCAGGGCGGCTGTCGAAGCGTGGTCGCTAGACCGGGGTGATCGGCAACAGTGTGCGCCCGGTCGGGCCGATCTCGATGTCGGTGCCCATGGTCGGGCACACCCCACAGTCGAAGCACGGCGTCCACCGGCAGTCGTCCTGCTCCTGCTCGTCCAGCGCGTCCTGCCAGTCCGCCCACAGCCATGCCTTGTCCAGCCCGGAATCCAGGTGGTCCCAGGGCAGGATCTCGTCCTCGCCGCGCTCCCGGGTGGTGTACCAGGCGAGGCTCACGCCCTGCGGCTCCAGCTCGGCGGCGCAGGCGTCGCGCCATCGCTGGTAGGAGAAGTGCTCGCTCCAGCCGTCGAACCGGCCGCCCTCGCGCCACACCCGCTCGATGACCCGACCGACCCGGCGGTCGCCGCGCGACAGCAGGCCCTCGATCAGCGCGGGTTTGCCGTCGTGGTACCGCATTCCGATGTTGCGGCCCAGGCCGCGGTCCGCGTTCACGGCGGCCCGAAGCTTGCGCAGCCGTTCATCCACAGTGTCCGGATCGCACTGCGCCGCCCACTGGAACGGGGTGTGCGGCTTGGGCACGAACGCGCCGATGGAGATGGTGCAGCGCACGTCCCGGCGGCCGCTGGCCTCCCGCCCGGACCTGATGACCCCCTGCGCCATCCGGGCGATCTGCAGCACATCCTCGTCGGTCTCGGTGGGCAGGCCGCACATGAAGTACAGCTTGACCTGCCGCCAGCCGTTGGTATAGGCCGTGGTCACCGTGCGAATCAGGTCCTCTTCGGACACCATCTTGTTGATGATCCGCCGGATTCGCTCGCTGCCGCCTTCCGGCGCGAACGTCAGACCGGATCGCCTTCCGTTGCGGGACAACTCGTTCGCCAGGTCCACATTGAACGCGTCCACCCGGGTGGAGGGCAGACTCAGCCCGGTGTTGCTGCCCTCGTAGCGGTCCGCGAGGCCCTTGACGATGCCGCCGATCTCGGAATGGTCGGCGCTGGACAGCGACAGCAGCCCGACTTCCTCGAAACCGGTCGCGGCCAGTCCGTTGTGGACCATATCGCCGATGCCCTCGATCGACCGCTCGCGCACCGGCCGGGTGATCATGCCGGCCTGGCAGAACCGGCAGCCCCTGGTGCAGCCGCGGAAGATCTCCACGCTCATCCGCTCGTGCACGCTCTCGGCCAGCGGTACCAGCGGTCGCTTCGGGTACGGCCACGAGTCCAGATCCATCGTGGTGCGCTTGCCGACCCGTTCCGGCGCCCGGTCCCGGTTGGGCCGCACCGACTCGATCCGGTGATCCGGCGCGTATCGCACGTCGTAGCAGCCCGGCACGTACACGTTGCCGGTCGCGGCCAGCCTGGTCAGCAGCTCGTCCCGGCCGCCGGGACGGCCGTCGCGCTTCCAGCTCCGGATGATCTCGGTGATCTCGCCGACCGCCTCCTCGCCGTCGCCCAGCACCGCCGCGTCGATGAAGTCGGCGATCGGCTCGGGGTTGAACGCGGCGTGCCCGCCGGCCAGCACGATCGGATAGTCGGCGGACGGGTCGGCGGTGCGATCGGCGGCGCGCAGCGGGATGCCGGCGAGGTCGAGCGCGGTGAGCAGGTTGGTGTACCCCAGTTCGGTGGCCAGGCTGACGCCGAGCACGTCGAACGCGCTGACCGGCCGGTGCGCGTCCACGGTGAACTGCGGCACGCCGTGCTCGCGCATCAGCGCCTCAAGGTCCGGCCACACCGCGTACGTTCGCTCGGCCAGCACGCCGGGCAGCTCGTTGAGGATCTCGTAGAGGATCATCACGCCCTGGTTGGGCAGACCGACCTCGTAGGCGTCCGGATACATCAGGCACCAGCGGACATCCGTGGCGTCCCAGTCGCGCACCGTGGCGTTCAGCTCGCCGCCGACGTACTGCACCGGCTTGGACACCAGCGGCAGCAGTGGTTCCAACTGGGGAAAGACGGACTCGACAGGCACGGTTTCAGGGTAACGACGCGCGGCCGAGTCAGCTCAACCGGCCACGTCAGCTCGACCGGCCGAGCCGGTTCAACCGCAGGACGGCGTGACCGGCCGGCGCCAGTAGGTGTAGCCGATCAGCAGGACGAGGACGCCGCTGAGCACGCCGGACGCCCCGATGGTGCCGTAGCCGAGGCCGCCGACCACGACCGGCTTGCTGAAGAAGTCGCCCGCCGAGGCCCCCAGCGGACGGGTCAGCACGAACGCCATCCAGAACAGCAGCGTGTGCGACACGGCGGTGTACCGCATCGCGAGCGCGATCAGCGCCAGCACGCCGCTGATCACCAGCGCGGTGCCGCCGAAGGTGAGACCGGTGTCGTCGGCCAGGAAATCACCGAGCGAGGTGCCCAAGGTGTTGGAGAACAGGATCGCCGTCCAGTACAGCAACTCGCCGCCGAAGGTGTTGATCCGCTGCACGTTGAACGGTCGCCCGGACAGCTTCCAGACCGCGAAGACCACTGCCAGCGCGGTGATCAGGATCAGCGCGCCGCGGGCGTAGCCGAGCCCGGCGGTCCGGTTCATGAAGTCGGACATGGTCGTGCCGGCCGTGCTGGTGGACAGGATGACCGTCCAGTACAGCGCCGGGTGGAACCCCTTGACCGCCAACTGGGTCACCACGCTGGCCACGAACAGCCCGACCAGGATCAGCGAGCTGACCAGGTAGCCGACGTGCGCGGTCTGCGCCATCAGGTCCCCGGCAGTCTCGCCCAGTGTGGTCGCCGCGATCTTCATGATCCAGAAGACGAGGGTGACCTGTGGCAGCTTCACCAGATATGCGCGTGACACCGGGCCATCGAATCGCATCCGAGCGTGCTTCTCGCCCCGCACAACGACTTTCCACACGATCTGATGACGCGATGTAGCCGCTGACTCCGGTGGGTCAGCGAGACGTCAGAGGTTCGGGAACCAGAGCTTGATCTCGCGGGCCGCCGACTCCGGCGAGTCCGAGCCGTGCACCAGGTTGTACTGGGTCTCCAGGCCGAAGTCGCCGCGCAGCGAACCCGGCGTCGCCTTGTCCACCGGGTCGGTGCCGCCGGCGATCTGCCGGAACGCGGCGATCGCGCGCGGCCCCTCGATCACAGCCGCCACGACCGAGCCGGAGGTGATGAAGTCCAGCAGATCGGCGAAGAAGCTCCGCTCGGCGTGCTCCGCGTAGTGCTCCTCGGCCAGCGACCGCTCGACCTGGCGCAACTCCAGCGCGACCAGCTTCAGGCCCTTGCGCTCGATGCGGGAGATCACCTCACCGACCAGGCCACGGCCGACGCCGTCCGGCTTGACCAGGACCAGGGTGCGCTCGCTCACGGAATGTCCACTCCTTCAGTCGAAAACCGTGATGGAGCGTAACGGGTGTGGGTGAACAGACAGCGACCGGGCAGGGATCAGACAGAGACCAGCCAGGGACCGGTCAGCCCCCGGCCTGGACCACACAGGCGAACTGTCCGGACGTCGGCGACTGGTAGGCCCAGACGTCGACGTTCGACACGTCCGAGCAGGCCGAGTTGGGGTCGGTGGCCGGTTCGACGGACTGCACCCGCACGATGTCCTTGCCGCTGCCGCAGGGCGCCCGCGCAATGACCTGCGTGTTGCCGCCCTTGCTCTGGTCGTCGTAGACGAAGCACTGGCCGGCCGGCACCTCCAGTGACACGCAGTAGTCCGCCCCGGCGTACTGGTCGCCGATGACGTCGCCCCGGTAGTTGGCGCCGCCGGGGCACTGCGACTTCATCGGGATCACCGTGTTGATGACGAAGACCGCCTGGTCGCTGTCGCAGGGCACCTGGCTGAGCGACACCTTGCCGACCGTCCCGGTCTCGTCGAAGCAACTGCCCACTGTCCACGCCCCGGAACCGGTCGACGCGTCGGGTGACGGGGTGGGGGTGGCCGTGCCGGAACCGCCGACGCCGGGGAACTGGGTGGGCAGGCCACCGGACTCGGTCGGCGTCGGGGTGGCGATCGGGTGGCTGCCGGAAGCGGATGTGCCGGAGCCGAGCGCGAGCGCGATGCCGGCGACGCCGCCGCCGACCACGACCAGCACCGCGACCACGATCGCGATGATCAGGCCGGTCCGGCGGCGCGGCGGCCGGGGCGGCGGAAAGCCGGGACCGCCGCGATAGACGTTGATCTCCGGATCCGAGGTGGGCTGGAAATAGGCCTGCGGGCCGGGCTGGCCGTACTGGCCCTGCTGCCAGTGCCCACCCTGGCTGTGCTGGCCGCCCTGGTCGCCCCAGGGATTGGGCGGGTAGCCACCCGAGTTCGGCGTGTTCATAGTCCGGTTACCCCAGATTCCAGTCGATCTTCTGGGCTAACTCTGCCCGTTCGGCTGCTGGCCGGGCAAGCGGCCCTCGGCCATCCGGCGGTTGACCTCGCGCCGCAGCCACAGCAGGTATCCCCACACGCCCGCGAACACCAGCCCGATCACCCCGATCGGCACGGCCACGGCCACACACCCGATCAGCACCGCCTGCAAGGCCAGCACCACGATGACGCTCCATCCGCGCCGCAACAGTCCGCAGCAGACCAGCAGGCCCAGGGCGACCACGCCGACCGCCAGCCCGACGACGGTGCCCAGCCCGCCGTACAGATTGGCCACCACCAGCAGCCCCAGCGCCACGACGATGGCCTCCAGCACCAAAGTGCCGGCCATCACGCCGCGAAAGCCCTTCATCGGATCGACCGGCGCGGGCTCCGTGCTGGTGCCGCTACTCACATCGTTGGGTTCACTCACGCGGGCTCCTTGCCGAACAGGGAGCGCGCCGCGCCCACGGTGAACACCGAGCCGGTCACCACCACACCGACGCCGGCCGCCCGGCCCGGCTCACCTGCGTTCTGGGAGCTGTCCTCGGCCAACCCGACCGCCATGTCGATGGCGGCGGACAGCCGGGGCTCGACCACGATCCGGTCCTCGCCGAACACCTCGCGGGCCACCGCCGCCAAGTCGTCCGCCGGCATCGCCCGCGCCGACTCGTTCTCGGTCAGCACGACCTCGCCGAAGACCGGCTCCAACTCGGTGAGGATGCCGCGGGCGTCCTTGTCGCCCATCACCCCGAGCACGCCGATCAACTGGCGGAAGTCGAATTCCTCGCGCAGCGCGGCGGCCAGCGCCCGCGCGCCGTGCGGGTTGTGCGCGGCGTCCAGCAGCACGGTCGGCGCCGACCGAACAGGCTCCAGCCGACCCGGGCTGGTGACGGCGCCGAACGCCAGCCGCACCGTGTCCGGGTCGAGCGGGGATCGCGCGCCCGCGCCCAGAAACGCCTCGACGGCCGCCAGCGCGACCGCCGCGTTGGCCGCCTGGTGCGTGCCGTGCAGCGGCAGGAAAACCTCGTCGTACACGCCACCGAGGCCTTGCAGCTTCAGCATCTGGCCGCCGACCGCAAGCGTGCGGCTGAGCACCCCGAACTCCTGGCCGGCGCGGGCGACGGTGACGTCGGTCGCCACGCAGCGGCGCAGGAGTTCCTCGGTCACCTCCGGTCGCTGCACGGCCAGCACGGCGATCGAGCCCGGCTTGATGATGCCGGCCTTCTCGGCGGCGATGCCGACCACATCGGACCCGAGGTATTTCGTGTGATCCACGTCGATCGGGGTGATCACCGCGACCCGGCCGTCGGCGACGTTGGTGGCGTCCCAGGCGCCGCCCAGGCCGACCTCGATCACCGCCGCGTCCACCGGCGCGTCGGCGAATGCCGCGAACGCCATCCCGGTCTGCACCTCGAACGTGCTCATCGGCACCGCCGAAACCCCGTCGCCCCCATCGGCACTGTCCACCATGGACACATACGGCTCGATCTCCCGGTATGTCTCGACAAACCGTCGCGGGCCGATCGGCGCGCCGTCCAGGCTGATCCGCTCGGTCGGCGACTGGAGGTGCGGGCTGGTGAACCGGCCGGTGCGCAGGTCGTGCGCGGCCAGCAGGGTGTCGATCATCCGCGCGGTCGAGGTCTTGCCGTTGGTGCCGGTGATGTGCACCACCGGATAGCCGCGCTGCGGCTGGCCGAGCAGGTCGACCAGCGCGGCGATCCGGTCCAGCGAGGGGTCGATCTTCGACTCCGGCCACCGCCGGTTCAGCTCGGTTTCGACGGCGTTCAGGTCGTCCAGGACCGGATCAGTTCGGGGCACCAGTCAGCCCCCTCACGCCGCCGGGAGGGCGGCGAGTTGGGCGTTGAGCCGGGCCGTCTCGGCGGTGGCCGCGTCCCGGCGCTGCTCGATCTTGGCCACCACGTCGGCCGGCGCCCGCGAGAGGAAGTTCGGGTTGCCGAGCTTCGCCTGGCACTGCCCGAGTTCCTTCTCGGCAGCGGCCAGATCCTTGGCCAGCCGCTTGCGCTCGGCGGCCACGTCGATCGCGCCGGACAGGTCCAGCCGGACGGTCACCTTGCCGGTGGTCAGGCCGACGTCCAGCGACGCGCTCGCGGTGAACGACTCGCCCGGGTCGTCCAACCGGGCCAACGCGCGGATCGCGGCCTCGTGCGGAGTCAGCCCGGCGCAGCACGCGCCGGAGAGCTGCGCGGCGACCCGTTGGGACGGCCGCAGTCCCTGCTCGGACCGGAACCGGCGGATCTCGGTGACCAGCTTGCGCACCGACTCGATCCGGTTCGCCGCCTCGTCATCGGCGATGGCGCCCGATGGCTTCGGCCAGTCCGCGATCACCAGCGACTCGCCGCCGGTGAGGGTCGTCCATAGCGTCTCGGTGATGAACGGCGTGATCGGGTGCAGCAGCCGCAGCACGGTGTCCAGCACCGAGCCCAGCACCGCGCGGGTCGCGTCGGCGCGCGGGCCGCCCTCGGCGAGCTGCACCTTGGCCAGCTCCACGTACCAGTCGCAGAACTCGTCCCAGACGAAGTGGTACAGCGCCTCGGACAGCTTGGCGAACTGGAAGTCCTCGA
The DNA here is from genome assembly GCA_035552275.1 of Pseudonocardiaceae bacterium. Taxonomy (GTDB): domain Bacteria; phylum Actinomycetota; class Actinomycetes; order Mycobacteriales; family Pseudonocardiaceae; genus DASVLX01. The sequence goes on along the minus strand of DASZLR010000022.1, from coordinate 19,119 downwards.
ACCATCCGTCCACATCGGACACGAGTGCGTCGGCGCGGTCCAGGATCCAGCGGTCCGCGTCGGTGAGCTCGTCGCGGGCCGGCACCGGGACGGCCGTGGTCGCACCGTTGGAGAGCGCGAACCGGGCGGCGTTCCACAGCTTGGTGCAGAAGTTGCGCGAGCCCGCCGTCCATTCCTCGGCCACCGCCATGTCCGCGCCCGGATTGGCCGACCGGGCGAGGGTGAACCGGGTCGCGTCCGCGCCGTAGCGGTCCAGCCACTCCAGTGGGTCGATGCCGTTGCCGCGCGACTTCGACATCTTCTTGCCGCTGGCGTCCCGGATGAGCCCGTGCAGGTAGACCTGGTCGAACGGCTGCGTGTCGTCCATCGCGTACAGCCCGAACATCATCATCCGGGCGACCCAGAAGAAGAGAATGTCGTAGCCGGTGGACAGCACCGAGGTCGGATAGAACTTTGCCAGGTCCGCGGTCTGGTCCGGCCAGCCGAGCGTGGAGAACGGCCACAGCCCGGACGAGAACCAGGTGTCCAGCACATCCTCGTCCTGCCGCGAGCCCGCACCGGACGGCGGCCGCTCGTCCGGACCAAGGCAGCGCACCTCGTCGTTCGGGCCGTACCAGACCGGAATCCGGTGCCCCCACCAGAGTTGCCGGGAGATGCACCAGTCATGCAGGTTGTCCACCCAGTCGAAGTACCGTTTGGCCAGCTCCGGCGGATGGATCTGGGTGCGGCCGTCGCGCACCGCGTCACCGGCGGCGCGGGCCAGCGGCTCGACCTTCACGAACCACTGCAACGACAGCCGCGGCTCGACCACCGTGTCGCAGCGCGAGCAGTGTCCGACAGAGTGCAGGTAGGGACGCTTCTCCGCGACGATCCGGCCCTCCGCGCGCAACGCGGCCACCACCGCCGGCCGGGCCTCGAACCGGTCCAGCCCCTCGAACGGGCCGGACGCGGTGATCGCCGCCCGTTCGTCCATAATGGACAGCGTCGGAAGCTGGTGTCGCTGGCCGATCTCGAAGTCGTTCGGGTCGTGTGCCGGGGTCACCTTCACCGCGCCGGTGCCGAACGCCGGGTCGACGTGCTCATCGGCCACGATCGGAATCCGCCGGCCGGTCAGCGGCAACTCGACCTCGGTGCCGACCAGGTGCGCGTACCGCTCGTCGTCCGGGTGCACGGCCACTGCCGTGTCGCCGAGCATCGTCTCGGCCCGCGTGGTGGCCACCACGATCGAGTGGTCGCCGTCGCCGTAGCGGATCGAGATGAGCTCGCCCTCGTCCTCGGAGTGCTCCACCTCGATGTCGGACAGCGCGGTCGCGCACCGCGGGCACCAGTTGATGATCCGCTCGGCGCGGTAGATCAGGCCGTCGTCGTAGAGCCGCTTGAACATGGTCCGCACGGCGCGGGACAGGCCTTCGTCCATGGTGAACCGCTCGCGCGTCCAGTCCACGCCGTCGCCGAGCCGACGCATCTGGCCGAGGATCCGGCCGCCGACCTCGGCCTTCCACTTCCACACCCGCTCCACGAACGCTTCGCGACCCAGGTCGTGACGGGACCGGCCCTCGCTGGCCAGATCCCGCTCGACGGCGTTCTGGGTGGCGATGCCGGCGTGGTCGGTGCCGGGCAGCCACAACGTGGCGTAGCCCTGCATCCGGCGGCGCCGGGTCAGTGCGTCCATGACCGTGTGGTTGAGCGCGTGGCCCATGTGCAGGCTGCCGTTCACGTTCGGCGGCGGCAGCACGATGGTGTAGGCCGGGGCGTCCGAGCCGGCGTCCGCGGTGAAGTAGCCCGCGTCCACCCATCGCTGGTACAGCGCGCCCTCTACCTCCGCCGGCGTCCAGGTCGGCGGGAGGTCGGGGGTGCGCTGGGGTGCCCTGGACAACGGGCTGGACTCGGTCACGGGTCAAGTCTACGAACCGGTGGGGACGCATTTCATGCGGATTGTCGCTAACGCGGATCGACCGCCGGGCGATCAACCGTCAGGTTCGCGCATTTCTGACGGGGGTGGGCTGTGTCCGGCACAGGCAAGGGTTCCGAGGACGAGTTCTTTGACAGCCATCCAGACCTCGCCAATCCCGACTGGCAGCGGGACGCCGAGCGGTCCGCCCGCAAGGGCGCCAGACCGCCGTCGCACCGCGAGCTGCGCCGCCGCTGGGAGGACACCTACGGGACCACCTTCACCACACCGGCTCGACGGCGGTTCCGGGCTTCCTGGCTGATCGCCGGCATCGTGGTGTTGGCAATGATCGGCACCGCCGGGCTGTGGTGGCGTTCCGGCGAGCAGGGCGCGAACGCGACCGGCGGGGTACCGGTGACGCCCGCACCGCCGGCCAGCACGGTCACTGTTGAGCAGGCCGCCGACCTCGACCTCAACCAGCCGTTCGCGGACACCCCGGCCGCCGGCTGGGGCGACGGGGCGAACGGCATCGTGCCGCCAGCCCCGGTCGCGGTGGGCCGCTGGACCGCGACCCAGGTGGCGACCGCTGAGAACCAGGTCAAGCAGGTGCTGATCGCCGCACACCTGGACAACCGGTTGCTGGTCAACCACGACCCCAGCGCCTATCTGGCCCTGCTGGCGCCCAACGCCCGAACCCGGGAGACCCAAGGGTTGGCGGACAAGAGCAGCCAGGGCGACTACGGCAACGTCAGCCTGCTCGCTACCGGCTTTCACCTGCTGCCCGCTCCGATCAAGGTCAGCGGCACGATGGCCGCCGGCCTCGGTCAAAACGGAGTCCTTCGCATCCATACCAACTACGTGTTCGCGTTTCCCTTCGCGCCAGCCGTTCCGGCGGAGATCCAGTACTCCTGGCAGATCGTCGCCGTGCAGCACGTGCAGGAGGATTTCGACTTGCCGCAGGGTCGGGACTACGCGCCGGCTGACCGAGGAATCTGGCCCGGCAACACCCAGAGTTACGACGCTCAGATGGACTGCAGGACGGATACCCAGGGCTATCTCGGCCCGGCCTACGCGGACGAAGTCGCAGGTAGCCCCGTGGACACCGAGAATCCGGACGCGCTGTTCGACCCGAACCACCCCATTAACGTCCCCGCCGGGTGCCCGCACTGAGTTGTCCACAGGCGAGCCGTCCGCCCTGACATTTCTGGTCCGCGCGAGGCAGGATGGTGGTATGGGCAGGAAACCACCTGAGCAGGACATTGACGAGACCGCGGTCGCCGTGCACGAACCCAAGGACTGGGCGGCCGGGGTGACCGGGGTTCGGGTGGCGCTGCAACGGGGGGTCGAGCAGATGGGCGCCGTGCGGACGGTCGAGACGCTGCGGCTGCTCAACCAGCGTGCGGGCTTCGACTGTCCGGGCTGCGCCTGGCCGGAGCCGCGCGGCCACCGGAATGTGGCCGAGTTCTGTGAGAACGGCGCGAAGGCGGTGGCCGAGGAAGCCACCCGACGGCGGGTCGGACCGGAGTTCTTCGCCGCGCATCCGGTGTCCGAGCTGGCCGAGAAGACCGACTACTGGCTCGGCCAGCAGGGCCGGCTGACCCACCCGATGATGCTGCGGCCAGGCGCCGACCACTACGAGCCGATCGACTGGGAGGCCGCGTTCGCGCTGATCGCCGATCGGTTGCGCGGCCTGGCCAGCCCGGACGAGGCCGCCTTCTACACCTCTGGCCGGACCAGCAACGAGGCCGCGTTCGTGTACCAGTTGCTGGTGCGCTCGTTCGGCACCAACAACCTGCCGGACTGCTCGAACATGTGCCACGAGTCGTCCGGGGCGGCGCTGTCGGAGACCATCGGCATCGGCAAGGGCTCGGTGAGCCTGGACGACATCGGCAAGGCCGATCTGATCATGGTCGTCGGCCAGAACCCGGGCACGAACCACCCGCGCATGTTGACCGCGTTGGAGAAGGCGAAGGTCGGCGGCGCGCGGATCATCGCGGTGAACCCGCTGCCCGAAGCCGGGCTGATGCGGTTCCGCAACCCACAGAACGTGCGCGGAGTGATCGGCCACGGCACCCCGCTGGCGGACGAGTTCTGCCAGATCAAGCTTGGCGGCGACCTGGCCTTCTTCCAGGCGCTCGGGCACCTGCTGCTGGCCGCCGAGGATGCCGCGCCCGGCACCGTGCTCGACCAGGAGTTCATCGACAACAGCACGCACGGCTTCGCGGACTACCGCAAGCAGGTGGCCGGCCTGGACTGGTCGGCGGTCGACGCGGCCACCGGGCTGCCGCGCGAGCAGATCGCCACCGTCGGTCGGATGCTGGCCGAGTCGAAGCGGGTGATCGTCTGCTGGGCGATGGGGCTGACCCAGCACAAGCACGCCGTGGTGACCATCCGGGAGATCGTGAACGTGCTGCTGCTGCGCGGAATGATCGGCCGGCCGGGCGCGGGCGTGTGCCCGGTGCGCGGCCACTCCAACGTGCAGGGCGACCGCACCATGGGCATTTGGGAGAAGCCGCCGGCGAAGTTCCTGGACGCGCTGGAACGCGAGTTCGGCTTCCCGATGCCGCGCGAGCACGGCTACGACACGGTGGACGCGCTGCGCGCGATGCGGGATCGCAAGATCAAGGTGTTCATGGCGGTGGGCGGCAACCTGGTGTCGGCCGCGCCGGACACCGAACTGACCGAGCGGGCGATGCGCTCCTGCGACCTGACCGTGCAGGTGTCGACCAAGCTGAACCGCTCCCATGTGGTGCACGGCCGGACGGCGCTGATCCTGCCGACCCTGGGCCGCACCGATGAAGACGTTCAGGCTGGCGGCGAGCAGTTCGTCACCGTCGAGGACTCGATGTCCGCCGTGCACAGGTCACGGGGTCGGCTGCGGCCGGCCAGCGAGCACCTGCGGTCCGAAGTGTCCATCCTCTGTGGACTGGCGCGGGCCCTGCTCGGGCCGGACCATCCGGTGCCGTGGCTGTCGTTCGCCGATGACTACGACGCGGTTCGGGACCGGATCGCGGCCGTCGTGCCTGGCTGCGCCGACTACAACGCGCGGGTCCGCGAGCCGAACGGTTTCGTGCTGCCGCATCCGCCACGCGATTCGCGGACATTCCCGACCGCCACCGGCAAGGCGAACTTCACCGCGACCGAACTGTGGTTCCCAGCGGTGCCGGCGGGCCGGCTGCTGTTGCAGACGATCCGCAGCCACGACCAGTACAACACCACGATCTACGGACTGGACGACCGTTATCGCGGCATTGACAACGGCCGCCGAGTGGTGTTCGTGAATCCGGCGGACATCGCGGCGGCCGGCCTGGCCGACGGCCAGTTGGTGGACGTGGTCAGCGAGTGGCTGGACGGCTCCGGCCGCACCGGCGAGCGGCGCGCCGCTGGGTTCCGGCTGGTCGGCTACCCGACGGCAGAGGGTTGCGCGGCGGCGTACTTCCCGGAGGCGAACTCGTTGGTGCCGTTGGATTCGGTGGCCGACGTGTCGCAGACGCCGACCTCGAAGTCGATCGTGATCCGGCTCGAACCGGTGCGGCAGGAGGCACAGTCTTGGGCCGGGTGACGGTGCGGCGGCCGGTGTTGCGGCTGTCCAATGTAGATGGTTCGGGCGAGTTCACCGAACGGCGGCGGCCGGACAGCCTGGCCGCCGAGGAGCCGCTGGAGCTGCGGGTCGATGGCGGGGCACTGTCGGTGACCATGCGCACGCCAGGCGATGATGTCGAGTTGGCGCACGGGTTTCTGCTCACCGAAGGTGTGATCGGCGAGCGCGAGGAGGTGTCCACCGCTCGCTACTGCGACGGCACCGACGACGACGGGCTCAACACCTACAACGTGCTCGACGTGACGCTCGCTCCGGGTGTGCCGCCGCCGACGGTGGGTGTGGAGCGCAATTTCTACACCACGTCATCGTGTGGGGTGTGCGGCAAGGCCGCGTTGGAAGCGGTGCGGCTGTCCACCCGATTCCCGCCGGCCGACGATGATTGTCCGGTCACGCCCGCGGTTCTGGCGACCCTGCCGGACCAGTTGCGGGAGCAGCAACGGATTTTCGGCTCGACCGGCGGCCTGCACGCGGCCGGGCTGTTCACCGCCGAGGGCGAACCGCTGGTGGTCCGCGAGGACGTCGGCCGGCACAACGCGGTGGACAAGGTGCTCGGCTGGGCGTTGCTCAACGATCGGGTACCGCTGCGCGGGTGTGTGCTGATGGTGTCCGGCCGGGCGTCGTTCGAGCTGGTGCAGAAGGCCGCGATGGCCGGTGTTCCGGTACTGGCGGCGGTGTCCGCGCCGTCGTCACTGGCGGTCGACCTCGCCGAAGAACAGGGGCTGACGCTGATCGGCTTCCTGCGCGGCGAGACCATGAACGTCTACACCGGCACGGGGCGGATCGTGCGCGATCAACTGCCGACCGACATCGTGGCCGGCGCGAACTGATGGCCCAGAACTCGTTCTGGCCAGCCGAATCGCTGCCGTCCGTCGACATATCCACGCCCAACGCGGCGCGGATCTACGACTATCTGCTCGGTGGCTCGCACAACTTCGCGGTGGACCGGGAAACGGCCGAGCGGGCGATGGCCGCCGGCCAGGTCACCTCGCTGCCGGCCCGGCTCAACCGGTCGTTTCTGCGCCGAGCCGTGCGGTTCATGCTCGATCAGGGCATCGACCAGTTCCTCGACCTCGGCTCCGGCATTCCCACCGTCGGCAACGTGCACGAGATCGCGCAGGCCGCCAATCCCGCCGCGCGAATCGTGTACGTCGACAACGAGCCGGTGGCCGTCGCGCACGCACGGCAGATCCTGGCCGACAACCCCAACGCGGTCGCCATCAATGCCGACCTCCGGGACGTCGACGCGGTGCTCGGCGCCGCGGGCGCCCAACGGCTGCTCGACTTCACCCGGCCGGTCGGCGTGCTGCTGGTCTCGGTGCTGCACTTCATTCCCGAGGACGACCGGCCCGGCGAGCTCATTCGCCGCTACCTCGCGGACGCCGCGGCCGGCAGTTACCTCGCAGTGTCGCACTACACCGAAGACGGCTACACCACAGCGAAGCGCGAACTCGCCGAACGCGGCAAGGCGGCTTACCAGCGAACCGGAACCCTGCCGGTGGCGCGCGGCCGCACGGATCTGGCCAGACTGCTCGCCGGGCTCGACCTGGTGCCACCGGGCATCGTGTGGACCCCGGAATGGCGCCCGGACGGCGGCGACCCCGAACTCGCCGCCGCCGCCGACGCCGAGATCTACGGCGCCGTCGCCCGCGTCACCCGCTAACCGGTCCGGTCATGGAGTCATGATGTCCGCGGCGGTGATGGTGAGGACATCGTCCGGCGCGCCGCGAACCTCGTTCCGCGCACACAACGCGAACCGCATCTCGTCCACGTTGGCACCAGGGATCGCCGCCGCATTCGAGCGCAGGATCGGCAACAGCCGATCAGCGTCCACTGTGGACGTCCACTTCGCCTCGCCCGCGAGCACCGGCACGCGGGACCGGCCGGACAGCACAACCGCGTCGATCTCAATATTGGAGCTGTCGTTCCACCACGGGCCGAGGTCGACAAACTGCTGCGTGATCTGGCCCTCCATCACAAGCCGGCCGAGGTGCCAACGGAACATCTCTTCCCACTGCGAGCCCATGTAGTCAGGAAGTCGATTGACCATCTCGGATATTACGGCTGACCCACGGCCACGCTGGATCTGCCCGTAGTAATTCGACACCACCTGTAGATAGAACGCCAAGAAATTGTCGGTGATCCGATAGAAGCCGCGTCGTGACCGATCCTCCCGCTCAGTTACTGGCACCACACGCTCCACCAGCCTGAGTTGGATCAGTCGATCAAGCGTGCGGGCAGGTTCAGCTCGCACCAGATCCTTGATTTGGCCATATCGATTTCTCCCCCCTGCGATGGCGTGTAGCACGGCGGCCGGTAGGCCGCCCCGCTCGACCTCCGTGGCCAAGACGAGCTGGGCCTCCGCCACGCCACGATTACCTGGACGCCCAAACAGGCTGAGCAAGTTGGTGCGGAGGTCTGCGGATTGGTCCCACCACGAGAGATACAACGGCGTGCCGCCGAGCAGGCCGTAGACGAGCGCACGCTCCGCCGGAGCGAGATCGGGCAGAAGCAAGGCTGCTTCGTGGGGCTGGAAGGGATGTACCAGCAGGCTCAGATCGAACCGGCCGTACAGCGGAGCCCGGTACTCCTGCATGGCCTCCATGTGGCGAACCGCCGAGCCACAGAGCAGGATGCGCAGCTTGGTGCGACTCTCGGCGCGATCCCAGAAGGCTCGCAAGACGCCTGGCAGCTCAGGAGAACTCTCCGTGAGTTCGGCGAACTCATCCAGCACGAGCAGCAGTGGTTCGCGCTCGGCAACAGCCCCCAGATGTGCCAGCGCGTCGTCCCAATTGACGTAGGGCTGGCGTAGAAGATCTCGAATGCTGTCCGGAACCGTGGCGTGGACCAGCTGGCTGAGCAGGGTCAACTCCTCAGCAGCAGGCCGCCTGGCGCCAACGTGGAAGACGGTCGGCAGGCTGCGCGAGAACTCCTCTACCAGCGCGCTCTTGCCAACACGGCGGCGTCCCCAGACCACACACATCCGGTGATTTTTTTCCCACCAGTGGCGAAGCTGGGCGAGCTCGTCCACGCGGTTGACGAACACTGCGGCCCCTTAGCTACATCCAACGTAAGTCACATCGACTGTAACTTACCTCGGGCGTAACTTACATCAGGTGTAGCTAAAGGTCGGTCAGGCGGACTTTTCGCGGCGGTGGGCGCGCGGGGGCTGCCGGGGCACGATGGTCGGGTTGACGTTCTCCCGCACGGTCTGCTCGGTGATGACGACCCGGGCCACGTCGGTGCGGCTGGGGATGTCGTACATCACCGGCAGCAGCACTTCTTCCATGATCGCCCGCAGACCACGGGCGCCGGTGCCGCGCAGGATGGCCTGGTCGGCGATGGCCTCCAGTGCGGAGCCGGTGAACTCCAGCTCCACGCCGTCCATCGCGAACAGCCGCTCGTACTGCTTCACCAGCGCGTTGCGCGGCTCGGTGAGGATGCGCACCAGCGAGGACTTGTCCAGGTTGGTGACATTGGCCACCACTGGCAGCCGGCCGATGAACTCCGGGATCAGGCCGAACTTGATCAGATCCTCGGGCATGGTGTCGCCGAAGAAGTCGGCGGTGTCGACATCGACCTTGGAGCGGATCTCCGCGCCGAAGCCGAGCCCGCGCTTGCCGACCCGGTCCTGGATGATCCGCTCCAGTCCGGCGAACGCGCCCGCCACGATGAACAGCACGTTCGTCGTGTCGATCTGGATGAACTCCTGGTGCGGGTGCTTGCGCCCGCCCTGCGGCGGCACGCTCGCGGTGGTGCCCTCCAGGATCTTCAGCAGCGCCTGCTGCACGCCCTCGCCGGACACGTCCCGGGTGATCGACGGGTTCTCGCTCTTCCGGGCGATCTTGTCGACCTCATCGATGTAGATGATGCCGGTCTCGGCGCGCTTGACGTCGTAGTCGGCCGCCTGGATGAGCTTGAGCAGGATGTTCTCGACGTCCTCGCCGACATAGCCGGCCTCGGTCAGCGCGGTGGCGTCGGCGATGGCGAACGGGACGTTCAGCATCCGGGCCAGGGTCTGCGCGAGGTAGGTCTTGCCGCAGCCGGTCGGGCCGAGCAGCAGGATGTTGGACTTCGCCAGCTCCACACTCTCGTCGCCGCGGGTGTCCCGGCTGCGGTCGCCGGACTGGATGCGCTTGTAGTGGTTGTAGACGGCCACCGCGAGGGTGCGCTTGGCCTCGCCCTGCCCGATCACGTACTGGTCGAGGAAGTCGTGGATCTCCGCCGGCTTGGGCAGCTCATCCAGCTTGACGTCGCCGGCCTCGGCCAGCTCCTCCTCGATGATCTCGTTGCACAGGTCGATGCACTCATCGCAGATGTACACGCCGGGTCCGGCGATGAGCTTCTTGACCTGTTTCTGACTCTTCCCACAGAAAGAGCACTTCAACAGATCTCCGCCGTCCCCGATACGCGCCATGACCGCTGACCTCTGTCCCATCCGGCCCACCGGCAACCGCGCCAGCGCGCCTTCTCGACCTACGGATGCTAGACCCGACGCCTTAAGACGGTACCCGCCCTACCCCGACGAACGGGAGCACCAGAGTGCCCGTGTCAGGGTTGATGTCGGGATCGGTGTCCGGGTTGATTTCACGGCTTGGCGGACAGCTTGCGATATGGCAGCACCTGGTCCACAATGCCGTACACTTTCGCCTCGTCGGCGGTGAGGATCTTGTCCCGCTCGATGTCCTTGCGGACCTCGTCGGCCGGCTTGTCGCTGTGCCGGGCCAGTGTCGCCTCCAGCAGCCGCCGCATCCGCTGGATCTCGTTCGCCTGGATCTCCAGGTCGGAGACCTGGCCGTAGACGCCCTCGATGGCCGGCTGGTGGATCAGGATCCGCGCGTTGGGCAGCGCGAACCTCTTGTTCGGCGTGCCGGCCGCGAGGATCACGGCGGCGGCCGAGGCGGCTTGGCCCAGGCAGTACGTCTGGATGTCCGGCCGGACGAACTGCATGGTGTCGTAGATCGCCATCAGCGAGGTGAACGACCCACCCGGCGAGTTGATGTACATCAGGATGTCCCGGTCCGGGTCCTCGGCCTCAAGGACCAGCAGCTGCGCCATCACGTCGTTGGCGGACGCGTCGTCCACCTGGACGCCGAGGAAGATGATCCGCTCCTCGAACAGCTTGTTGTACGGGTTGGACTCCTTGACCCCGTAGCTGGTGCGCTCCACGAACGACGGCAGCACGTACCGGGACTGGGGAAGTTGAAGCTCGCTCACGATTCGCTCCTCGTGCTCAAATACCGGGACGGTCAGCCGACTGTCAGCTGCGGCGGGAACCGTTGCCGTTGGTGCTGGGCGGACCGACCCGGCTGATGACATGGTCCACGAAGCCGTACTCCAGCGCCTCCTCGGCGGTGAACCAGCGATCGCGGTCCGCGTCCTCGGTGACCCGCTCAAGAGTCTGGCCGGTCTGGTCGGCGGTGAGGCGGGCCATTTCCCGCTTCCACTTGTTGTAGACCTCGGCCTGGATGGCGATGTCGGACGCCGTGCCACCCACACCGGCGGACGGCTGGTGCATCATGATGCGCGCGTGCGGCAGCGCGTACCGCTTGCCCGGCGCGCCCGAGGACAGCAGGAACTGGCCCATCGACGCGGCCAGGCCCATGGCGTAGGTCGACACGTCCGGCTCGATCAGCTGCATGGTGTCGTAGATCGCCATGCCCGCCGTCACCGAGCCGCCCGGCGAGTTGATGTAGACGGTGATGTCCTTCTCGTTGTCCTCGGCGGCCAACAGCAGCAGCTGCGCGGTGATCCGGTTGGCGATCTCGTCATTGACCTCGGAACCGAGCACGACGATGCGCTCCTGCAGCAGTCGCTCGTACACCGAGTCGGTCAGGTTGAGCCCTTGAGTCGCTGAGCGCATCTCGGGCATGCGGTGTTCCGTCACGTCTGCCTGCCTTCGGGAAGGATTGTTCTGATCTCCTGGCACCGACACTAACCAAGGCGGGCGGCTCGGGAGTCCCGACGCCGCCCGCGTTCGCTGACAGCTTGCAAACTGGCCTCGGTCAGTCGCGGGTCAGTCGCCTGTCATTGGCCGGTCGCGGCCTCGACCACGCCGGTCTCGGCGGCCGGCTGGTCAACGGCCTCGGTCCCGCTCGCATCGGCCTGACCGGCGGGCTCGTCGGCGCCGAACACCTCGCTGAGATCGACCGCGTTGCCGTCGCCGTCGGTCACCACGGCCTGGCGCACCACCGAGGCCAGCGCCTTGCCCCGCCGCACGTCGGCGTAGATGGCGCCGAGCTGGCCGGACTGCTGCGCCCGCTGCACGTACTCGTCCGGGCTCACCCCGAACCGCTGGGCCTGGTACATGATCCGCTCGGTGAGCTCGGTGTCGTTGACGCTGATGTCGTTCGCGTCCGCGATCGCGTCCAGCACGAGCTGCGTCTTGACCGCCTTCTCAGCGTCCTCGGTGATCTCCGCGTCGAACTGCTCGACCGTCTTGCCCTGCTGTTCCAGGGATTCCGCGAACCGCTGCTCGTCGTGGTCGAACGGGTGGGTCTCGTCGTGCCGGCGGTTGGCCACCTCGCCCTCGACCACCTTGTCCGGCAGCGGCACCTCGGTGGCGGCCAGCAGTTCGTCCAACACCTTGTCCCGGGCCTGCACGGCCTGCTGCATCCGGTTCACCCGGCCCATCCGCTCGCGCAGGTCCGCCCGCAGCTCCTCCAGCGTGTCGAACTCGCTGGCCAGTTGGGCGAAATCGTCGTCGGCCTCGGGCAGCTCGCGCTCCTTCACCGACTGCACGGTCACCGCGACCTCGGCATCCTGGCCGCTGTGCTCCCCGGCCAGCAGCCCGGTGCTGAAGGTCGCGGTCTCCTCGGCGGACAGGCCGAGCAGGGCGTCATCGATTCCGTCCACCAGCTGGCCGGAACCGACCTCGTAGGACAGCCCGCTGGCCTTGGCGTCCGGCACGTCCTCGCCGTTGACCGTGGCCGACAGGTCGACCACCACGAAGTCGCCGTTCTCGATCGGACGGTCCACACCGGTCAGCGTGCCGAAGCGGGCGCGCAGCTCATCCAGCTGCTCGTCCACCTGCTCCTCGGTGACCGGCGTGTCGTCCACGGTGACCGCGATCTCGCCGAACTCCGGCACGGTGATGTCCGGGCGGACGTCGACCTCGGCCGAGAACGCCAGCGACTCGCCGTCGTCCAGCTTGGTGACCTCGATCTCCGGGCGGCCCAGGGTGCGCACCTCGCCGCCGTTGACGGCTTCCAGGTACTTGGCGGGCACGGCCTCGTTCACGACCTCGTCCAGCACCGCACCGCGACCGATCCGGCTCTCCAGCACCCGGGCGGGGGCCTTGCCGGGCCGGAAGCCCGGAATGCGCACCTGGCTGGCCAGCTTGCGGTATGCGCGGTCGAAACTCGGCTTGAGCTCCGCGAACGGCACCTCGACGTTGATCCGGACCCGCGTCGGGCTCAGCTGCTCGACGGTGCTCTTCAACGTGACTCCTCGTACGAACATGCGGCAACAGCCCACACCACGGCAGGTAATGCGGGATTTTCGCCGAGTCTACGGGTCGACCGGTCACCTGTGGACACCGCATCAACTCAGGGTCTACCGAGGGTCTCGTTCGGCGATTCCACTCGCCATCCGACGATCAACCCGACAAGCTGTACCGTGCAGGCATCTCCGGTGCAGGGTGGAGGGAATCGTGGCCGGAACCACGTCCGGGATCGAGCCGGACAGCCCGCCGCGACGGGCGCTGATCGTGTCCGCCGACATGGGCGAGGGGCACAACGCCACCGGACGGGCGCTGGCGGAGGCCGCGCGGCAGCGGTGGCCGGGGGTGGAGATCCGCTGGCTGGACACCCTGGACGTGATGGGCCGGGGCGTGGGGCCGGTGTTCCGCCGGATCTACGTGACCAATGTGGAGAGCACACCCTGGCTGTACGAGTTCTTCTACGACTCGCTGTGCCGGTACCCGTGGTTCGCGCAGTCGAGCAAGCGGTTCGTCGGGGCCTGGGCCGGGCGCCGACTGGCCCGGCATATCGCCGAGTTCCGGCCGGACGTGATCCTGTCCACCTACCCGCTGGGCACCGCCGCGCTGCACTGGCTGCGCCGGCATCGGGGGCTGTCCACGCCGACCGGGGCGTGGGTGTCCGACTTCGCCCCGCACCCGTTCTGGGTCTACGACGGTATCGACCTCAATCTGGTGATGCACGACGTGGCCGCAGATGTTGCGCACCGGCTCATACCGGACGCACCGGTCGCGGTGGCCGCCCCGCCGGTGGTGAACACCTTCTCCCCCGGCGACAAGGCGGCCGCCCGGCGCGCCCTCGGCCTGCCCGATGACGAGCTGGTCGCGCTGGTGTCCTGCGGGTCGCTGGGCTTCGGCAGCGTCGAGTCGGCGGTGCGCACCGTGCTGGACGCCGACCCGGCGACCGTCGTGGTGGTGGCCTGCGGACGGAACGAGTCGCTGCGCACGCAGTTGCTGGCGGGTGGCGATCAGGGCGGCCGGCTGCGGGCACTGGGCTGGGTGGACGACATGGCGACGCTGACCGTCGCCGCCGACGTCGTCGTCACCAATGCCGGCGGCGCGACCGCGCTGGAGGCGCTGGCCTGTGGGCGGGCGGTGCTGATGTACCGGCCGATCGCCGCGCACGGGCGGGCGAACGCCGAGCTGATGGCGCGGGCCGGGCTGGCCGAGGTGTGCGCCGACGAGCGGGAACTCGCCCAGGCGGTGCGCCGGCTGCGCGCCGAACCGGACCGGCTGGCCGAGATCGAGGCGGCGGCGCTGCGGCACGCCGGCGCCCGAACCGTCGCCGACGGGCTGGACGCGCTGCTGGCGGTCGCCCAACCCCCGACCACCAGCCCGACCCCGCGCCGGCTCCGCGCCGAGGACGCGCTGTTCGTGCACATCCAGACCGAGCAGGTGCCGCAGCAGCTCGGCGCGGTGCTGATCCTGGACGCCAAGGACGACGGCGCCCCGATCACCTTCGCCGAAGCGGTGGACCTGTTCGACGCCGCGCCGGGACTGCGCGGCCGGATCGATCCCGGCACGGCGTGGCGGCAGCCGGCCTGGCGGCCGGACGAGTCGATTCGCACCGCCGATGTGGTGACCGAACTTGAGCTCGGTCTCCCGAACGGGCCGGCGGAACTTGAGGGCGCGATGGACGCGTTCTTCTCCCGGCCGCTGGACGGCCGCGCGCACGCCGGCGAGGCGCAGCTCGTGCGCGGTCTCGGCGGCGGGACGTCGGCGCTGCTGATCAAGCTGCACCACGCCACCGCCGACGGGATCGCGGTGATCGGCGCGCTGGTCGGCCGGGCCAGGGGGCAGAACTTCATCGCCGAGCCGACGCCGAACTCGGTCCCGCCACGCCGAACACTCGCTCAGCGACTGTCCACTGTGGGCGAACTGGCCGGTGGGCTGGTCGCCCTGGCGAGGGCCGGCAAGGCGCCGCACTCGGCGTTGGACGGGCGGATCACCGCCGCGGCCCGACATCACGCCCTGGTCGACCTGCCGGCCGCCGAGGTCCGGGCAGTCGCGCGGGCGCTGCACGCACGGACCACCGACGTGCCGACGGCGCTGCTGGGCGAGGCGCTGCACCGGGTGCTGCACACGGCCGGTCAGACTGCGGATGTCAGACCTCCGTCGGACACTTTGCGGGTGATGATGCCGCGTTCCACCCGGACCACGGCGACGTACCGCCGGGCCGGCAACCACACCGGCGCCGCGTCCGTGGACCTGCCGATCGGCCCGATGTCGCTGGCCGAACGGCTCGCCGTCACCCGGGCCGCGACCGACGCGCAGACCGACTCGGCCGCGCCGCACGCCGCACACGCCGTGGTGTGGCTGCTCGGCCTGCTGCCGCCGTGGGCACACCGCCAGGTCGCCAAGCTGGTGTACCGCGCGACGTGGTTCAACGCGATCGCGTCGGTGCTGCCGGGCGCGCGGTCGCCGGTGATCCAGCACGGATCGCGGGTGAGCAACGTGTTCGCGGTGCTGGCGCTGGCGCCCGGCGTCGGGCTGTCGGTCGGGATCATGACCTGGGCCGACCGGGTGACGCTGTGCCTGACCGGCGCGCCGCACACCGCGATCATGGTCGATGAACTGGCGGAGGCGGTGCTGGCCTCCTTCAAGGAGATGCGGGCGGGCGCCACGTGATGACCGCGTGATGACCCTCGTCGCGGTGCCGGCGGCCGTCGGGTCGGCGTTCTGCTTCGGACTCACCGGCGCGTTGCAACACGCGGCGGCGACGCAGGTGCGCGAGCGGGCGGCGCTGCGTCCCGGCCTGTTGGTCGATCTGGCGCACCGGCCGATCTGGCTGCTGTCGCTGGCCGCGAACGTATTCGGCACGGTGCTGCAACTGGTCGCCCTGGACACCGGGCCGCTGGTGCTGGTGCAGCCGACGCTGGTCAGCGGACTGCTGTTCGGCATGGGCATCCGGAGCCTGATGCGGCGCCGCTGGCCACCGCCGTCACTGGTGGCCGGCGCGGTGTTGTGCGTGGTCGGACTGTCGGTGTTCCTGTTGCTGTCCCGACCATCCGGCGGCATCGAGTTCCTGACCCTGCGGGACGCGCTGCCGCTGGCGGTCGGGCTGTCCGCGCTGCTGGCCATCTTCCTGACGATCGCGTCGCACTACCACGGCGAGACCCGCACGCTGGCACTGGCGGCGAGCGCCGGTGTGCTGTACGGCGTGACGGCGGGACTGCTGAAACTGGTGCTGGGCCTGGTTTCCGACGGCGGGATCGTCGCGCTGTTCACCCATTGGCCGCTGTACGCGCTGATCGTGACCGGTCCGGCCGGATTTCTGTTGAACCAGAACGCCTATCAGTCGGACAAGGCGATGTCGCCGTCGCTGGCCGTCATCACGGTGACTGATCCGCTGGTCGGCATCGGCATCGGCGTGCTGTGGCTGGACGAGCAGTTGCAGTCCGGCGCGGGCGCGATCATCGGCCAGGTGCTGGCGCTGATCACACTGGTGGTCGGCGTCTGGATGG
Source organism: Pseudonocardiaceae bacterium (assembly GCA_035552275.1). Classification (GTDB taxonomy): domain Bacteria; phylum Actinomycetota; class Actinomycetes; order Mycobacteriales; family Pseudonocardiaceae; genus DASVLX01. Next base: position 2,689 of record DASZLR010000022.1, on the reverse strand, counting down.
TCGCGGCCAGCGCGCCGCACATGATCGCCGAGAACCCGGACCAGGCGGGAACATCCGGGCAGCCTGGCCAATTGGGGAAGGCGGAAACCGGGTGAGGCTGGCCGGCGCACGGGTGCTGGTCACCGGGGCGTCCTCGGGCATCGGCGCGGCCGCGGCCGTCGAACTGGCCGGGCGCGGCGCGAAACCGCTGCTGGCCGGGCGGAACAGCACAGCCCTGGCCAGCTTGGCGGCGCGGATCGACGGCGACTGGCACGCGGCCGACCTAGCCGAGCCGGGTGCGGCGCGCGAGTTGGCCGGCTGGGCCGCCTCGGCGGGCGGCGTCGATGTGCTGGTGTGCAACGCGGGCGTTGGCTGGGCCGGACCGCTGGTGGAGATGGCAGATGACAAGATCGGCGAACTGGTCGCCGTCAACGTCGCCGCGCCCCTGCGGCTGACCCGCGAGCTGTTGCCTTCGATGGTCCACAATGGATACGGTCGGTTGGTGTTCGTGTCCTCGATCGCTGGTTGCCTTGGGGTGGCGGAAGAAGCGGTGTACTCGGCGACCAAGGGCGCGCTGCGGGTGTTCGCGGACAGCATGCGGCTGGAACTGGCCGGCAGCGGCGTGGGCGTGTCGTCGGTGTTTCCCGGCGTGGTGGACACCGCGTTCTTCGGTCGGCGTGGGCGCCCCTATGACCGTCAACGGCCACGGCCGGTGGCGGCCGAAACCGTCGCCGCGGCGATCGGACGGGCGATCGAGCGCGACCGGTCCGAGGTGTTCGTGCCCGGCTGGCTGCGGTTTCCGGCCCGGCTGCACGGCGCGCTGCCGGCGCTGGTTCAGACGCTGGAACGTCGGTTCGGCTGACTGTCCCTGGCTGATTGTCACAGTAGGTTGATAAGTCTACTGTTACTATCGTGGCGGTCAGTGCGATATCACCCGAATTGGCCCACGCGGCGGCCGAGCTCCGGGTCACGGTGGGACGGCTGGCCCGGCGGCTGCGGCAGGCGCACGCGGTGGGCGAACTGACCCTCTCGGAAGTCTCCGTGCTCGCGCGGCTGGATCGCGAGGGCCCGGCCGCTCCGGGCGTGTTGGCCGAGTCCGAGCGGGTGCGGCCGCAGGCGATGGGCACCACGCTGGCGGCCTTGGAACGGCGGGATCTGGTGCGGCGCAGCCCGGACGCCGTGGACGGCCGGCGGGTGGTGATGGCGGTGACCCCAGCCGGCCGCACCCTGCTACGGGATCGCCGCTCGGAAAGCGCCCAGCGGATCGCGCAGGCGATGGCCGAGGGGCTCACCGCGGCCGAACGGCGCCGGCTGCTCGCCGCGCTGCCACTGCTGGACCGGCTGGCGGAACGGCTGTGACCAGACCGCGTCCCACCAGCGGATACGACCCAACGGGCGACCGTTACAAATGGGTGGCGCTGTCCAACACCACCCTCGGCGTGCTGATCGCGACGATCGACGGCTCGATCGTGATCATCTCGCTGCCGGCGATCTTCCGCGGCATCGGCCTGGACCCGCTCGCGCCCGGCAACATCAGCTATCTGCTGTGGATGATCCTGGGCTACCTGCTGGTATCGGCCGTGCTGGTGGTCGCGTTGGGTCGGTTGGGCGACATGTTCGGCCGGGTCAAGCTGTACAACGCCGGTTTCGCCGTCTTCGCCGCCGCGTCGCTGGCGCTGTCGCTGGATCCGTTCACCGGCGGTTCGGGTGCGCTGTGGCTGATCGGCTGGCGGGTGGTGCAGGCGTTCGGCGGCGCGATGCTGACCGGGAACTCGGCGGCGATCCTCACCGACGCGTTCCCGGCCCGGCAGCGCGGCATGGCGTTGGGCATCAACCAGATCACCGCGCTGGCCGGCCAGTTCCTCGGTCTGCTGGCCGGTGGACTGCTCGCCGTGATCGACTGGCACGCGGTGTTCTGGGTCAGCGTGCCGATCGGACTGGTCGGCACGGTGTGGTCGTACCGCAGCCTGCGCGAGATCGGCGCCCGGCAACCGGCGCGCATCGACTGGGTGGGCACCGCGACGTTCACCGCCGGAACCGGCGTGATCCTGGCCGCGATCACCTACGGCATTCAGCCCTACGGCGGAGCGCCGACCGGGTGGACGAATCCGCTGGTGCTCGGCGGCCTGGGCGCGGGTCTCGCGCTGTTGGTTGTGTTCTGCGTGGCCGAGACCCGAGTCCGACATCCGATGTTCCGGCTGGGTCTGTTCCGGATCCGCGCGTTCGCCGCCGGGAATCTGGCCGCGCTGCTCACCGCGATCGCGCGCGGCGGCATGCAGTTCATGCTGATCATCTGGCTGCAGGGCATCTGGCTGCCGCTGCACGGTTACGACTACGAGCAGACGCCCTTGTGGGCGGGCATTTACATGTTGCCGCTCACCGCCGGGTTCCTCATCGCCGGACCGGTGTCGGGGTACCTGTCGGATCGGTTCGGGGCGCGGCTGTTCGCCACCGGGGGTCTGCTCATCGTCGCCGGTGCGTTCATCGGGTTGCTGTTGCTACCGGTGAACTTCGCCTACTCGGATTTCGCGCTGCTGTTGTTGCTCAGCGGGATCGGCCAGGGCATGTTCTCCGCGCCCAACACCTCCGCGATCATGGGCAGCGTGCCGGCCGCCGAGCGCGGCGTGGCGTCCGGAATGCGCTCGACATTCCAGAACTCGGGCACATCGTTGTCGATCGGCATCTTCTTCTCGTTGATGATCGCCGGATT
>DASZLR010000021.1:0-16390 GCA_035552275.1 Pseudonocardiaceae bacterium | reverse complement strand
GACCTTGGCGGCCTGGAATGCCTGTCCGGCGTGCCCGGGCTGGTCGGCGCGACGCCGGTGCAGAACGTGGGCGCGTACGGCGTCGAGGTGGCCGATGCGCTGGTGTCGGTCGACCTGCTGGACCGGCGCAGCGGCCAGGTGCGCACGGTGCGCGCCGAGGCGCTTGGCCTGGGCTACCGGATGAGCGTGCTCAAGGGCAACGAGACGGCTGTGGTGCTGCGGGTTCGGCTGGTGCTGACCGACGGCGGCCAGTCGGCGCCGATCCGCTACGCCGAACTCGCCCGCACCCTCGGCGTCGAGCCGGGCGATCGGGTGCCGGTCGCGGATGCCCGCGCCGCGGTGCTGGAATTGCGGCGGCGCAAGGGAATGGTGCTCGATCCGGCCGATCACGACACCTGGAGCGCCGGCTCGTTCTTCACCAATCCGGTGCTGCGCGAGGCGGAACTGCCGGCGCTGCACGCCCGGATCGCCGACCGGCTGGGCACGGACGTGTCGATGCCGACGTATCCGGCCGGACCGGGCCGGATCAAGCTGTCCGCCGCGTGGCTGATCGAGCGCGCCGGATTCCACCGCGGCCGCACTGGCCCCGGCGGCCGGGTCGCGTTGTCCGGCAAGCACACCCTGGCGCTGACCAACCGCGGCGAAGCCAGCACCGGCGATCTGCTGGCGTTGGCCGGCGAGGTGCGCGACGGCGTGCACGCGGCGTTCGGCGTCACGCTGCACCCGGAACCGGTGCTCGTCGGCTGCGCCCTGTAGCTGTCCTACGTCGGCGGGGCGCTACTCGCTGGCGGGGTCGGGGGTTGCACGGTCGAGGGTGGGTGGATTACGCCGTTGATGAAGGGTCCCAGGCCGGCGATCAGCGCGGTCGCCAGCGCGGTGCCGGCCGCCACGGCGACCGACGAGGCCCAAGCTGCCAGGGAATTCATGTTGTAGACGTCGCTGAGCGCGTGCCGTTGGGCGTGCCTCCGCAGCACGGCGCGATCGGCGGAGAGCCCGAGTGTGAGCGAAAACGTGAGCACCTGCACAACCGACAACAGCACGCCAACCCAACTGCCGCCGGCCGCGTGACTGATGACGGCGTCGGCCAGACTGGGCGCCGCGGCTGCCGCGAACAGCGCCCAGCCCTTGCCGTAGCCGGTTTCGCCGCGAATCAGTGGATAGAAGTAACCGAACAGGAGTCCGTACGCGCTCCACCGAATGAATGCCGGCAGAACGGATGCCACCGAAGCGAGGATCGGGTACGGATCCCCGGCCGGCAGGTGGGGCAGCGCGCTGTACACCGCGATCGCGGTCCACGGCAGGCCAAAGACTGTGCCCCAGCCGGCGCCCCACACCGCGCGCCGCCATGGCCGGGGATCGTGGAGCCCGCCGAATGCCCGCTCCATGACGCTGACGCCGTCCACTAGGGACGGATAACCGATCTCTTCCTCTGTCAACCACAGCGTCCGAGCTTTGCTGGCGTCCAGGTCGCCGCCGGCTACCTTGTCTCGCAACGTTTTGCGCATTGCCGGCAGCGTCTGCCGGGCCGACGCGGCCGCCAACGCTGTCCGCACGGCGGCGCCGCGGATCGGCTCATCCAGCTTGGCCAGCACAGCCGCGATCCGCACCTTTCCCTTGGGCAGCAACACGAATGCGCCAACGCCTGCGGCGAGGATCGCGGCGATCGTCGGTCCTCCGGTGAGCACGAAGCAGCCGGACAGCGCCACGAACGCTGCACCCAGTCCGAGCATGCGGTGCGCGGCCGCGTTGCTCGGCAACGTTGTCGGGGCCCGGCCCAGCTTGTGCAGGACGCCTACCAACGCAGCCAACAGGACGAACCCGAGTAGTCCATCAATCCGCAGCGCCAGGTTCGCCGTGTTCGACAAGATCACTGGTGATTGGTCAGGACGCTGGTTGACCGGATAGGTCAGCACGGCCGCGAGCGGCACCAGCAACACGAACCACCAGCCCGCCCGCCATCGTCGCCCGGCGACGGCCAGCATCGTGAACTGGCCGACCGCCAGCAGCGCCGCCGCTCCGGCTCCTACGAGCGGGACGAATTGCGCTGCCGACGGCAACGGGCCGGGGACGGTCATTCGGGAAGCCAGCATTGCCGCCGACACCGCCAGTGGCGCGGCGATCAGCAGAGCGAACCGGTCGGCCGGGCGAAACAGCCAGCTGACCAGCGCCGCCACTATCAGCAGCACGACCAGGGCCAGGCCCGGTATCGCGAATATCGCGATGGAAGCCTGGCCGGCGCTCGCCCACCAGTACCCGAGCATGGCGGCGCCGGCCAGCACGAGCACGACGATCGCCGTCAGTGCCACCGGACCGGGGCCGCGGGCCGGAGGGGACCAGGACCGGACCAGTTGGGGAGCCAGAAACCCGAGTGCCACCAGTAGAACCACGATCGAGCCGAGGACCTGGAAAACTGGGAAGGTGGCCCAGCCGATGCCGGTCAGCATGGGGCCCAGGACGTTGCCCCAGGACAGCTCCAGATCCGACTCAATCGGCTCGACCGCGACGAGCCCGACGAGCAGCACATGCGCACACAGGACGACCTTGACCACCCGGAGAAACCGCCACCAGTGCGGCGCGATCGGTCGGCCGTCTCGGGACCACCACCGTCCGGCGAAGTAGAGCACGGCCCACGGGATCGCCGAGAGCAGGAACGAGCCCGCGGTCCCCAGCGCCGAGAGGACGGTGTTCGGCGGGTTCGATGACGACGCGAGGACCGCGTCCGGCGACAGGTTAATGCCCAAGGGCGACGACGGGGCGACTTCGGCGGTCAGCCCGGTGCTCGACCGGGCCGTGATCGTTTGGGCGCCCGTCACGCCGGTCACAGTCGACCCCCGGCTGGTGAAATCCACCTGAGTGGCATGGACCGACGTGAACAGCAGTGCGTCGTCGGCGGTCGGTGTCCAGTGCGTGGTGCCGGTGATCGTGATCGTGGCCTGCTGGGCGGTCACGTCCTCGGTCGGCGCGGCCCAGTCGAAATCGGACTGCGTGCCAATGGATCCGAACATGTCCTGGACGAATGAGTCGGGATCGCTCTCGGCGTCGCCGTGGCCAACGGACTGCGCCACCGGATCGGTCGCCGGGAGGGTCACCCGAAAAGTCGCGTGCCCGCTGCCCTGGTCCGCGCCGACGTCCAGGGTGATCGCCAGCGTCACCGCGGCACGGTCAAAAGTCGGGTCCTGGTACGAGGAAGCCGGCGCTGGGCTCAGCGATGCGCCAACCATGCGCAGGGGGGCGAACATCTGCACCGTGGCCAGCACGAACGAGGCCACCGCGACGGCCAGCGCGCCGAGCAGGAACACGCCCGCCACGCGCCCGACCGCACGCGCCCACCAGGACTGCGTGCCGCCAGGGGGTTCGCTGCTCACGACCGCTCCGTCGTCGCACCGGCGGCTGGCTGTTACCAGCACGTCCCGGCGGATGATCGCATGGTCATCCGCCGGCGTCGAGTCGAAGCATCACGCGGACGCGGCCGGGCGCGACCAGAGCGCCGATCCTCAGTCCCGATAGGCCCGGCCGGCGGAGTGTTGGGCGCGCGGCTTGAGCACGATGCTGTCCAGATTGACATGTGACGGCCTGGTGACCGCGAACGCGATCACGTCGGCGACATCATCGGCCGTCAACGGCACCAGCCCGGCGTAGACGCCCGCCGCGCGCTCGGCGTCGCCGCCGAACCGGACCACCGAGAACTCCGTCTCCACCATGCCCGGCAGCACCTCGGTGAACCGGACCGGCTCGCCGAGGTACTCGCCGCGCAGGGTGCGGTGCAACGCCGACTCGGCGTGCTTGGCCGCGGTGTAGCCGGCGCCGCCGTCGTACACCTCGATCGCGGCGATCGAGGTGACCGTCACCACATGGCCGTCGCCGGAGTCGATCAGCTTCGGCAGCAGGCCCTTGGTGATCCGTAGGGTGCCCAGCACGTTGGACTCCCACATCGCGCGCCAGTGCTGCTCATCGGCCTGCGCCACCGATTCCAGGCCCAGCGCGCCGCCGGCGTTGTTCACCAGCACCCGGGCCGCGTCGATGGCCGCGACGAACGCGGCGACCGAGTCGGCGTCGGTGACGTCCAGCGGCAACGCGGTGCCGCCGATGTCGGCGGCCACCGTCTTGAGCTTCTCGATTCGGCGGGCGCCGAGCACCACGTGGAATCCCTCGGCGGCCAGCCGGCGGGCGGTGGCCTCGCCGATTCCGGAGCTGGCGCCGGTCACAACAGCAATGGGGGCAATCGGTGTCTCTGTCACAGCTCTCCATCCTGCCTGCTCGATCAGGCCCCGCGGGAAGATGCTCGGCCGCCGCGTGGTTGCAGCCGAGGGGTCATCCGTCGAAACGGACCCGAAACCGGGTCGACACGAAGCTGGCAGGTGGTAGGTGCAGGAGCTGCGGAGGCTGCGGACACTTCCGAGACGGGCCTGGCCCCGGCGGGTGGCGGTGCTGTCGGTGCACACCTCGCCGCTGGACCAGCCCGGCGTCGGCGATGCCGGCGGGATGAACGTCTACATCGTGCAGACCGCCCGGCTGATGGCCGAGCGCGGCATCGCGGTGGAGATCTTCACCCGGGCGACCTGCTCGGACCTGCCGCCGGTGGCCGAGCTGGCGCCCGGCGTGACGGTCCGGCACGTGGTGGCCGGTCCGTTCGAGGAACTGGACAAGGCCGAGCTGCCCAGCCAACTCTGTGCTTTCACGGCCGGCGTGCTGCGCGCCGAAGCGTTCCACGACCCCGGCTACTACGACGTCGTGCACTCGCATTACTGGCTGTCCGGCCAGGTCGGCTGGCTGACCAGGGAACGCTGGGGGGTGCCGCTGGTGCACTCCGCGCACACCCTGGCGAAAGTCAAGAACGGGGCGCTGGCCGAGGGCGACACCCCCGAGCCGCGGCAGCGGCTGATCGGCGAGCAGCAGGTCGCCGACGAAGCGGATCTGCTGGTCGCGAACACCGCGATCGAGGCCCAGCAACTGGTCCGGCTCTACGGCGCGAAGCCGGAGCAAACGCTTGCCGTGCCACCGGGCGTCGACCTGGACCGTTTCATGCCCGGCGACCGGCGGGCCGCCCGAGCGATGCTGGGTCTGCCGAAGGACGCCGTGGTGCTCGCCTTCGTCGGCCGGATCCAGCCGCTGAAGGCGCCGGATGTGCTGGTCCGCGCGGCGGCCGAGATGATCCGGCGCGATCCGGGGCTGCGTTCCCGGCTGGTGGTGCTGGTGGTCGGCGGGGCGTCCGGATCGGGCCGCGAGCAGCCCAACGCGTTGCGGGATCTGGCCGCGGGGCTCAATGTCGAGGATGTGCTGCGTTTCCTGCCGCCGCAGAAGGGTCCGGCGCTGCCGGCCGTGTACCAGGCCGCCGACGTGGTCGCGGTGCCCAGCCACAACGAGTCGTTCGGACTGGTGGCGTTGGAGGCGCAGGCGTGCGGGACCCCGGTGGTCGCGGCGGAGGTCGGCGGCCTGCCGGTCGCGGTCGCGCACGGTCGTTCCGGCCTGCTGGTACCCGGCCATGATCCGGCGCGCTGGGCTGGCACGCTGGCCGAGGTGGCGTTGCGACCGGCTCGCCGGGCGGAACTGGCGGCGGGCGCGGCCGAGCATGCCCGGAATTTCTCCTGGCAACGCACCACCGACGCACTGCTGGCCGGGTACGCCACCGCCGCCGAAGCATTCCGCGCGGCGGTCTGGCGGGACGAGAAGGAGGTGGCGGTCTGACTGCCGAACGCGTCGCGGAACTCGACCAGCTGATCAAGACCGTGCTGGACGAACGCGAGCTGAGCTACGAGCGCAAAGGCGCCGGCGCGTACTTCGTGACCCTGCCGGGCGACAAGAAGCTGCGCACCAACTGCTGGCTGGTCGCCGGCCAGCATTCCTTCGTGGTCGAGGCCTTCGTCTGCCGACGGCCGGACGAGGAACACGAGCGCGTTTATCGATTCATGTTGCGGCGCAACGCCAAACTGTACGGAGTGTCGTACACATTGGACGAATCGGGGGACATCTACCTGCTCGGCAGGATCGGCCTGGACGCGGTCACCGCCGATGAGTTGGACACCCTGCTCGGCCAGGTGGTCGAGGCCGCCGACGGCGACTTCAACACCCTGCTGGAACTCGGTTTCGCGAACTCGATCCGGCGCGAGTGGGCCTGGCGGGTGTCCCGCGGCGAGTCGCTGGCCAACCTGCAGGCGTTCCGGCATCTGATCGGCGACTCTGACGACCCAGGCTCCGAACAGTAAAGCGGCGAGGACCGGGGCGGCTCGGGGAAGGGAGGGGGGAGTCACGAACTCCGAGCCGCCCCGCGTCGCTTCCCGCCAGGCAGGGATTCCTGAGACGGGGGGAACTCAGGACGTGCCCGGCGGGTCACGGCCCGACGGGGAGACGGACCGTGTTTTCGTCGCTCCCTCCGGACCGGGGAGTGCGTGGGAGCCGGCCGATGAGAGCAACGTCAACTTGTCAGATGTTGACCGGATTCTCAAGGGCACTTATGACAACATTCCGGTGAATGCCGCGAAGTTGAGTAACGTTAGCGTCTCCTTTACGCCGGATGGAGTAGCAAACGTGATGTAAGTCACGGTTTCGATCACTCCGGTGAGGTGACCGTTCGAGCGACCAGGGCCACTCTCGGCAGAGCACCCAGTTCTGGCAGGCTTGGGCCATGGCTGTCGGAACCCTGGTGCTGCTACGGCACGGCGAGAGCGTCTGGAACGCGGAGAATCTGTTCACCGGCTGGGTCGACGTCCCGCTGTCCGCGAAGGGTGAGCACGAGGCGGCGCGCGGCGGCGAGTTGCTCGTCGATGCCGGCCTGCTGCCGTCGATCCTGCACACCTCGGTGCTGCGCCGGGCGATCACCACGGCGAACCTGGCGCTGGACCGTGCCGACCGGCACTGGATTCCGGTGCGGCGGGACTGGCGGCTCAACGAACGGCACTACGGCGCGTTGCAGGGCAAGAACAAGAAGCAGACGCTGGAGACCTACGGCGAGGACCAGTTCATGCTGTGGCGGCGCTCCTACGACACCCCGCCACCGCCGATCGAGCCCGGCACCGAGTTCAGCCAGGACGCCGACCCGCGCTACGCCGGCCTCGGTGGCGACCTGCCCGGCACCGAGTGCCTGAAGGACGTGGTGGCCCGGTTGCTGCCGTACTGGGAAGAGGCGATCGTGCCGGACCTGCGCACCGGCGCCACGGTGCTGGTCGCCGCGCACGGCAATTCGCTGCGGGCGCTGGTCAAGCACCTCGACGGCGTCTCGGACGACGCCATCGCCAAGCTGAACATCCCGACCGGCATCCCGCTGCGCTACGACCTGGACGACGATCTCAGGCCGACCAACCCCGGTGGCACCTACCTCGACCCGACCGCGGCCGCCGACGCCATCCAGGCCGTCGCCAACCAGGGCCGCTAGGCATTCGGCGGCGGGACGTACATGTCGCTGGCCTGCCACCCGATCCCGCTGCTGGTCCGGGTCATCGATATCTCCATCGGAATGTAAGCAGTGGTGGGCGCCGCGCCGTGTTCGCTGGCGGTGACCCGCGCGATGACCAGCACGGTCGCCGTGCCGGCGTCCAGGCCGAGCACACTGACCGCGCCGGCCTGGACCACTCCGGTAGCCACTGACTGATCGGCCTGAGCCCGGGAGATCTCGCTCGCCTGTTTGCCGGCGATGTCGCTGTACAGGGTGCCGGTGGAGACGGCGAGCCAACTGTTCAGGCTCTGCTGGGCGCTCCGGTAGTCGAGGTTGACCAGCGTAACGGCGTCGTGCTCGGCGGTGGCCAGCACGATGTCTCGCTGGGTGGCGATATCCGCAGCCAAGCCCGGCACACTGAGCGGCAGCGGATCCATCGGTGGAACGGCCGGTATCGCCGACCCTGGCTGGTCGGCGATGTCCGACACCCGCCAATCCCCTTTGTTGTTGCGCTGTTCGGCCAGTTGGAGCATCTGCACGTCGTAGTCGGTCTTGCCGGTGTCCTGGTGATGTCCGGCCAGTCGCAGAACCACCAGCGCGGTGGCCCGCTGCCCGGTTCCGTTCTGCGCCAACGACAGCAGACCATTGTTGATGACCATGCTGGTCACGTTCAGGTGCGCTGCCACGGTCGGACCGCGCAACTCAGCGATCAGACGTTGGTACTTCGCCAGCGCAGCGCCGGTGAGCAGCGGAGTGGCGCGAGCGATGTCCTGATCGAAGCTCCGGTATCCGATGGAGAACATTCGTTCGGCTGTGTTCTTCGCCGCGTCGATCGCGGCAGAGGTGTTCGCGCTGTCCACAAAGGCCAGATTGTTCGGCGGCGGGTAGGGAAACACGCGACCAAGCCCAGCTACCGGCCCCGGCCGGTCGAACATGACCAGCGCGGCCGCCCCGACGACGACCACCAGCGAGATCGACAGACCGACGATCATCGGCCACCACCGCCGACGCCGGCGAACAGGTCGCGCCACCGCCGGCCACACCGTGATCACGGCAGCGCCGTCCGCCCCACCCTCGGTCACCGCCGCGCCCCCTTCGTCGCGGGATGTGTCGCGGCGACCGCCCGAGGCGTTACCGAACCAGCAAGATCAGATCTTCAGGCCCAGCGCGCGGGCGCGGGCGCCGGCCTGGAACCGGGAGTCCGCGTCCAGCACCACCATCAGCTCGGCCACTCGCCGTCGGTAGGTGCGTACCGACATGCCCAGCCGGCGCGCCGCGGTGACGTCCTTCTGGCCCGAGGACAGCAGCCGCAGGATGGCCATGCCCTCGTCGTCCACGGACGGCGGCCCGGCGCGCACGACATCGGTGAGGTCGGCGGCCGACTGCCAGGTCGCGAAGAACAGCGACCGCATCCCGGCCACCACGGTCGGCACGCTCACCACCGTGTACGCGCGCACGCCGTGCTGGCTCGCGCCGGCCTGGATGGCGACCCGGCCGTCGATGATGATCGTCTCGTAGGGCAGCCGGGTCGGGCAGATCCGCACCTGGGCGCCGGCGTCGCGCACCGCCAACAGCTGCTGGCGCGCCGCCGGATCGGCCACGGCCTGCGGTGTGTACATCTTGTAGACGTCGACGCCCTCGGGAACCATCGGCGTCGGGGTCTCGGCGTGCGCGACGCGCACCGACCAGGTCGCCGTGTCGATCGCCAGACAGATGAACTCCCGGCGCGGCGCGAACAGGTGGCCGGCGCGCTCCATGAGCGCCTTGTCCCCGTGCAGGGTCACCACCTGGTCGATGCTCTGAGCCGTTCCCGTCACCGCGCCACCCTGTCCTCTGCCGATGACAACATATTGCCATCCGGCTGCGCGCGGCCGGACTGGATGATGAACTGGCTTCATGGCAACGGATATCGACATCACCACCGGCCCGGCCGGCGCCGCCGGAACAGCCCAACTCGCCGGCGCCACCGTCGCCCGCATGGGTTACGGCACGATGCGGCTGCCGGCCTGGCCGTTCGGCGCCGCGCCCAGCCACGAGGACGCGATCGCGGTGCTGCGCCGCGCGGTGGAACTGGGCGTCAACCACATCGACACCGCCTACTTCTACGCGCGCGACGGCGTGCGGGCCAACGACCTGATCAAAGCGGCGCTGTACCCGTACCCGGCGAACCTGGTGATCGTCACCAAGCTCGCCACGATCGCGGACGGTGACGACATCAACCTGCCGGAAAGCGAGCGCCTCGGACACACCGAAGCCGGCCTGCGCACCGCCGTCGAGAACAACCTGACCAGCCTCGGCGTGGATCAGCTGGACGTCGTCAACCTGCGGGTCGGTGCGCCCGACGGGACGGTCGAGGAATCGCTGGCCGAACCGCTCACCGCGCTGCTGAAGCTGCGCGACGAAGGACTGGTCCGGGAGATCGGCGTGTCCAATGTGACCGCCGCCCAGTTCGCCGAGGCACTGGAGATCGCGCCGGTCGCCTGCGTGCAGAACCACTACAACCTCACCGAGCGCACCGACGACGCGATACTGGACAGCTGCGCCGAGCGCGGCATCCCGTTCGTGCCGTTCTTCCCGGTGGGCGGTTTCCAGCCGCTGGCCGCCGAGCGGATCGCGGCCGTCGCGGCCCGGCACGGCGCGACCGTGCCGCAGATCGCGCTGGCCTGGCTGCTGGCCCGGTCACCGAACGTGCTCACCATCGCGGGCACGTCGTCGGTCGACCATCTGGAACAGAATGTGGCGGCCGCCACCATCAAGCTCAGTGACGCCGATCTCGCCGAGCTGAACGCCGACTAACCCCAGGTCCGCCGCGCGCGAGCGACCGACGACAGGAGCACTGTGGGGGCCAGTGAACCCCTGTCGTCGGTCGCTTTCACTGTCCCGGCACCAAGGGGGCATCAAGGCACCGGGACCGGACCCCGACCTGCCGGGCGCGGTGGCAAGGTCGGGAGGCGCGCACGAATTGCGGACCGCGGGCTTGCCGCGCCGTCAACGATATGTCTAGCACTCATCGGGCCGTTTGTGCCGGTAAGAGCCTTGATCCACCCGAAAAGGGTTACCCCCGGACATGCTGGCGACACATCGGTGGACGCCGCGCTGCTCACCGTAACGGGTGGTTTGCCACGCGCTGACCCGGCAGACCCGGCGGCGTGGGCGCACCGTGGAGTCATGAGCCAGGTGCCCCCTGTGGACGGCCCGATTCGATTGGCCGAGCTGCTGGATCGCTCGCGCCCGTTCGCCGACGACATCGTGTTGCACGATCCGGACGGTCCGGCCGAGTGTCTGGTCCGTGCCGGCGAGCTGGTCGCCTCCCACGATGACGTGGACGCCGCCGCTCAGATGCTGGGGTCGCGGGTGGACCGCGTTGATCCGGTCGAGCACGCCGACCTGGCCCGGATCCGGCTGCGGCCGCACGTCCGGGAGCGGTCGGTGGATCTCGCGGCCGAGCTTCGCGAGCGGGAGCCGCGGCTGGCGGTGACCCCGAACCACGTGCACATCGGCAGCCCGGTGATGTTCGGCACGCCGGTGATGTTCGGCACCGGCGCCAGACCGACCCCCGCGCCACTGCCGCCGTCACCGGAGCCGGACCTGTGGCAGCCGCCGGTCACCGTGGCGCTGCTGGACACCGGCCTGGACCCGCATCCGTGGTTCGCCGGCCGGCGCTGGTACTCCGAATGGGGCGCGTCGCCGGAAGTGTTGGACCCGGACGGGCCACCGGAGGCGAATCGGCAGGCCGGGCACGGCACGTTCGTGGCCGGCGTGCTGCTGCAGCACGCGCCCGGCGTGACCGTCCGGCACCATCGCAGCCTGTCGTCGTTGGGCCTCACCGATGACGTGACGGTGGCGGCCGCGCTCCGTGCGGTGCGGATCACCGCGGCCGAGCACGGCGAGCGGCTGGACGTGGTGGTGCTGACCTCGGGCTGCTACACCGCCGACAACCAGTGCCCGCCGCCGTTGCGCCGGGAGATCGAGCGCGCCGGCGACTGCATCGTGGTGGCGTCGGCCGGCAACGCCGCCAGCGACCGTCCATTCTGGCCCGCCGCCCTGCCGGAGGTGACGGCCGTGGCCGCGACCGGCCTGGACGGCGCGCTCGCCGGCTTCTCCAACTACGGCGACTGGGTGGACGCGGCTGCGGCCGGAGTGAACGTGGTGAGCAGCTTCGTGCGGCTGGTCCCCGGCCAGGAAGGCGGCTCGGGCGGCACGGCGCCGGGCACCACGACCCGGTACTACGGCGCGGCGACGTGGAGCGGAACCTCGTTCGCCGCGCCGATGATCGCCGCCGAACTGGCCCGGCTGCGGCGGTCCGGGATGCCGCCGGAAGAGGCCCGGCGCAAGGTCTGCGAGCTGTATCCGCCGGCACCTGGTGGGCCGGGGCTGCCGGATGCCGCCGTGCCCGGTCGCCGACAGCCACCACGCAGCACCGAACCGGTGTTGTGACCAGCCCTTTCGAGTGAACAGTCGATCTTGATGGATCGGCCGGGCGGTTCGCGCCGTCCCAGCCGGCATGTCGCGAATTTCGACCTCCGAACTGGCGCGCGCCGCCGGTGCCGGCGACCAGGCCGCCTGGCGCGAGCTGGTCCGCCGCTACAACGGTCTGGTGTGGACAGTGGCCCGAGAACACGGCCTGCCCGCCGCCGATGCCGCCGACGTCACCCAGGCCACCTGGCTGGCGCTGGCGCAGCGGCTGCCCCGGCTGCGTGATCCCGACCGGCTGGCCGCCTGGCTGGCCACCACCGCCCGCCGGCAGTCGCTGCGGGTGCTCGCCATCCGCCGCCGGGAAACCCCGCTCGACTGGGCGGACGTGCACACCGTCCTCGACGGCATCCATGTCGACGGCGGCTACGACGCCGGTCCGGACGGGGCCGTGCTGGCCGCGGACGCCGACGGCGCACTGTGGCGGGCATTCGGCACCCTGCCCGATCGGTGTCGGCAACTGCTCCGGCTGCTCGCGCACGCACCGGAGTTGTCGTACGCGCAGGCCGGCCGGGCGCTCGGGATCGGGCTCGGCAGCGTGGGGCCGACCAGGAGCCGATGCCTGGCTGCCCTGCGCCGCCGGCTGGAATCCGCAGGGGTGCACCCGTGACCGAGCGACACACCGAGCACGAACGCGCCCTGTTGGCCCGGCTCGCCGAGGCGTTCGACCGGCTCGACCCGGTGCCGTCGGCGGTCCAGGCAGCGGCCGAGGCCGCCGGCCGACAACCGCGACCGGCGCCGTCGACCCGCTGGCTGCCGTTGTTGCGGGACACCGCGATCGAACCGCTGGCGCTGGCGCTGCGGTCCGGCGCCGATGGCCGGGTGCTCGGCTTCGGCGATCCGGCGACCGCGCTGCGCGTCGAAGTGTCCGATATGGACATTGGAATGGGCGCCGGGCTGCGGGTGACCGGCCTGCTGTCCACCGAACGGCCGTGCGGCAAGGTGTCGGTGTGCTGGCCGGACGGCGTGGCCGAGACGCCGGTGGATCCGCTGGGCAGGTTCGAGATCGACGGACTGCCGGCCGGCCCGCTGTGTCTGCGGCTGTGGCAGGCGGATCGGCTGGTCGCGGTGACCGCCTGGTTCGTCGGATGAGCACCGAGCTGTCCGCCGGTCACGCCGCCGTGCTCGCCCGGATCGAGGCCGGCACGCCACCGCCCGGCGAGTCGCTGGGCGTTCTGATCACGCTGGCCGAGCGTGCTGGCCGGCCGGAACTGGCCGCGTCGATCCGGCTGACCTTCGCCTGGCTGGAACTGGACATGGGCCGGCCGGCCGCGTGCCTGCGCCAGCTCGATCGGGCTTCGGCGGGATTGGCCGGTGTCGACGCCGCCCGCGCCCGCTGCCTGCGTGGTCTGCACGCCTGCGCCGTCGGCCGGCACGCCGAGGCGCTACCCGAGCTGACCGGCGCCATCCAGGAACTGCGCCGACACGACAACCGGCACTGGCTCGCCAACGCGTTGGTCGGCCGGGGCACCGCGCGGGCGTACCTGCACCGGGCGCGGGACGCCGACGCGGACTACCGCGAAGCGGCCGAGCTGTTCACCGGGCTGGGTGAACGCGAACGAGCGGCCGCCTGCGTGCACAACCGCGGCTTCGTCGCCGCGTTGTCCGGTGACCTGCCGCTGGCGCTGCGCCGGTTCACCGAAGCGGAGCGGCTCGGCCTGTGCGTCCGGCGACATCCGGAAACGCTGATCGACCGGGCACACACGCTGTTGGCCGCCGGCCTGACCGGCGCGGCCCGCGAGGTGCTGGCGCGCGCGGCGACCCTGCTGAACACCGCCGGCCGGGACACCAAGCTGGCCGAAGCGACCCTGGCCGTGGCGCAGTGCGCCTGGCAGGCCGGGGATCTCGCCTTGGCCCAGGAAACCGCGGCCCGCGCCGGGACCATGTTCCGCCAGCAGCGCCGCCCGGCCTGGTGGGTCGCCGCCGACGCGGTGGAACTGGCCAGTGGCAAGGAAAACAATGTGGCAACGGTGACGCGGGCGGTCCGCGCCGCCGAACACCACCACTGGCCGCTGCTCGCGGCCGAACTCCGCTTGGCCGCCGCCGCCCGACACCCCGAGCACGCCATCCGGCTGCTGACACCACTGGTGAGTGTCCGGCACGCCGGCCCGGCGCCGCTGCGCGCACTCGGTTGGCTGGCCAGGGCTCGCCTCGCCGACGACCGACGGGCGGTGCTCGCCGCCTGCCGGGCCGGGCTGCGCGTCATCGACCGCTATGCCGAAGGAATGGCCGCCTGGGACCTGCGGTCTGGAGCGCGCGGGTTGGCCGCTGACCTGGCCCGAAGCGGCCTGGATGCGGCGCTGGCCGGCGGACGTCCGTACTCGATCCTCCGCTGGACCGACCGGCAGCGGGCCGCCGCACTGTGCCAGCCATCGGTGCGCCCGCCGGCCGACCCGCAGCTGGCAGAGCTGCTGTTCACCTTGCGTGCCACGGTATCCGCCGCTGGCGGCCGGCCATCCGCTGAACAGCAGCGCCGGATCATCGCGCTGGAAAACAGAATCCGAAAGATCGACTGGTGCCGGCGCGGGCAACCAGTCGCGGAACAGGACTGGCAGCGCGCGGAACTGTGCGCTGCACTCGGTGACCGCGCATTGCTGAGCTTCTCCTGCCACAACGGAAATATCATCGCGATATCCGTTGTAGACGGACGATACCGCTTGCACCACCTGGGTTCCGAGCGGCGGATTGGCGCCGCCGTGCGATCGCTTCGGCTGGCACTGACCATCTCGGCCGGCGGCGACCGGAATGCCGAGGTCGTCGCGCTGAGCTGCGCGCGAGAACTGAGCGCACTGCTGCCCGTGCCGCCGGACCGCCCGCTGGTCGTCGTGCCCGCCGGCATTCTGCACGCGCTGCCGTGGGGCGCGCTCGGCCGGCCGGTGTCCGTCGCCGCGTCCGTCACCAGTTGGCTGCGCGCCACGCGCCATCGGCAGGAAGGATCGGGCGAGCGGGTGTGGATCGCTGGGCCGGGGCTGCGGCATGCCGAGCGAGAGGTGCGGTCGCTGCACGCGCGATACGGCGGCCGGCTGTTGGTCGGCAAGCATGCCACCGCGACCAATATTCTGTCCGCCGTGGACGGTTCGGACACCGTGCATGTCGCCGCGCACGGCGAGTTCCGCGCGGATCAGCCGCTGTTCTCGGCGATCCGGCTTGCCGACGGGCCGCTGTTCGGTCACGACCTGACCCGACTGCGCCGCGCGCCGCGCCGGATTGTGTTGTCCGCCTGCGATTCCGGCCGATCGGCGGTGCGTCCGGGCGAGGAAGTGCTGGGCCTCGCGACGGCGCTGTTGGGACGTGGCACGTCGACGGTGTTCGCCAGCGTGCTGCCGGTGCCCGACGACCGCGCGGTCGGTCTGGTCACCGCCCTGCACGCCGGCCTGGCCGCCGGCCACGATCCGGCGGTGGCATTGGCCGACGCCTCGTCCGCACACGGCCACCTCGGCTTCGTCTGCCTCGGCGCTTGACAACAGCCGCCCGTCGTCCCATCCTTAACCAACACATTATAAAACTGATTGGTTATGAATGGCGATGGATCAGCTCAGCCTCGTCTTCGGGGCGCTCGCGGACCCGACCAGGCGGGCGATCCTCACCCGGCTGGCCGAGGGCGAGGCGACCGTCGCCGAGCTGGCCGAGCCGTTCGCGATGTCGCAGCCGGCGATCTCCCGGCACCTCAAGGTGCTGGAGCACGCCGGACTGATCTCGCGCAGTCGCCGCGCGACCGCCCGGCTGTCCCATCTCGAAGCCGAGCCGCTGCGCGACGTGACCGCTTGGTTGGCCCGGTACCAGCGGTTCTGGGACGAGAGCCACGAACGCCTGGACGAGTTGCTGGCGGCGCTGCAGAAAGATGACCATGCATAAGACACAGATCACCGCCGAACCCGGCGTGCCACTGATCGTCACCAGTCGCGAGTTCGACGCGCCGCGCGAGCTGGTGTTCCGCGCCTTCACCGAGCCGGAGTTGTTGGTCCAATGGCGTGGCCTGCGCGAGCACACCCTGACCGTCGAACGGTACGAGACCCGCGACGGCGGCCGGTGGCGTTATATCGCAACCGACGCGGATGGCACCGACTACGGCTTCCACGGAGTCTTCCACGGCACTCCCACGCCGGACGCCCTCACGCAGACGTTCGAGTTCGAGGGCGCGCCGGGCAACGTCTCCTTGCAGTCCGCTTACCTGACCGAGCGGGACGGCAAGACATTGGTGCGCACGGTGTCCGCGTTCCAGTCCGTTGTGGATCGGGACGCGATTGTCGAAGGCGGCATGGCCCGAGGCATCCACGAATCCGATGAGCGACTGGACGAACTGCTCGGCACGCTGCGAACGGAGGCATGACAATGTTGTTGCAGAACAAGAACGCGGTGATCTACGGAGCGGGTGGCTCGATCGGGAGCGCAGTGGCGTTGGCGTTCGCCGGCGAGGGCGCGCGGGTGCATCTCGTCGGCCGCACCGCGGAAGCCCTGGAAACGGTCGCCAAGCAGATCCGTGCGGTGGGCGGCGCGGCAGAGGTCGCCGAGGTCGACGCGCTGGACGAGCACGCCGTCGATGCCCAT
>DASZLR010000020.1:0-10033 GCA_035552275.1 Pseudonocardiaceae bacterium | reverse complement strand
GCTCGACGGTCACGTCCGCCTCGACGTCCGCGGCGGGCATGGTCCGCTCGATTCCGGTGTCGGTGGTTGGTTCGACGGCCCCACGCCCGGCGAGATCGGGCCGGCGGTGATCCTCGGCCATGTCGACGGCGACAGGCAGATCGGCATCTTCTACCGGCTGCACGAACTGGTGGCCGGCGATCAGATCGTGGTGACTCGGCAGGACGGCAGCATGGTCACCTTCGCGGTGACCAGCGTGCAGCAGGTGCCCAAGACGGCGTTCCCGACGGATCAGGGGTATGGCAACACCACCGATCCGGAGCTGCGGCTGATCACCTGTGGTGGCTCGTTCAACCGCGCGGAGCGCAGTTATGTGGACAACGTCATCGTTTACGCCAAGAAGTTGTAACGTCGGAAACTGTTAACGAGATCGGAATCGGTTCCGTTTGTTGTTCACGGCAACCTCCGGGGCATGATCGGCGTCTCCCCAGCATCCGGTAGGGAGCCGGATTTTTGGGAGGGAGCCCGTCATGAAGATCAACCGACTGAGACTCGCCGCCGGGTTAGTGGCGGCAGCGGTGGCGACCGGAACGGCGCTGGTGCTGGTCACCGGCACCGCGAACGCGACCGAACCGCCGTACATCACCGCAACGCCCAATCCTGTCGCGCCCGGCGCGCAGGTCACCATCTCGGCGTACTGCATCAACGACACGGCGCCGAGCCTCACCATCAACTCGCCCGGCCTGGCCGGACCGGTCGTCCTGACACCGGACGGCTCGGGTCCGATCGGCCCGATCTACGGTGGCACCGGCGACGCGACCTCGACGGTCGGCTACTACACGCTGTCCGTCGATTGCGGCCCCAACTGGACCGAGCCTGTGACGACCGTGCTCAACGTCGGATGCGACCAGCCGACCACGATCTCCACGGCACCGTCCACGGCACCGTCGACCGGGCCGAGCCCGGAGCCGAACACCGCATCCAGCCAGAGCTGTGCGCCGCCCACGTCGTCGTCCACCACGACCACCACGACGACCCCGGCGCTGCCCAGTTCGATCGACTACTGGGTGACCGCGTCGAGTCATATCGCGGCATTGAACTCCGACGCCCATTTCGGTGACAACACCGGCAGCCTCGCGATCGCCGTCAATCCGGCGACCGGGAACTCCACCGGAGATCTGAAACTCGCGGACACCACGGTCCCGTTCAACCTGTTCGGATTCATTTCGGGTACGGCGACCGTCCGGGTCATTCCGGCCGGCAAGACCACCGGCACGTATTCCGGCGGGGTGGCGACATTCCACTCGGCCGACACGATCCGGCTGACCAGCCTTTCGGTGCTGGGCAGGACGGTGCTGAGCGGTTCCACCACCTGTCAGACCGGCGTGCCGGCCGACATCGTGGTCAAATCCGGCGCCAATTTCTTGCTGACCGACGGTGGCTCGCTGACCGGCGATTACACCATTCCGCAATTCACCGGCTGCGGTTCGCTCACCCCGTTCGTCAGCGCACTGGCCGCGGGTCCGGGCAATACCGCCTCGGTGTGGCTGGTGCCGATGTCCTGATCAGTCGACCCAGTCGAAGGTCTTGGTGACCGCCTTGCGCCAGGAGCGGTACAGCCGGTCCCGGTCCGCCGCTGCCATGGTCGGCTGCCAGCGCCGGTCCTCGGCCCAGTTCGCCACGATCTCGTCCGCACCGGACCAGTAGCCCACCGCGAGCCCGGCGGCATAGGCGGCGCCGAGCGCGGTGGTCTCGTTCACCACCGGCCGGATCACCGGCACGTCCAGGATGTCGGCCTGAAACTGCATCAGCAGCTCGTTGTGCACCATGCCACCGTCCACTTTGAGCGATCGCAGCGGCACGCCGGAGTCGGCGTTCATCGCCTCGATCACCTCGCGCGACTGGAAAGCGGTGGCTTCCAGCGCCGCGCGCGCCAGATGTCCGCGCCCGGCGAACCTGGTCAGCCCGACGATCGCGCCACGCGCGTCGGACCGCCAGTACGGCGCGAACAGGCCGGAGAACGCCGGCACGAAGTAGCAGCCGCCGTTGTCCGGCACCGACCGCGCCAGTTCCTCGACCTCGGGCGCGGCGCCGATCAGGCCGAGGTTGTCCCGCAGCCACTGCACCAGCGAGCCGGTCACCGCGATGGACCCTTCCAGCGCGTACACCGGTTCCCGCGCGCCGATCTGGTAGCAGACGGTGGTAATCAGGCCGTTCTCGCTGTGGACCTGCTCGCTGCCGGTGTTGAGCAGCACGAAGTTGCCGGTGCCGTAGGTGTTTTTCGCGTCGCCGGGGGACAGGCACGCCTGGCCGAAGGTGGCCGCCTGCTGGTCGCCGAGGATGCCGGCGACCGGAACCCCGCCCAGCGCGCCGCGCTCGCGCACCGGCCCATACCGCTCCGCCGACGAGCGGATCTCCGGCAGCATCGCCAGCGGCACGCCCATCTCGTCGGCGATGTCGGCGTTCCAGCGCAACGTGTCCAGGTCCATCAACAGGGTTCGGGACGCGTTCGTCGGATCGGTGAGGTGCACGCCGCCGTCCGGGCCGCCGGTCATGTTCCACAGCAGCCAGGTGTCCATGGTGCCGAACAGCAGCTCGCCGGCTTCCGCCTTCGCCCGCGCACCGTCCACATTGTCCAGTAGCCAGCGGATTTTCGGCCCGGAGAAGTAGGTCGCCAGTGGCAGTCCGGTGGCCCGCCGGTACCGCTCCTGGCCGCCGCCGAGCGCACCCAACTCGGCGCAAATGCGGTCGGTGCGGGTGTCCTGCCAGACGATCGCCGGATGGATCGGCCGGCCAGTCGCGCGTTCCCAGACCAGCGTGGTCTCCCGCTGGTTGGTGATGCCGACGGCGGCGATCTCCCGCGCGGTCAGGTCGGCCTTGGCCAGCGCGCCGGCCGCGACCCGCCGGGTGTTGCGCCAGATCTCCTCGGCGTCGTGCTCGACCCAGCCGGCCCTGGGCAGGATCTGCCGGTGTTCGGTCTGGTCGACCGACACCACCCGCCCGTCGTGGTTGAACACGATGCATCGGGTCGACGTGGTGCCCTGGTCGATCGCGGCGATGTACTCGGCCATGCGATCAGCGTGCCAGGGCCGGTCGGGTCGTTGGCGCAGGCGCACGCGGGTAGCGTTGGCCGCGCGGATTCAGCCGGAACTCAGCACCCGTGGGAGGCGATTGATGACGGGCCCCTCGTCCCCGCCTGAGCTGGGCAATCGGCTCGGTTCGGGGCAGCGGGAGCTGGCCTGGCAGCGGCTGACGACCGAGCAGTTCGATCTGGTGGTGATCGGCGGCGGGGTGGTCGGCGCGGGCGCCGCGCTGGACGCGGCCACCCGTGGGCTGCGGGTCGCGCTGGTCGAACAGCGCGATCTGGCGTCGGGCACGTCCAGTCGGTCCAGCAAGCTGTTCCACGGCGGTCTGCGCTACCTGGAGCAGTTGGAGTTCGGGCTGGTCCGGGAGGCGTTGCGGGAGCGGGAGCTGATGCTCACCCGGCTCGCCCCGCATCTGGTCAAGCCGGTCAGCTTCCTGTATCCGCTGAAGCACCGGTTCTGGGAGCGTCCCTATACCGCCGCCGGTCTGTTCCTGTACGACCGGATGGGTGGCGCGCGTTCGGTTCCCGGCCAGCGACACCTCACCAGGGCGGGTGCGCTGCGGCTGTTTCCGGCGCTGCGGCGTGACTCGCTGGTCGGCGGCATCCGGTATTTCGACGCGCAGGCCGACGACGCCCGGCACACCCTGACCGTCGCCCGCACGGCCGCGCACTACGGCGCGGTGGTGCGGACGTCGACGCAGGTGGTCGGGTTTCTGAAGGAGGCCGATCGGGTGTCCGGGGTGCGGATCCGGGACGTCGAGGACGGCCGCGAGGGCGAGGTGCTGGCCGGCGCGGTGATCAACTGCACCGGCGTGTGGACCGACGACCTGCAGAAGTTGGCCGGCAGCCGGGGCCGGTTCCGGGTGCGGGCCAGCAAGGGCGTGCACATCGTGGTGCCGCGCGATCGGATCGTCGGCGAGTCCGGGCTGGTGCTGCGCACTGAGAAGTCGGTGCTGTTCGTGGTGCCGTGGGGAAACCACTGGCTGATCGGCACCACCGACACCGCGTGGGAGCTGGACCTGGCTCATCCGGCGGCCACCCGCGCCGACATCGACTACATCCTGGACCGCGTCAACGCGGTGCTGGCCACGCCGCTCACCGACGACGACATCGAGGGCGTCTACGCCGGGCTGCGGCCGTTGCTGGCCGGGGAGAGCGAGGACACCTCGAAGCTGTCGCGGGAGCACGCGGTGGCGAGGGTCGCGCCGGGGCTGATCGCGATCGCGGGCGGCAAGTACACCACCTATCGGGTGATGGCGGCCGACGCGGTGGACGCGGCCGGCGGCGAGTTGCGCGGCCGGTTGCAGCCCTCGATCACCGACCAGGTGCCGCTGCTCGGCGCGGACGGCTATCACGCCCTGGTCAACCAGGCGGACCAGTTGGCGGCTCGACACGGCCTGCATCCGTACCGGGTCCGGCATCTGCTGGACCGCTACGGCAGCTTGATCCATGAGGTGCTGGCGTTGGGCGACGAGGATCGCGAGCTGTTCAAGCCGGTGCCCGGCGCGCCGGACTACCTGTGGGTGGAGGTCGCCTACTCGATCAGCCACGAGGGCGCCCTGCATGTGGAGGACGTGCTCACCAGGCGCACCCGGATCTCCATCGAATATCCGCATCGGGGCGTGGAATGCGCGCTGCCGGTCGCCCGGATGATGGCGAAAGTGCTGGGCTGGGACGACAAGCGGGTCGCGCAGGAGGTCGAGGCGTACATCGTGCGGGTTGAGGCCGAACGCGATTCGCAGAGCCAGCCCGACGATCAGGCCGCCGACGCTCGCCGGACCGCCGCGCCCGAGGTGCGCTCGCGACTCATCGCCGGTTGACGGCTCCGGCAGATCGCAGCCGCGCCGTGCGATGGATGGCACGGCGCGGCTGCGATCAGTCACCCGGTCAGCCCAGTTACCCGTCAGCTCTGGGCGATATACATGATGCTGATGCCCATCACGCCCTGTTGTGGACTGGGCGCGTTGTAATAGGAATCCATCTGTATCGTGTCGCCCTGATGAATCTGGGCCACATAATTGGGTGCTTGGCCGATACATTTTGTCATGTTGGTAATCATGGGCACGCCGGCCGCCGCGCCCATGCTCATTGTCATCTGCGTCGCCACCGAGTCACAGAGCGGCGTGTTCGTCGTGGTGTCGACCGCCGAGATGTGCTGCCCGTAGGCGTGCACGTGCCCACCCATGCCGATCAGTGTGCCGCTGATGTTCGACGTCCAACTGGTCGACTGGTGCGTCTGGCCGGCTCCGACGTCCATGTACGAGTACCCGCAGGGGCCGGTCTCGTCCAGCCAGACCGGGGTGATCTGCTTGAGCGTGTTGCCCGGAACCCAGGTGACGTGCAGTCGGATCTGCACGGTTTGTGGTGTGCTCGCGTAGTTCATCAGGTCGGACGTCATGGCGAACGAGGCGCCCGGCGCGATGTAGAGGCCGTAGCCGGGAATCTGCGGGATGGAGGTGCGCTCGTTGCCGGAGGCGAACAGCCGTTTGCCCATGAAGCCGGGGTAGATGCCGCTCGGGCACGACACGTCCTGTCCGCCCTGCTGATACAGCACGAAGTGGTGCAGCATCGGGCCGGTGTCCATGTTGACGCTGTTGCCCGAGGTGTCGGTCAGGTCGGGCGCCAACGAGGTGATCTGGCAGTCCGTGCATGGCGGCTTGATGTTGAAGGTGAAGTTGTTGTGCAGCAGTTCGCCGAGCAGGCCGGGGAAGATCGATTGGCCGGTGTCGTTGGCGTTCAGGTTGAACGTGCCCAACACGACATCGGCGGACGTCGGGCTGGTGTCGGCCGACGCCGAACCGGCTACCACC
Organism: Pseudonocardiaceae bacterium; assembly: GCA_035552275.1. Classification (GTDB taxonomy): domain Bacteria; phylum Actinomycetota; class Actinomycetes; order Mycobacteriales; family Pseudonocardiaceae; genus DASVLX01. The sequence continues at coordinate 4,159 of DASZLR010000020.1, read as the reverse complement.
CAGGTCAGGGACGTCGCCACCAGAGCGAGCAACGCCAGCGGTATCAGAAGCATCTTTCGTTTGCGCATAGCAAAAAGAACTCCCTTCGTGAACACCCGGGCATGTCAAATGGGGCCGCGAAATCTGAGCCGACTATCCCCGACCTTTCCCGCCGAGTCAAGCTAATAGTTAAATGTTGTCACTTTGACCGCAATAATCGGTAATAGAGGGTGGACGCGGCTGAGCTCAGTGGCCGAGTTGATGTTGGGCGGCGCGGAGCCGGTCGGCGAGCAGCGCGGGCGTGGCCGGGGCGATGCTGATGTGCTCGGCGGAGCAGACGATGATCGCGCGGCCGGCGCGGGTGTCGCGGTAGACGATGGGCTCGGTGGTGCGGCTGGGTCGACCGGCGTGGTCATGGACGCACACGTAGAGCTCGCCGGTGCCGATCAGCGACTGCTCGGCCAGCGATCGGAGCTTTCCGGGGTCGGCGGTGTGGCTGTCGCCGGGCTGCCAGAACAGGTCGCTGGTGTCATCGCTGGCGGCGAGGTCGCTGCGACGAAGGTTGAGCGCGTCGATGCGGGCCGGTGGCACCTGGGGCAGTTGCCGGACCAGAGTTTCGGGCAGGGATTCGTGGCGCAGGCTGGACAACTCGACCATGTCGGTGTCCTCGTCGCGGTAGGCGACAGCGATCTCGTCGCCGAGCGCGGCGACCAGGACGGCGGCGTGCAGCTCGCGCTGCCGGCCGTGGTGATAGAGCCAGGCGTAGTACTCGACGCTCGGGCGGGCGAGTATGGCCAGCGTGCGGAACGCGCCGCCGTCGAGCTGGCCGCGCCGGTCGACCAGGCCGAGCCGCTCGAATATCGACCACATCTGCCGGTTGGCGTTGTGGTCTTCGTCGGTGCTGGTCCACATCGGGGCGCCGGCGAGGGTCGGGTGCGGTTCTTCGGTGAGTTGCTGGACGCGCAACATCAGCGTGAGCGCGCTGGCGGGCAGCGTGACGTCATTCCCCAGCATGGTTTCCCCGGACGGATCCCGGTGGGGATCAGCGTTTCTGGCCGGAGTCGCGAGCGATCCGCGCCTCGTACTCGGCTTCGGTCTCGCCCAGCACCTGCGGCGCGGTCGGAGTCTGGTTGTAGAACAGGGCCGGGTCGGCGTGGATGTCGTACTTGCGCTTGTGTTCGGCGTCTTCGGAGTTCCCGCCGCGTGCGCCGCCCATGCCGCCGCCGGCCATACCAGCGCCGGGCTTGGCCGCCGCGCCACCTTCGGTCATGGCTTCGTCGGCCATGGTGGTGGGTGCGACACCACTGCGGCCACCGGTTCCCGGCTCCGGTTCGGAGCCCGGCCCGCCCGCACCCGCGCCCGGCGTCGCCTTCGGTGTCGGCTCGTCGCCCAATCCACCGGCGCCACCAGCGGAGCCACCGCCGATGCCGGCCTTGCCGCCGATGCCGCCTTCGCCGGGCAGGCCCGCAGGCGGTTGCTCACCGGCGAGGATTCCGGCGATATTGCCGGTATAGCTGGGATCGGGGCCGGGTGCAGCGGTGCTGATCGGCACACCACCGGGTGCCGGGTTGGCGACCGGGTTCAGCAATCCCGGCTGGCCGGTGTAGCTGGACGTGCCGGTCGACGTATTTACCGGGTTCACCGGGGCGGGTGGTTGCGGCGCGCCGACCGGTCCGACCGGCCGCGCCGATCCGCCGCTGTAGGGCGGTGTCGCCGTCGAACCCGCGCCGCCGCTGGAACCGCTGCCGGTGCGCCCGCTCACCGAGGGCGCGCGAGTGCTGCCCGCCGGCGGGGCGACCTGCACCGACACCGGAATACTGTTCGCGCCAGCGGGCGCGGGTGCCGGCGGGGCCGTCGTGTCGACCGGCGGCAGAGTGCCGAGATGGCTGCTGACGGTCTGGTCGTACTGCTGCATCGCGGTCACGTTGGTGTTCGCGGCATCCTGGTAGGCGGTGGCCTGCTGGAACATCGTCTTCGTCTGGCCGCCGTTGAACAGTACGTTCAGCGGGTCCTGCAACGCCGGCTTCGGCGGCATCGGCACCACTTTCGAGGCCGTCAGATGATAGGCGTCGATACTGCCCGAAATCGCGCCCTGCCCGGTATCCGCAGCGCCGCCGGTGGTCATCAAACCGTCCGCGATCGGCGACAACCCCGACACCGCCGCCTCGGCCGCGTCACCCGTCCACGCCTGCTGTACCCCGTCCTTGATCCGCTGCACATCATCGGCGTGCTCCGGCAACTGCGTAGACAGGTCACGGACGTTGGCGTGACCGCCCTGCTGCGACACTGTTCCCGTGCCGCCCTGGAAGTTCGCGTAGATCTCTTCCGGCGTCATCCCCACAACACTCACCCACCCAAATTCTTGAGCACATCAGCGGCCACCTGCACGACCAACTGGCACGACTGCGACTTCTGCGGCTCATCACGACCGTAGTAGTGCACGATGAACAGCATGTGATCGCTGACGCCTACGTTGACAGCACAGGTGCCAGACGGTCGCTCATCGAGGACATCGCCCAAAACCGCTGGGTAGCCATCGACCGAAGTGGTTGTCCAATATTTGAACTTGGACTTCCGCTGATAGGCGTACTGCATCCCATTGCTGTCGCTGGTGTCCCAGGTGACAGCCACGGCATTGAGGATGCCGCTGTCACCACCGGCACTCCAGGTGCAGGCCGATCCGACCGCGCCGGGGGTGTTGTCTGCGGTCGGTGCCGGAACGCCGAGAGCTTCGACCTGCGCTGTGGTGAGCGAGGAACACGGCGTGTTCTCGAACTTGGATGAGTCCAGTGGATGAGCTACCGTCGGCACCGGGTCTGTGGTCGTCGTGGCACTGATAGTGGTCGTCGTCGGCCCGGCGTTGTTCGAGCCAGATGAGCACGCCGCTAGCGTGCTCGCGATAGCCGCCAGGCACAGCACGGCGACGGACAGCTTCCGCAGGTTCACGCTTCCAGCCCCAACGTCAGCCGGTGCCACTGCGCCTCGCTGAGATGCTCCTGGGCCATGTAGTTCGCCTTCGCCTGCTTGAGCTGATCCATCCACTGCTGAGTCTCGGTGATCTTGTTCGTGATACTGGTCGCAAGATCCCCGGACCAGTTGCTGTGACCGGTGCTCATCCTCTGGCTCACCGGATCACCAGCTGGCGCGACGGAGAAGTGCTCGACCGCTTGCTCGGCGGTCTGCAAGCGGTTGTTCAGCGATGTGAGCAGTTTGGAGCAGCCTGTGATTTGGGTCTCGATTTGCTCGGGGGAGAAGGTGTAGCCCTTGCCCATGCCGCCGTGGGCGGCGGGGTTGTAGCCCAGGCGGCCGTTCACGGCGTCAACGACCGCGACCACCTCATCTGAGGTGATCTGCTGGTTCAGCTGCTGGTCGCGGAGGTTGCTTGGGTCGGTCATCGCGAGTGGTGCCCCCATCACGCTGCGGTCATCATCCAATCGCGCCCGAGAGTAGCAAGACCCTCGGGCGCACGGGGCTGGATTGACCTAACAGGTGAAGACCACCCGGATGGAGTAGAGCTGGTCAGCGGTCGAAACGGCCCGACTTGACGGCTGCCAGCAGGCCGGACAGGGACGCGGCGAGCGCCGGTCCGTTGGGGGCCTTGCTGTCCCGGACCTGATCGCGGGTGTGCGCGAGCTCCACGCAATCGGACTGAGGACCGCTGTAGCTGGACTTGCGCCACCGAATGCTGGTCACGTCGAGGCCTCCATCTCACGCACGATGTTCGCGATCAAACGCAGTGATTCTGTCCCACTCAGCGCAACGGCCTCGATCCGGGGTAGCGCGTCCAGGTAGGGCTGGACCTGGGGATCTTTGTCGAGAAACGCCCCCGAGGTAGCCATCTCGACGTGCACAATGGGATGCTCCGAGGGAAACCACAAGGTCATGAAGGCACCGAGCTGACCTGGATGCCCCTGGCCCGCAGCGGGCACGACGCGGACCGAGACGTTTCGCCGTTTGGCTGCGGCCAGCAGCGCCCGCAGTTGAGCGGCCTGGATTGAGGGGTCGCCGACGATGGTGCGGAGTGCAGGCTCGCCAATCAATGCCGAGTAGCTGAGATCGGTTCGTTGCAGCGTTTGCTGTCGCCGCAGGCGTGCGGTCAGCCGGACCTCGATATCGGCGTCGGCTATGGCGTGCTGCGTCATCGAGGCCCGAGAGTAATCCATTGTTTGCACCAGACCGG
>DASZLR010000019.1:0-32297 GCA_035552275.1 Pseudonocardiaceae bacterium | reverse complement strand
CGATCCAGCCATTCTCGCTCGACCGGCAGCGCCAACCACCAGCCCACGCACGGTGAGCTCCGATGAGCCACCGGTCGTTCCTGCCAACCGTATCGAAGAACTGCGCCGCGAACTGCCTCCGCGTGTGACGGCAGGACAAGGCCGGAAGACACACGGCCGATGGGTTGGGGCGGACGGAGCAACACGATCGATCATCAGCGGCAGGGACCATGACTCCGAGTTTGCCGAACACGAGCTCGAACGCCGGGGAATGCCTGGTGCCACGACTCGCCCTGGGGACGTGGAACTGAAGCTCGCGGCCCACATGCTGCGGAACGGCATCCGGCACGTGACCGTCGTGATCAACCACTCGCCCTGCAAAGGTGACTACGGCTGTGACACCCTCGTGCCGATCCTGCTGCCGGAGGGATCAACCCTGACGGTGCACGGAGTGACCCGGCAGGGGGCCAAGATGTACAAGCGATACACGGGAGGGGCAACACCGTGGTGGCGTTGAAGGCCTGGTTCGATCCCGAGAATGACGATCCGACTATCGTCCACACCGCTGCCGAACTGGACGCCGTGCTCGATGAGATCGCCGGATGGGATGGTCCGAACATCGTGGAATTGCTGATCGACGGCGACCCCGGCCGCGCGATTCTCGACGTCGGCATGGACACCAAGAACAACCGGGGAACGCTGTACTACTCAGGAGAACCGCACCGTCGCGGATGCTTCAGCCGAGGAACCGCAGTGTCTGACACAGAAATCCTGTATTACTACATGGACTCGGACACCGAATATCCAGCCGACGCCGAAATTCCCCTCGCCATCGCGCGCCAAGCCGCTCACGAGTACATGGCCACTGGCGGCCGGCGGCCAACCTGCGTCGCCTGGCAACCCTGGCGATGACACCAGCCGTCGGCTACCGTGTGACGGCGAGCCCCGGACAGTTCCCTGTCGCCCTGGTAGCGATAGATTACCGGGGCCTCGATCTTTCTCGGCGAAGCTACGCCGAGTTCGGACACGTGCGGCTGAGGCATGGCAAATGGCTGCCCGACCTGCTAAACATCAGGTGTGGACATCGCGGACGAGCGGTCATTTCGCCAGCGGGTGATGAATCGGCTCGCCACGCTCGCCGCCCAGAACGGCGGCACGGTGACCAGGGCAGAGCTGTCCGACTTCGCCATCGACGGGACCAAGCGCCGGCTCATCGACCACTCCCGGGGTATCTGGAACCCGCGCGATCTGCACGGCACACTCACGGTGGTCAGCTCGCCGGACGGTCCGTACGCGGACCGGGAGACCGACGATGGTCTACTTCACTACGACTACCGAGCCGGGTCGGCCGACGGCGACAACACCAAGCTGCGCCGCGCGTTGGAACTTGAGCTGCCGCTCATTCTGGCCCGTAAAATTGATACCGGCGTGTACGTGCCGATCTTTCCGGTGTACGTCGTCGCCGATGATCGGGAGAGACGGCAGTTCGTGCTGGCGCTGGACGAAAGCGTGCGGTTCCTGTCCGATCCACTGCATCTCACCGATGACCAGCGCCGCTACGCCCAGCGAATCGCGCGGACCCGACTGCACCAGCCCGAATTCCGCGGCCGCGTCATTCGCGCCTATTCCGTGCAGTGCGCGGTCTGCACACTCAAGCATGGCGAACTCCTTGACGCCGCGCACATCATCGCCGACAGCGAGGCCGGCGGGCTTCCGGTGGTGAGCAACGGCCTGAGTCTGTGCAAGATCCACCACGCCGCCTACGACCGGAACCTGTTGGGCGTCTCCCCCGATTATCACGTGCATATCGACGGTGAATTGCTGGCGGAGATCGACGGTCCGATGCTGCTCCATGGATTGCAGGAGATGCATGGCAGGGTCTTGGCGCTACCGGCTCGAAAAGCGGACCAACCCGATCGGGACCGGTTGGCGACGCGATTCGACACGTTCCGAAAAGCCAGTTGATCAGAACCTGGGCGCGCGCTTTTCCAGGAAGGCCGCTACACCCTCGGCGTATTCGGGGCTGCTCACCGCGTCGTCGTAGAGCGCGTGAATCTCGTCATCCTCGTGCTGGCCGTCAACAATCCGGCCAATGATCGTCTTGGCTCCGCGCACACTGACCTGAGCGCGGGAGGCGATCAATTCGGTCAGCTCCTTGATCCGACCGTCCAACGCCTCGGCCGGGTGCAGTTCGTTGACCAGGCCGACGCGCAGCGCGGTCGGCCCGTCGATGAGGTCGCCGCTGAACAGGATCTGCTTCGCCCAGGCCGGACCGACCGCGTCCACGAGTTGCTTGGTGGACGTGAAGTTGTAGACGATGCCGAGCTTGGCCGGGGTGATACCGAACCGGGCATCGGCCGCCGCGATACGGATGTCGGCAGCCAGCGCGATCTCGCAGCCGCCGCCGACGCAGTAGCCGGTGATCGCCGCGATGGTCGGCTTGCCGAGGGTGGCGATGGCCCGCTCGCCGGCGTGCACGGCCGCGCCGTATCGGCGGGCGCCCTCCGGATCGCGGCGCAGGGTGCGGAACTCGCTGATGTCCGCGCCGGCCGAGAAGGTGTCGGTGCCCCGGATGACCAGCACCCGCACGTCGTCGTCAGCGCGCACCCGCTCGATCAGCTCGGGGATCGCCGACCACATCTGGTAGCTCAGCGCGTTGCGCCGCTCTGGCCGGTCGATGGTCAGGGTCGCCACCTGGCCGTCGACCGTAAGTCGCAGGTGCTGGCTCGCGGGCTCGGTCACGTCCGAACCCTAAACGTTGCACCAGGTCCGCGAGTAGCCGCGCGGGCCGTGCCGGCCGTCACTATCGACAAAGTCGACAGCTGACTATCGACAATGTCGATAGTTGACTATCGACAATTCTGATAGTCTCGTGACGTGCCTCACTTCGTGACCTGACTGGCCCTGGGTCGACTTGACATGTTGTCACGCGCGCTGCGCATCGTGATCGTCAATGGTCCACGCCAGTCCGGCAAGACCACACTGCTACGACTGTTCCGGGACACACACGGCGGCTCGCTTCGTTCGCTCGATGAGCCGCTCACGCTCGCCCCAGCCCTGAACGACCCCATCGAATTCGCTCGGCAGGGTGAGCAGCCGATCATCATCGATGAGGTACAGCGCGGCGGCGATCCACTGGTGCTGGCCATCAAGTACCTGGTCGACCAGTCCAACGACCCCGGCCAGTACGTGCTCGCCGGCTCGACCCGGTTCCTCACGATACCCACACTGTCCGAGTCGCTGGCCGGTCGCGCGGCGTTCGTCGACCTCTGGCCCTTCGCGGGCGTCGAGCTTGCCGGGATCACCACGGACACCGTCGCAATAATGGTTAATTCACCGCGCGAACTGCTGGCAGCCGGATCATCACCGTGGTCTCGCGCGGATTATCTGGACCTCATCTGCACGGGCGGATATCCCGAGGCCATCAGAATCCCCGCTGGACCAGGACGCTGGGGCTGGTTCGAGGGATATCTCCAAACTGTTATCCAACGTGACGTGCGGCAATTCGCCGACATTAAACAGGGTACGCTTATTCCCCGACTACTCAGTCTGCTTGTCGCGCGTACCGGCAGTCCGGCGATCCTCGCCGATCTCGCTCGGACGGTTGGCCTCAATCACATCACCACGAGAAACTATCTGTCCTATCTGGACATTGTATTCCTCACCATGCGAGTGCCGGCCTGGTCCACCAGCTTGACCACCAAGACAGCCAAAACCGCCAAGACCTACGTCACCGACACCGGGATCGCCGCATACCTCATGGGCGTCGACGCCGAGGCACTCCGCCAAACTGGCCATCCATCGCTCGGCCCGCTGGTCGAAACTCTGGTCGCGACCGAACTCACAAAGCTGCTCGCCCATCAGGACCGCGGCGTGGCACTTCATTATTTCCGCGACCGCGACGGCCGGGAAATTGACTTCATTTTGGAAACTCGTGACGGCCGGATCATCGGCATCGAAGTCAAGGCGACCTCATCAGTAACCCGAAAGGACTTCCGCCATCTGGCCTGGCTGCGGGACAAACTTGGCGATCGGTTCACCGCCGGAATTGTCTTTCACCTGGGTGCCGAGTCCTATTCGTTCGGCGATCGGCTGCAGGCCGTTCCGGTCTCGGCGCTCTGGGAGCACGCCATCTGGTGACTCGTTCGGCCCAGGTCTGACATGGACCTGGGCCGGACGCGCCAGCGAACTACTCGGCGGCGATGCGGGCCAGCCGCTGCGGGGTGGGCCAACGCACGTTCCACACCCAGCCGGCCTTCTCGAACAGCCAGATCAGCCGCGCCGAGGTGTCGATCTGGCCGCGCTTGGCGCCGTGCCGGGCACACGTCGGGTCGGCGTGGTGCAGGTTGTGCCAGGACTCACCGAAGGACAGAATCGCCAGCGGCCAGAAGTTGGTGGCCTTGTCCCTCGACGTGAACGGCCGCTCGCCGATCATGTGGCAGATCGAGTTGGTCGACCAGGTGACGTGGTGCAGCACGGCGGCGCGGACCAGACCGGCCCAGAAGAACGCGGTCAGCGCCCCCCACCACGACCAGCTGACGAGCCCGCCGATCGCCGCCGGCAGCAACAACGACACCGTCGTCCAGAGCGGGAACAGATTGCTGACCCACACGATGTCCTTGTCCGCCAGCAGATCCGGCGCGAACCGGCGCTGGTTGGTGATGTCCCGGTCGAACAGCCAGCCCATGTGCGCGTGCCAGAAGCCCTTGGCAATGGCCGCCGGCGAAGTGCCGAACAGCCACGGCGAGTGCGGGTCGCCCTCGCGGTCGGAGAAGGCGTGGTGTCGGCGGTGGTCTGCTACCCAGACGATCGGCGGACCCTGCAGGCCCATGCTGCCGGCGATGGCGAGCAGGATGCGCAGCCAGCGTTTGGCCTTGAACGACCCGTGGGTGAAGTGCCGGTGATATCCGATGGTCACGCCGAGCCCGCTGATGTAGAAAAAGGCGACCGCGAGGATCACGTCCACCCAGTTGAGCCCCCAGCCCCACGCCAACGGCACCGCCGCGACCAGCGCGATCATCGGCACGGCGACGAACACGTACACGGCGAACTGCGCCGTGCCCCCGCGGCGGCCTTCGGTGATCGGTTGGGGACCGCCTTTGACGGTCGGGTCCACTGTGGTCGTCATAGAGAGGGCCTCACTGTTAGGGTAACCTTGCCAACGCCAACGTAACCACGACAGCGTAGGTTCCCGCACGGTCAGCACACCAGAGTCCGTGATCCAGGCGGCAGTGTGTTGTCGTGCGGCCGGTCTGACAACTCTCGGCCGCGCGTGCCACCATGTTCGTCCAACGGGTGAACGGCCTCAGCAACGGCTGCTCGCTTGATCCGCCGTGGTGTAATGGCAGCACATCGGATTTTGGTTCCGAGTGTCCAGGTTCGAATCCTGGCGGCGGAGCGTACGGCCCTAGTAGATGGGGGTGACCCGCTGCACGAGGAGGTGGTCGGCCCTTCGGCCAACGCGGTGTCGTCGTACAGCGAGATCTCCGAGGCATGGTTGCTTGGCCGTGCACGTGAGCTGCTTGCCGTCGCTCAGCGTACCGACCCCATTACCCAGCAGGACATACTTTCTGAGCTCAACGATCTGCTGGAAGAAACGTTACGGCGCGCCGACCCGCGATCCGTGGGCCAGATGCTGCGCCACAACATCCAGGCACGGCTGATCGTCTCGCCCCACGACGACTACATCGACCCGCTGATGGACGAGATGCTGGCGTTGGGCCGGCGGCACAGCCTCGTCGTGCTGGAGGCGGGCGCGCACGCGCTGCGCGGCCACCGCGCGCTGTTCGCCAGCGCGGTCGACACCGCCGTCACCGAGGTCGCGCTCGCGCTGGCCATGCTCGACGAGGACCCGATCCCGGACCTGGCCGCCGACAACCGCGGCTGGCGCAAGCTGTACGCGGCGGTGCTGCTGGACATCGGGCTCACGCTCACCCAGCTCGGCGTGTACGAGGAAGCCGATCGGGTGATCATCCGTGCGGACGCCGCGATCCACGACGGCGGCGGCCCGCACGAGATCGCGCTGCACCTGATCAACCGGGTCCGGCTGCAACTGGGCTGGGGACTGTGGTCCGAGCGAATCGGCCGGGAGGGCATCGCCACCGAGCGGTTCGCCACCGCCGCCGCGATGGCCGCCGCCGCCGAGGGCCCGTTCCAGGAGTCGCTGTTCCCCCGCGATCCCGATCTCAACGCCGCCGACCAGGTCCACGACCTCGGCGCCGCGCACGCCCTGTCCGACCCCGGCGAGCACCATCTGGAACGGCTGTACGGCCTGCTGAACAGCGCCGCCACCACCCGCGACGTGATCACCGTCGCCATCGCGCTGGCCCGCTGCCTGGCCGTGATCGGCCGGGCCGACGACGCCATCGAGGTGCTGGCCGACATCCGCGAGCGGCTGGCCGACGATCACACCGAACCGGCGCTGCGGCTGTCCCTGGTGCGCGAGTTCGCCCACCTGTCCGGACCCGACGGCGGCGAGCGCACCACCAGCGCGCTGGAGGACTACGCCGCCGAGCTCGAAGCCCAACTCGACGCCACCCAGGGCTCACGGATCGCCACCCTGGCGACCCGACGCGAGCACGAGCGGCTGGCCCGGGAACACGGTGCGATCGCCATCCAGGCGTTGCAGGACCCGCTGACCGGGCTGCCCAACCGGCGGGCGCTGGACGAGCGACTGGCCGAGCTGGTCGCCAACCCGGCCATGCACCCGGTGGCCATCGGGCTGATCGACGTGGACGGCTTCAAGGAAGTCAACGACCAGTCCTCGCACGCCGAGGGCGACGAGGTGCTCCGACTGCTGGCCGGCACACTGCGGGACGCGCTGCGCGGCGACGACATGGTGGCCCGCTACGGCGGCGACGAGTTCGTCGCACTGCTGCCGGGCGCGCCGCTGTCCGCCGCCGAGGCCGCGCTGAACCGGGCGGTGCGCGCGGTCGCGAACCTGCCGACCGAGATGGCCCGGGGGGTCACCCTGTCCGTCGGCGTGGTGTCGCTGCTGCCGCACGAGACCGCCGCCCAGGTGCTCTCCCGCGCCGACGCGGCGATGTACCTGGCCAAGCGGGCCGGCGGCAACTCGGTCCGGGCCATGTCCAGCAAGCCGGCCAACACCGATGTGGACAGCGACGGCGCCCTGACGCCGCTGCCGTACCGGGCGGCTGACATACCACTGGCCACCCCCGAAGCACAGCCCAAGCAGCGGCGGGACGAGCCGCGCAACAATCCGTTCGACCCGAGCACCGGGCGGACCTGGATGATGCCGGACAGCTCTTGAGCACTGCTCACTGATCGAGTTGCCGCAGGTCCTCAGCGGACAGCGACAGCGAGCCGGCGGCCACATTCTGTTCGAGGTGAGCCATCGAGGACGTGCCGGGGATCGGCAGCATCGCCGGCGAGCGGTGCAGCAACCAGGCGAGCGCCACCTGCGCCGGGGTGGCGTCGAGCCGGTCGGCGATCGACGTGACCGGACCGGCCGCGTCGATGTGGGCGCTGGGCTGGACCGGAAGCCATGGGATGAACGCGATTCCGCGTCGCTGGCAATATTCGAGCACGTCGTCCCAGCGCCGGTCGGTGAGGTTGTAGCGGTTCTGCACGCTGACCACCGGCGTGATCAGCTCAGCCTGGGTGATCTGCTCGATCGTCACTTCGGACAGACCGACATGGCGGATCTTGCCCTCGTCGTGGAGTTGCCTGAGGGCGCCGATCTGATCGGCCAGTGGCACTGTTGGATCGACCCGGTGCAGCTGGTACAGGTCGATGCGGTCGATCCGCAGCCGGCGCAGGCTCAGCTCGGCCTGCTGACGCAGGTACTCCGGCCGGCCCAGCGGTATCCACTCCGACCCTGGGTGGCACTGCCCGCCCTTGGTGCCGATCACCACCCCGGCCGGATACGGATACAGCGCCTCGGCCAACAGTTCTTCGTTGCCGCCCAGGTCATACGCGTCGGCCGTGTCGATGAAGGTCACACCCAGGTCGATCGCCCGGCGGGCGACCGCGATCGACGCGGCCCGCTCGGCGCCGGCCCGGCCGCGCAGCCGCATCGCGCCGAACCCGAGGCGGTGCACTGGCAGGTCGCCGCCGAGGACGAGCGTCCGGTTGTCCGTGGTGGTCACGAAATTGGTCACGAACACCAGCCTGCAGTCCACTGAGTGTTAAGACAAGCGAGTCTTTCTACAACCAACTGTGTAGCATCACTATCGTGTTGAGTCTGGACCGGTTGCGCGCGCTGCACGCCGTGGCCGCCGCCGGATCCATTCGGGGCGGAGCGGAAGCCCTGCACGTCACCACATCAGCGATGTCGCAGCAGATGGCGAAGCTGGAGCGGGAAGTCGGCGAACCGTTGGTGGAGCGCCAGGGTCGCGGCATCCGGCTCACCGATGCCGGCAAGGTGCTGGCCGAGCACGCCGGACGGCTGCTGGATGAGGTCGAACGGATCGAGGCCGACCTGGCCGGCCGCCGTGGTGCGGTGGTCGGCCAACTCGCCGTCGCCGCGTTCGCCACCGCCGCTCGCGGGCTGCTGCCGACCGCGCTGCGCACGCTGCGGGCCGACTACCCGGAGCTGTCCGTGCGACTGTCCGAATTGGAGCCGGGCGACGCGATCGAGCGACTTCGCCGTACCGATGTGGATGTGGCGGTCGTCCAGGACTGGGCTGACACGCCGCTGGCGCTGCCGGAGGGTGTGTGCGGCCGGCACCTGCTGGTCGATCACCTCGACCTCGCCGTGCCCGCCGATCACCCATTGGCCCATCGTCGGTCGGTCAGCCTCACCGACGTGACCGGCGAGGACTGGGTGACCTGGACCAGCGGCCAGCTCTGCCATGACTGGCTGCGCGCGACGCTCGCCGGGCAGGCCACCCCGGCTGCCATCGCCCACACCGCTTCCGAGCATTCCACCCAACTCGCGCTGGTTGCCGCCGGTCTGGGCGTCGCGATCATTCCCCGGCTCGGTCGCGAGCACGCGGCTGACACAGTTCGTTTCATTTCGTTGCGACCGGGTTTGACCAGGCAGGTCCACGTGTTGTGGCGCAGCGGCGCGACCCACCGGCCGGCGGTCACGGCGGTGGTTCAGTCGCTGGTGAGCGCGGTCGCACACACCGGGGTCACCCCGCCCGTTCGACATCCGTATACCCCGTAGTATCGGGACCGATTCCCTGGTTGACCCGACATGCCGAACATCGGCATGCCCGCTGATCAGTGACGATAGAGGGAGAACCTCGATGGTCGAGGGCGTGAGCGCCGACCCGAGTGCCAGCTTGACCGCCGATCTGAGCGCTGAACATCTGTGCGCTGATCTGAGTGCGATCGTGCTCGCCGCCGGCGAGGGCACCCGGATGCGCTCGGCCGCGCCGAAGGTGCTGCACCGGCTGGCCGGCCGGACATTGGTCGAGCACGCGGTGCGGGCCGTCGCCGGTGTCCAGCCGAAACACCTGGTCGCCGTCGTCGGGCACGGCCGGGAGACCGTTCGCGAGCATCTGGCCGGGGTGGCGGAATCGCTGGGCCGGCCGGTGGCCACGGTGGTGCAGGAGGTGCAGCACGGCACCGGGCACGCGGTGGCCTGCGCGCTGGCCGAACTCGGCCCGATCGAGGGCACCGTCCTGGTCAGCTACGGCGATGTGCCGCTGCTGGAATCCGCCACCCTGCGCGAGCTGCTCGCCGAGCACACCGGCGCCGGCGCGGCCGTGACGGTGTTGACCTCGGTCGTCGCCGACCCGACCGGCTACGGCCGGGTGATCCGCGACGACACCGGCGCGGTGCTGTCGATTGTGGAGGACAAGGACGCCAGCGCCGAGCAGCGGGAGATCACCGAGATCAACTCCGGGGTCTACGCGTTCGACGCGGCCGTGCTCGCCGACGCGATCCGCCGGCTGTCCACCGACAACGCGGCCGGTGAGCTGTACCTGACCGACGTGCTGAGCATCGCTCGCGCCGACGGCCGGCCGGCGCGGGCGCTGGTGTGCGCCGACCCGTGGCAGGTCGAAGGCGTCAACGACCGGGTCCAGCTCGCCGAGCTGGGCGCCGAGCTGAACCGCCGGCTGTTGCGTCGCTGGATGCGCGACGGGGTGACCGTGGTCGACCCGGCGACCGTGTGGCTGGACCTGGACGTCGCGCTCGCTCCCGATGTGCTGCTGGAACCGGGCGTGCAGTTGCGCGGGCGCACCGCCGTCGGCGCGGGCGCGGTGATCGGTCCGGACACCACGCTCACCGACGTCACGGTCGGCGCGGGCGCGAAGGTGGTGCGCACGCACGGCAGCGAGTCGTGGATCGGCGCGAACGCCAGCGTGGGACCGTTCGCCTACCTACGGCCCGGCGCCCGGCTGGGCGAATCGGGGAAGATCGGCACCTTCGTCGAGGTGAAGAACTCCGAGATCGGCGCGGGGAGCAAGGTGCCGCACCTGAGCTACGTCGGCGACGCGACCATCGGCGAGCACAGCAACATCGGCGCGGCGAGCGTTTTCGTCAACTACGACGGCGTGCGCAAGCAGCGCACCGTGGTCGGCTCGCACTGCCGGACCGGCTCGGACAACATGTTCGTCGCGCCGGTTACCGTGGGCGATGGCGCCTACAGCGGGGCCGGCACGGTGATCCGACGGAACGTGCCGCCCGGCGCGCTGGCCGTTTCCGGTGGGCCGCAACGCAATTTCGACGGCTGGGTGCTGAGTCGGCGGCCGGGCACCGCCGCCGCCGAGGCCGCCCAGCGCGCGCTGGACGAGAGCGCGAAACCAGATACCGCGACCGAAACAGATGATCAGAAGGGACAGCGCGGATGAGCCCGAAGCCGGGGACCCCGAAGAAGAACCTGATGCTCTTCTCCGGCCGAGCACATCTCGAACTGGCTGAGGAGGTGGCCAAGCACCTCAGCGTTTCGATCACTCCCCAGTCCAACTACGACTTCGCCAACGGCGAGATCTTCGTGCGGTTCGAGGAGTCAGTGCGCGGCAACGACGCCTTCGTCATCCAGAGCCACTGCCAGCCCATCAACCAGTGGGTGATGGAGCAGCTGATCATGGTGGACGCGCTCAAGCGCGCCAGCGCCAAGCGGATCACCGCGATCATGCCGTTCTACCCGTACGCGCGGCAGGACAAGAAGCACAAAGGCCGCGAGCCGATCTCCGCGCGGCTGATCGCCGACCTGTTCAAGACCGCCGGCGCGGACCGGATCATGACCGTCGACCTGCACACCGACCAGATCATGGGCTTCTTCGACGGCCCGGTGGACCACCTGTTCGGCCAGGCGCTGCTCGCCGAGCACATCGCCGCCAACTATCCGCGCGACAACATGACCGTGGTGTCGCCGGACGCCGGCCGCACCAAGCTGGCGGAGAAGTGGGCGAACCAGCTCGGCGGCTGCCCGATCGCGTTCATCCACAAGACGCGCGACCCGAACCGGCCCAACGAAGTCGTCGCCAACCGGGTCGTCGGCGACATCAGGGGCCGGCTGTGCGTGGTGATCGACGACATGGTGGACACCGGCGGCACCATCTCCAAGGCCGTCACCCAACTGCTCGAAGCCGGCGCCGGCGACGTGGTGCTGGCCGCCACGCACGGCGTGCTGTCCGGACCCGCGTCCGAGCGGCTGGAGAAGTGCGGCGCCCGCGAAGTGATCTTCACCAACACACTGCCGATCCCCGAGGAGAAGCGGTTCCCCGGCATGACGGTGCTGTCCATCGCGCCACTGCTGGCCCGCGCGATCCAGGAGGTCTTCGAGGACGGCTCGGTCACCAGCTTGTTCAACGGCTTCAACGGGCACGGCTGAGAATCCGGCGGATGCCGCCCGGCCGACCCCCGCGCACATTCGTTATCGGGCTGACCTAAACTATTCAGGTTGCCTCGGCGAGGGCGGGCCTCGCGCCTGGCGTGATCGACGCGGCGGCCGGACTGCCGTGCTGTCCCGACCGCTGTTGACGCACCGCCCGCCGCCGCAGGTAGCCACCCGCCACCCGACCGCCCCGCGTTCGTTTCTCGCAAGGAGTGCACCACCGTGTCCGAGGTACGTCTCACCGTCGAGCCGCGCACAGAGTTCGGCAAGGGCGCCGCCCGCCGCACCCGTCGCGCCGGCAAGATCCCCGCGGTGCTCTACGGGCACGGCTCCGACCCCACCCATCTGGCCCTGCCGGCGTTGGAGTTCGCCCGAGTCGTCCGTGAGCACGGCCTCAACGCCGTGCTGACGCTGGACATCGACTCGTCCGGAACCCAGATCGCGCTGACCAAGACGATCACCACGCACCCGATCAAGAACTACATCGAGCACGTCGACCTGCTGGTCGTGCAGCTCGGCGAGAAGGTCACCGTGGACGTGCCGGTCGTGGTGACCGGCGAGCCCGGTCCGAGCACCCTGGTCAGCCAGGAAGCCACCACGCTGACCGTCGAGGCCGACGCGATGAACATCCCGGACCAGTTCGAGGTGTCGATCGAGGGCGCCGCGGCCGGCACCCGGTTCACCGCCAGCCAGATCGCCCTGCCGGTCGGCTCGACGCTGGTCAGCGACCCGGACACGCTCGTGGTGAACGTGGCCGTCGCGCCGACCGCGGCCCAGATGGAGGGTGAGACCACCGAGGTGGCGGAGCCCGAGGCCGACGAGACCGAAGACTGACCGCACTCGTAGCGGCTTTTCCGGGGGCGTTCGGGCGTGCTGGGCAACAGTGACGACGTGCTGCTGATAGTCGGGCTCGGGAATCCCGGGCCCGACTACGCCGGCAACCGGCACAACGTCGGCTTCATGGTGGCCGATGAGCTGGCCGGCCGGGTCGGCGGAAAGTTCAAGGGGCACAAGGCCGGCGCGGACGTGGTGGAGGGCCGGCTGGCCGGCCGGCGGGTGGTGCTGGCCAAGCCGCGCACGTACATGAACCTCTCCGGCGGCCCGGTGGCCGGTCTGGTTCGATTCTTCAAAGCGAGCCCGGCCGCGCTGATCGTGGTGCACGACGAGCTGGACATCCCGTTCGCCACCGTCCGGCTCAAGCTCGGCGGCGGCGACAACGGCCACAACGGGCTGCGGTCGATCACAAAGTCCTTGGGCACCAAGGACTATCACCGGGTGCGGGTCGGCATCGGCCGCCCGCCGGGCCGAATGGACCCGGCCGACTTCGTGCTCCGCGACTTCTCCTCGGTGGAGCGCAAGGAACTGCCGTTCGCGCTCGACCGCGCCGCCGACGCCGTCGAAGCACTGATCACCCAGGGCCTGGAAGCCGCCCAGAACACCTTTCACGGTTGACTGAAGCTTGCTGTGTGTGCTTGCTCCGCGACATTCTGAGAGGTATGACCCAACGTTCGGCCGGTTATCGCAGCGTGTTCGCCGTCGCCGAGTTCCGGTGGCTGTGGGTGGCGCAGGTGCAGTCCGTGGTGGGCGACCAGCTCGCGCGGATCGCCCTGTCCGTGCTGGTGTTCGAGCGGACCGGCTCACCGGCGTGGACCGCGCTGACCTACGCGATGACCATCCTGCCGAATCTGGCCGGCGGGGCGCTGTTGTCCGGCCTGGCGGACCGGTTCGACCGACGTGCGGTGATGGTCGCCGCCGACGCCAGCCGCGCGGCCGTGGTCGCCGTGATGGCGCTGCCGGGCGAACCGATCGCCGTGTTGGTGGTACTGCTGTGCGTGGTGCAGCTCGGCTACGCGCCGTTTTCCGCCGCCCGCAACGCGATCCTGCCGGCCATCCTGTCCGACGACCGGTATCTGGTCGGCGTGGCGATCGCCCGGACCACCGATCAGCTCGGCATGGTCGCCGGGTTCGCCGGCGGTGCGGCCGTGGTCACCGTGCTGGGCACCCGGCAGTCGCTGCTGCTGGACGCAGCCACCTTCGCGGTGTCCGTGGCGTTGGTCGCGTTGGGCGTGCGGTCGCATCGCCCACCGGCCGGCACCGTCACCGGGCCGGCGCTGACCTGGCGGCCCTGGTGGACGTCGCTGCGCGCGGGGTTGGGACTGGTCGTCGGCGACGTCCGGCTGCGGGCGCTGGTGGGGTTGGCCTGTGTCAACGGCTTCTACGTGATTCCCGAGGGCCTGGCCGTGCCGTACACCGCACAGATCCGCGCCGGCACCACGGCCGTGGGCTGGCTGCTCGCCGCCATTCCGGCCGGCGCCGTGGTCGGCATGGTGGTACTCAAGGCCGTCCGTCCGGACTGGCGGCTGCGGTTGCTGGGGCCGATGGCCGTCGCCACCTGTGTGGTGTTGTTACCGGTCGGCTGGGCGCCGACACTGGCCGTCTCGCTGGTGCTGTGGATTGCCACCGGCCTGTTCTCGGCGCACGACATGATCACCCATGCGACATTCGTGCGGCTGGTTCCGGATGCCCGGCGCGGGCAGGCGCTGGGGCTGGCCGGCGCCGCGATGCAGGGCGCGCAGGGCATCGGCATCGTGCTCGCCGGCCTGGTCGCCCAGTGGCTCAGTCCCGCGACCGTGATCGCGTCGGCGGCAGGGGCGGGAGCGGTGGCCGCTGCCCTCGCGGCCACCGCCTGGGCTCGCGCCGCGTCGCGTGAGTCCGCTCCCGTGATGGGCAAACCGACGGCATAGGCCATCCCGCGGTGCCGTCGGGACGGCATCGGGTGTTGGTGACGACTGTGGTCAGGAGCTTCAGCTCCAGGTGTTGTTCCGCGTCCAGGTGTTGTTACGCGCCCAGGTGTTGTTGCGCGTCCAGGTGTTGTTACGCACGGTGGCTCACCTCCCTTCCATGAGGTTCAGCCGCATCGCGTATCGCCCGTTGGTCCAACTGGGTGTTCTTCATGATGGATGCCGCCAAGGAGAGACACGATGAATACCCGCGGGTTACGCTGATCCAGCCAAAAAAATCCTCCTGGGGGTGGCCGCAGGATGCGTCAACTGATCGTCGGGCCGTCACGGTGGGTCCGCGGTTGGGGGCTCTGGGCGATGCCCAGGCACGTCGTGTTGTACGTGCTCATCGTCGACCTGCTGGCGGTCGGCGCAACCGCCGCTACCGTGCCCCGACTGGTGGTCACCCACACCGACCTGTTCCGGCTCGCCGTGCTGTTCGGCTGTGCCCTGGTCTATATCGATCTGTCCCGGAGAATCGAGCGCGTCCGCAAGCTGGCGGCTGGCGCGGGCCCGTTCGTGGACAGCCTGACGTTGTGGGACTTCGTCGCCATCCTGGTGCTGCCGCCCGCGCTGGCCTGTGGATTGATCGTGATCATCCACGCCATCGCGTGGCTGCGGGTGTGGCGAGGCAGACGCCCGCTGTACCGCTGGGTATTCAGCGATGCCACCGTGCTGCTGGGCACTGTCGCAGCCGGACTGGTGTTGACGCTGGGTCCTGGCCCGCATCCTGGCGTTCCCTGGGGTGTGGTCGGCCTTGGCATCGTATTGGCGGCCGCCCTACTGCGCTGGTTCGTCAATTACGCGCTGGTCATCGGCGCGATCGCGGCATCCTCGCCGGGGATGCGCGCCGGCCAACTGGTGGGCCAGTTCGGTGAGCAGATTCTGGAAGCCGGCGCGCTCGGGCTGGGCCTGGCCGCTGCGGGGCTGATCGAGTTCAATCCGCTGCTCCTGGTCGGAATCGTGATCGGGCTGGTCGCGCTGCATCGCGGTGTGCTGCTCGCCCAGTTCCGGACGGCGTCGCGCACCGACGCGAAGACCGGTCTGCTGACCGCGACCTGGTGGCATCAGATCACCGAGCAGGCGCTGTCCCGGGCGACCGCCACCGGCAACACGCTCGGCGTGCTGCTGCTCGATCTGGACTTCTTCAAGAAGATCAACGACACCTACGGGCACCTGGCCGGCGACCGGGTGCTGTGGGCGGTTGGGCAGGCGGTCCGGGCAGAGACCCGGGACGCCGACGTCAGTTGTCGTTGGGGCGGCGAGGAATTCGCTGTCCTCGCCCCGGACGTCGGTGACTCGCGCAACCTGACCAACCTGGCCGAACGACTGCGCAGATGCGTGCATTCGCTGGTCATCGACGCCGCTGACGGCGGCGACGCCGCTCTGGAGAGCATCGCCGACCTCACTGTCTCGATCGGCGGCGCCCTTTTTCCGTCGCCCGGTCTCAGCACTGTGGACGATCTGCTGATGGCCGCCGACGCGGCGCTTTACCAGGCCAAGAACAACGGCCGCGACCGCACGCACATCGGCCTGTCCGACTGATCGCTGGTCAACCGGAGCCGGGGATAGTGACCGTCGCGACCGGGCCGCCGTGATCGCAGCCGTCCTCGTTGACGCACGGCCCTCAGACGTAACGAGCCGGGCGGTGCCTCGCACGCGGCTACCCGGCGGCGATGGTGCCGGTGAGTTGCGCTCCGGCGGCGGCGCGGCGCAGCTTTCCCGACGGCGTCTTGGGCAGGCTGCCTGGCCGCAGCACGACCACGTCCGCCGGTCGGACGCCGACCGCGTCGACCACCTTGGCCGCGATCTCCTTGCGCAGCAGCCGTTCCGCCTCATCATCACCAGCCATAGTGGACTCGACAACCACGGCGAACCGTTCCCGCCGGCTGCCCGCGTCCAGCCGGACGGCGACCGCGTTGCCGGCCCGCACGCCGTCCACGGCCATCGCGGCCCGCTCGATGTCGGTCGGATAGATGTTGCGGCCGCCCATGATGATGACGTCCTTACGCCGCCCGCAGACCACCACCTGATCGCCGGCGAGGTAGCCGAGATCGCCGGTCACCAGCCAGCCCTCATCGTCCTGAGTGGACACCGGGCCGTGGGTGGTGAGGTAGCGCGGGGTGACGGCCGCGCCGCGCACCCGCAGTTCGCCGACCTGCCGATCGCCGAGCACGACGCCATTATCGTCCACAACAGACACCTCAAGTCCGGGCAGCGGCGGGCCGAGCAGCGCGAAAGACCGCTCACGCTCGTCATCGCGCGCCGGCGCCGCCCGGTTGCCCTGCTCCAACTCGTCGGCGTCGATGTGGTCCACGATCAGGCCGGTGAACGGCGGCGCGAAGGACACCGCGAGGGTCGCCTCGGCCATGCCGTAGGCGGCCAGCACGCAGTCCGCCGGCATCCTGAACCGGGCCCCGGCCGCCACGAACCCGCGCACCGCCGCCTCATCGATCGGCTCCGCCCCGTTGAGCGCGATGCGCAACGTGGACAGGTCGTAGCCGGCGTCATCGTCGGCCTTGGCCAGCCGCCGGCCGACGATGGCGTAGGCGAAGTTGGGCGCGGCGGTGATCGTGCCGCGATAGCGGGTGATCAGGTCCGGCCACAGCAGCGGCGCGGTCAGGAAATCCACCGGGGTGACCTTGACCAGCTCCACCCCCACCGTCATCGGCACGGTGAGGAAGCCGACCATCCCCATGTCGTGAAACAGCGGCAGCCAGGACACCATGACGTCCCGCGCGCCGTCCAGTTCGGCCGCCTCCGCCATCGAGGCGACGTTCGCGGCCAAGTTGCCGTGGGTGATCGTCACCGCCTTGGGGTCGGCCGTCGAGCCGCTGGTCAACTGGAGCAGCGCCACGTCGTCCTCACCGGTGGACACCGGCTCCGCCAACGGTTCCCCGTCGAGCAGACCGGCCAGCGAGCGGTGTCGCACGCCGTGTTCGTCCAGCACCGGCGCGAGCGCGTCGAACGGCGTGCCGAGCAACACCAGTTCGGCGCCGATCATGTCCAGCACCTTGACGGTGTCCTCGGACCACACCGCGAGATCGGTGCGCGGGGTCGGCTGGTGCAGCATGGTCACGCTGCCGCCAGCGAGCCAGACCGCCTGCACCGCCGGCGCGATCAGCTCGGGCGCGCCGGCCAGCACGCCGACCGCCGAACCGGGGGTGAACCCGTCGGCCACCAGCGAACCGGCCATCCGCCGCGCCTCCTCGTGCACCTCCCGCCAGGTGCGCCGACGAGCCGCGTTCGGCTCTCCGGTAACCATTCCCCGGCTCGACTCGCCAGCGGTGGCCAGCAATGTCGCAACGAAACGGCTCATGAAAACTGAGCTTAAGGCGATACCGGCGGGTACACCGGCAACCACGGCGAATCGGTCGTGTTCGATAGCGTCATCAGTCAGCGGCCTCGGCAGCGGCCAGCCACTGCTGCTCGACATCGTCCTTTTCGGCCAGCAGCGCGGTCAGCTCGGTGTCCAGGGCGACCAGCCGGTCGGTGTCGCTGGCGGCGCCGGCCATCGCGTGGTGCAGCTCGGTCTCGCGGCTGGTCAACACGTCCAGCCGGCGTTCCAGCCGGGCCAACGCCTTGCGGGCGGCCCGCTGCTCCGCCGCGTCGGACGGTGGCGCCGACCGGGCGGACGGTGCCGGGCCAGGAACCGCCGACGGCTGGTCCGCCAGCCGGCGCAGGTATTCGTCAATCCCGCCGGGCAGGTCGGTGATCCGGCCGTCGCCGAACAGCGCCACCACGGTGTCGCAGACCCGTTCCACCAGATAGCGGTCGTGCGAGATGACCACCAGGGTGCCCGGCCAGGAGTCGAGCAGGTCTTCCAGCTGTTGCAGGGTGTCGATGTCGAGGTCGTTGGTCGGCTCGTCCAGCAGCAGCACGTTCGGCTCAGCCATCAACAGTCGGGTCAGCTGCAGCCGGCGGCGCTCGCCGCCGGACAGGTCGGCGACTGGCGTCCACTGCCGGGAGGCGGGAAAGCCCAGCCGCTCGGCCAGTTGCGACGCGGACAGCTCCTGCTTGCCCAGCACGACCCGGCCGGCGATCTCCTGCACCGCTTCCAGCACCCGAAGACTGGCCGGAAGGTCGTGCAGTTCCTGGGAAAGATGCGCCAGGTGGACGGTCGTGCCCTGGATCCGGCGGCCGGACGACGGCTCGATCTCGCCGGCCAGCAGGCGCAGCAGCGTCGTCTTGCCCGAGCCGTTCACGCCGACCAGGCCGATCCGGTCGCCGGGGCCGACGCGCCAGGTCACCTTGTCCAGCAACGACTTCGGGCCGGCCGACGCCGTGACATCCTCCAGTTCCAACACGGTTCGCCCGAGCCGGCGGCGGGCGAACGAACGCAGCTCGACGCTGTCCCGCGGCGGCGGCACGTCCGCGATCAGCGTCTTGGCGGCCTCCATGCGGTAGCGCGGTTTGGAGGTGCGGGCCTTCGCGCCACGTTGCAGCCAGGCCAGTTCCTTGCGGGCGAGGTTGCGTCGGCGTTCCTCGACGGCCTCGGCGAGCCGGGCCCGTTCGGCGCGGGCGAAGACCCAGTCGGCGTAGCCGCCCTCGTACTGCTCGACCCGGCCGTCGGCGACCTCCCAGGTGCGGGTGCAGACGGTGTCCAGGAACCACCGGTCGTGGGTGACGACCACCAGGGCGCAGCGGCGGGTCAGCAGATGCTCGGCCAGCCAGCGCACGCCCTCGACGTCCAGATGGTTGGTCGGCTCGTCCAACACCAGCAGGTCGAGATCGCGGACCAGCGCGGCGGCCAGCGCCACCCGCCGCCGCTCCCCGCCGGACATCTCGCCGACCGGGGTATCCAGTCCGCGCGCGCCGATGCCGTCGACGCCCAAGCCGGTCAACGCCGCGCGGACGCGCGGATCGGCGGCCCATTCGTGCTCGGCCGAGGCGCCCAGCGGATCGATCACCGCTTCGCGGACCGTCACCTGGTCGGCGAGCTCACTTCGCTGGGTCACGACGGCGGCGCGCAGGTCGCGGGCCTGGCTGACCCGGCCGGTGTCCGGCGGCTCGATCGCGGCGAGGACTTCGAGCAGGGTTGTCTTGCCGCCGCCGTTGAGCCCGACGACACCGATCCGGTCGCCCTCAGCCACACCGAGCGACACGCCGTCCAGCAGGTTCCGCACGCCGTAGCTCTTGCTGACCGACTCAAGATTCACCAGATTGGCCATCTACCAGTGCCTTCCGCCTTCGGACAACGTCCCGTAGGGTTCGGCGACGTAGCAGTGACCCGTACTTTAGTGAGTACGTTTTTCGGCCTCCGACGTCACGGCAAGCCCAGCGCCAGTGCCAAGGCCGTGTTCACCTTCAGCATCGTGCCGGGCGAAATCGCTCCGGAGTACGTTCCCTCGGCGACCTCGTCGTCGTAAAGCTGTTCAAGATCGTCGGCAAGAATGTAGCCAACCAGAGGATCGGCGGATCCGAGTGGAACGGCCGTCGGCACTCCGGACTTGTCCGTGGTGGTGATGCGAGCGGCCAACACCGTGTTGAGCGCGCGGTTACGCCGGTTGTTGCTGACGACCAACCACGGCTTGCGACCGTGGCCAACGTCCGTGCAGTAGACCTGCCCGCGCATCGGCGCTGGATTCACTCGGCGTACCGCCGGTCAACGCGCTCGGCGTATCGCTGGTGCCGGGTTCTACGCTCAGCACGGTCCTCGTCGGTGATGTCGGCGGCCAGCTTGGCATAGCCACGTTCCAATGCCGCGTCCCTCAGCGCCATGGCACCTGCCTGCGCCAGCACCCGTATTACGGAGGACTCCGACGAGTCTCGGACCGACATGCCATGCTCCGCGGCCCACGCCTCCAGCGTTGCGTGCTCGGCACGGTCAGGTGCGACGAACGCGTCGAGCACGGCCTGATCGGTGCTGTCCAGGGTCACTGAGACCCGTCGAGACGAAGCAGCCATGAACCCATTCTGCATCAGTTAGTGCATCACTTTCAAGCGACAAGTTAAGCATCGTCCATCGAGACGGTACCTGATCAGCTGGCCAGAGCTGAGCGGACAGGTCACGGAACTCGTCGTCGGTGATGTCGGCGGCGGCCGACCGTGTAGGTCGGAATGCTTTACGAGAGAACGACTTCAGCGGCCCACTCGTGCTCGGCCGAGGCGACCAGCGGATCGATCACCGCTTCGCGGACCGTCACCTGGTCAGCGAGCTCACTTCGCTGGGTCACGACGGCGGCGCGCAGGTCGCGGGCCTGGCTGACCCGGCCGGTCGCCCTCGGCCACGCCGAGCGACACGCCGTCCAGCAGGTTCCGCACGCCGTAGCTCTTGCTGACCGATTCAAGATTCACCAGATTGGCCATCTACCAGTGCCTTCCGCCGTTGGATTTCGCCGCTGCCGCTAGACGCCCGTGGAGGTGTGGGCGCGACGAGCCTCCTCGACCAGCGCCGCAGCCGCCCGGCCGGCTCGCCTGAACTCTTCAGCTGTAGCAGAGAGATAGCCATAGCTTGCCTTTGTCTTGAGGTTGAGCAACGTGTTCAGGTAGTTCGCGGCATTCTTGTCCGCCTTCTTCAGCAGGCCGACCGCTTCGTTGTGGTTCTCACCCCGTGCGTGCTCGCCCAGCCTGACGCAGCAGATCACATCGGCGGCGGCGATACCCGCGAGCACACACAACGTCACGTAAACGTCGGCGACGTCCTCATCCCGGCCGGCCATGTCACGACTCAGGTTCGCGGTGTCGATGAACTGCTCGGCCTTGAGCAGCCTCGCGCGTCGAATTCCGGCGTCGCACGGTTGGGTACGCACGTCAGTCCTTCGTCTTCCGGAACTGTTTGGCCAGCCAGGCCCGGGTTCCGGCTACGGTAAGCCCCTCATCGAGCACAGCGCGCAGCACGAGCTCATCGTGGCCGCGGGCGGCGAGTTCGGCGGCTGCGAACTCCAACGTTCGGGCGTCATTGCCAGTCCATCGGGTCACGTCTGCCACCAGCTCGTTGACCTGCTTTTCCCACCGACCATCGGCAACGGACTCCGGCCGGATGAGCAGTAGGTCCAGGTCACTGTCCGCCGTCATGGAGCCGCGGGCGGCCGAGCCGAATACCGCTGCGTACACCGGCGGGACTTCCCAGGACCGCAAGCGATTCTCAAGGCGGGCAAGGAAAGTCTCCTGAAGTCGGGCAAGCCCGATGATGTGCTCGGCAGCAAGATGATCTCGGTTGAGCCGATATGCGAAGGTGCTGCCTACCCGCTCGGACCGCACGGTGCCCTGCTGGGTGAGGCGTTGGAGCACTTTACGGATACCCCCCACCGAGTGTCGCGCCAAAACTCGGTGTAGCTGTCCGGTCGTGAACGCGGCATCTGTCCTCGCCAGCACAGCAAGGACATCGCCATCGACGGTAGGGGTCACCGTCGACAGCGGTCGGCCTAGTTCCACCGCCTGCCTCCTGAGTATCGCCAGAGGATGAATGCCTGCACTATAGTAGACGAGCGCACACTATAGTGCAGACGCCTGCACTATAGTGTGCGCGTTCGGACTCTACGTCCGCGCGGCTCTAGTCGATCGCCAGGGCTGAGCGGAACAGGTCACGGAACTCGTCGTCGGGGATGTCGGCGGCGACCTCAGGCCGGAGCTGGATGGTCCCGCGGCCGGACATGAGCTCCGGGTGACGAGCCGCGAAGCCGGCATCGTCGCCCCGATTCCAGCCGTAGACGGACAATCCGTGCTTCCACACGCCGAGATACAGCCGGCGGCGGCCGACCTTGTAGGTCGGAATGCTGTAGGAGAGAACGACTTCAGCGTCGGGACGCTCGGCCAGGATCAGCCGGTGCAGCCGATCGAACAGTGGCCGGTGCGCGGCGTCGATGGCGTCGATGTAGTCGCGCGTGGCCCTGTCGATTCCGCCGATTCCGTCCATCCCGCCATCCTCGCCGCGAGCCGCTACGCGTGCACCTCGGGCGGCACCGGGCGCGGGATGTCCTCGCCGCCGACGACCCGCGCGCCGGGCACCGGGCCCTGCGCGACGCGGACGGTGCGGCAGACGCCGGCGCCGGCCAACTCGGCGGCGACCCGGACCGCCGATTCGCCGTCTGCGCACAGGAAAGCGCACGTCGGCCCGGAGCCGGAGATCATGCCGGCCAGCGCGCCGGCGTTCACGCCGGCCCGCAGGGTGCGGCGCAGCGTCGGCCGCAGCGAGACCGCCGCCGCCTGCAAGTCGTTGCCCAGCAACAGCGCGAGCTGCCTGGGATCGCCGGACGCCAAGGCCTCCAGCACCGGCTCGACCGCGCCCACCCGCGCCGACCGGCCGGCCGCGCGCAGGCGGTCCAGCTCGCCGTACACCTCCGGCGTGCGCAGGCCGCGGCTGTCCAGCGCGATCACCCAATGGAAGGTGTGCCGGGACAGCACGGGCACCAGCCGCTCGCCGCGACCGGTGCCCAGCGCCGTCCCGCCGTGCAGCATGAACGGCACGTCGCTGCCCAGTTTCGCCGCCACCGTGGCCAGTTCGTCCCGGGCGATCTCCAGTTTCCACAGCGCCGCCAAGCCGACCAGGGTGGCCGCCGCGTCCGCGCTGCCGCCGGCCATGCCGCCGGCGACCGGGATGCCCTTGCGGATCACGATCCGCACCTTGCCCGGGTCCTTGCCGACGTGCTCGGCCAGCGCCAGCACCGCTTTCCAGGCGAGGTTGCCGTCCCCGGCGGGCACCGAGCCCGCACCCTCACCCGATGTCTCCACACCCGGCTCACCGGCCGCGACGAGCACGTCGTCGGTCAGCGACAACGCCTGGAACACCGTCGCCAGCTCGTGGTAGCCGTCCTTGCGGACGTCGCCGACGGCGAGATGCAGGTTGACCTTCGCGGGCACACGGACCGCCACCGGTGGTGGGACTACGGCAAGCACAACCGCGAGCCTACGTGGCCCCCGAAAGTGCGAAGCTGATCAGGCGGCGACTACGCCCTGCGGGCCGCACGGCACCCGGTGCACGACAGCGCCCTGCTCGGCAACCCAGGACAGCGAGCCGCACGCCCGCTCGCCCGTCACGCCGACCTGGAATCGCGCCACCGGAGTGTCACCCAAACGGGTGATGCCGCCGCCGAGCACGTTGATCTGGACGCCGAACCGACTCGCCGCCTCGGGCAACAGCGCGCCGACGGTGGCGAACCCGATCAGCACCAGGTTGGCCACCTGGTCGTGCCCGGCGAGCCGGGGCGCCTCGGGCACCGCCGGCAGGATCGCCGACGCGGTCCAACTATCCGGGTCGGCGATCAGGTCGAGGATGCTGCCGCGCTCGACCAGCCGACCGCCGTCCAGCACCGCGACGTCGTCGCACAGCCGCCGCACCACGCCGGAATCCTTGGTGGCCAACACAACCGTGGTGCCCAGCTCGGCGCGCACCCGATCCAGCACGGTCAGCACGCCGGCGGCGTCCTGCGCGTCCAGCCCGTCGGTCGGCTCGTCGGCCACCAGCACCGCCGGCCCGGTCGCCAGGGTGCGGGCCACGCCGACCCGCTGGCGCTGGCCGGTGGACAGCGTGCCGGGCAGGTCACCGGCGCGGTCGGTCAGGCCGGCGAGATCAAGCAGCTCGGCGACCCGCGCCCGGCGCTGCGGACCATCCACGCCGGCCTGCTCCAGCGGCATCGCGATGTTGCCGGCCACGGTGCGCTGGGCCAGCAGGGTGCTGGTGGCCGGCAATACGCCGATCTGCCGGCGGACCCCGCGCAGCTGGCTGGCGGCCAGTGCCATCAGGTTGGTGCCGCCGACCCGGATGGCGCCGCGGTCCGGGCGCTCCTGCAGCCCGACCAGGCGGGCCAGCGTCGACTTGCCGGCGCCGACCGGGCCGACCACCCCGCACAGGGTGCCTTCCGGCACGTCCAGGGTGATGTCGTCCAGCGCCGTCACGGTGCCGGTACGTCCGAGATAGGACTTGGTCAGATTCTCAACGGTGATCACGGTTGCTCCTGGGCAGCACGCCGTGGCGCCGGCAGGCTGGCGCCAACGTCAGTGAAGGGATTCGCGGGGACTGGGTGTAGAGACAGGCGCGGGTTCAGCTGGTTGCGCGCGAGCTACAACAGCCCATCACGGTCCGTCGACACAGATCGACCGTCCGGCGGCGAGTCAGGCCCATGGCTCCTCCATCGGTCCTGGCGTTAGCACCTGCCCGACTTCGGGTGGTTGCTGCGGCTTCTGCGAGCCAGGTCTCTCAGCCGCTCGGGATGGATAACGCCAGTAGAACTCAGATGCCTCGGGGAAAGCAATACTGCGGACGGAGGAACCGGCGCACATCACACTGAGACCGTCGACACGGTCCGTGATCACCGATCTTCGCCGGTCGTGTCACTGATCTTGACCGCGTTCTTGGCACTGGGCGACGAGGGCGATCCTGGCGAAGTCGGCGACGGTGAGTTGTTCGCCACGCGCCGACGCGGGGACGCCGGCTCGGGCCAGCAGCGCGCCGGCCGTGTCCGCCGAGCCCGCCCAGCCGGCCAACGCGGCGCGCAGCGTCTTGCGCCGCTGCGCGAACGCCGCGTCGATCACGGCGAACACCGCCCGTCGCGGCACCTCGGTGGTCGGCGGGTCGTGCCGGGTGAACGACACCAGCGCGGAGTCCACATTGGGCACTGGCCAGAACACCGTGCGGGGCACGGTGCCGGCCCGGCGCATGCTGGCGAACCACGCGCCCTTCACACTGGGCACGCCGTAGACGCGGCTGCCCGGCGGTGCGGCCAACCGGTCGGCGACCTCGGCCTGCACCAGCACCAGACCGTGTGCCAGCGACGGCAACTCGGCCAGCAGGTGCAGCACGACCGGCACCGCGACGTTGTACGGCAGGTTGGCGACCAGTGCAGTCGGCGGTTCGTGAACCTCGCCGGCGAGGTCGGCGGCGGTGATGGCGAGCGCGTCGGCGGGCAGCACGTGCAGCCGGTCGGCCAGCGCGGGCGCCCGGCGGGCCACGGTGTCCGGCAACGCGGCGGCCAGCACCGGGTCGATCTCCACCGCGACCACCCGACGACACGCCGGCAGCAGCGCCAGGGTCAGCGAGCCGAGCCCCGGACCGACTTCGAGCACAATATCGCCCGCGTCGCCCGCATCGTCGGCAGACAGCCCGGCCGCGGCCACGATCCGCCGCACCGTGTTCGCATCGTGCACGAAGTTCTGGCCGAACTTCTTCGTCGGCCGCAGGCCCAGTTCGGCGGCCAGCGTCCGAACCTCCGCCGGACCGAGCAGCGCGGCCTCAGCTCCGGCGTTGGTCATGCCGTACATCGTCGCAGACCCAATTTTCGGCCGTCGCCGCTTGGGGCGCCCCCCAAGATCGAGTCTATTGGCGCAGGTCGGGGGCGGTAAAGCCGATCATGGACGGCTGTGGATAACTGGAGTGCGTTGTGGACAGATTCCCGCGGGACCGGCCGATCCGTGCTATCCCACCCGAGATCGGCCGCGTAGACAAGTCAGCGGATCAGTCGAGCCAGTGGATCAGCGGAGTCAGTGGATCAGGCCGAGCATGTAGGCGCACTGCCAGGGCTCCAGGCCGCGGGCGGCGCGCACCCGGTCGGCGATGGCGATCTGCTCCGACTTGGTAGCCAGGTCCGCGCGCGGCGCGTACTGCCCGCCGCCGTTGGACAGCCAGGTCGGAATGTTGAACTGCAAACCGCCGTAGTAGCCGTTGCCGGTGTTGTCGGACCAGTTGCCGCTGCTCTCGCAGTGCGCGATCTGGTCCCAGATCGCATCGGTCGGCTTGGTGCCCTCGCGGACCACCTTCGGCACCGGCGGGGTGATCACCTGGACGCCGATCTGCTCCTTGTTGGCCTGCTGGCCGTTGATCGAGGTGATCCGGTAGGTGATGACCTCCTGGCCTGGCGTGCCCGGGTTCTGCACCGTGATGGTGCCCTCGTCCACGGTCGGGTCCTGGATGGTCTGCACCGGCGCCGGGATCGACTGCGTCACGTTCACCACGGTGACCCCGGTCCGGCTGACCATGATCTGCATACCGGCGGTGATCTTGTCGTTGATGCCCGGAATCACCGAGTCGTTGCGGCCCAACGCGATGTGCTGGTCGCCGAGCAGGTCGCCGACGGTGGCGTCGGTTGTGGTGACCTGACGGGAGGCGTTCGCGCCGTCGATCAGGGTGACCGTCTTGGGCGTCCGGATCTCGATCGTCGTGCCGGACAGCGGAATCTGGGCGTCCGGACCGGACGACACGAACGCGCCGGCCGTGTTCACGCCGAGCTGTCCCAGCGCGTCACCGACGGTCGTCGCCCGAGTCCAGTGATCCTGCTCGACGCCGTCGACGGTGACGTGCAGCAGCCGGCCGCGCTCCACCGAGATCGTGCCGCCGTCGGCGACCGAGGCGGTCGGCGACGGGCTGACCGCGTCGTGCGCGCCGGGCGTGATGCCCTGGCTGGCCAGCACCGCGCCGACCGTGCCGTCGTAGGTGCGGATGTGCTGGTCGTGGCCGTCGATGTCGACGTTGACGTCCTTGTCCATCGCCAGCGCCATCGCGCCGCCACCGGTGGCGGACAGCAGGATCGCGCCGACGGCGGCCTTCAGGAACCGCTTCTTCCACCGCTTGGCGGCCCGCTCCAGCGGGCTGGCCTGCTCGGCGGGCCGCGGCTCGTCGAGTTCGATCGCGGCGGCCTGCCGCGCCTCCTCCTCGGCGAGCAGCTGCTCCAGTTCCTCGTCGATCCGCGGCAGAAGCGTGGTCTCCGCGTTGATCATGACGAGCAGCTGGTCAACGTCCAGCTGGGCGGTGGTCAGCACCTCATCGGCGTCCGGGCCGAGGACGTCCAGCACGTCCTGGGTGCTCACCGACCACGGCGACACGCTCCGCCACGCGGCCGGGGCGCCACCGGACACGGCGCGCCAGCCCGAAATCTGGCCGGTCTGACCGGCCTCGCTGGCGTGAACGGCCGTCAGGGCCTCCGGCGCCTCGGGACGCGGACGGTCCTCGACCGCCACGGCGCTGAGCTGACCCGGTGGGTAGCTCGGGGTGAACCAGTCGGTCTCGGTCGTCGTGCGACGGTGCACTCCGGTGTAACTGCTGCGTTTGGTGCCATAGTCACCGCTCGCGTTCACAGGGCCAAACCTCCAGACGCGTTCCGCACAGGGAGTCGGGTCGAATCCATCGAGCTCGATGTCCTCGATCCGGCCTCCTCGTCTGCGGTCCTCGGCATGGTGCTCCAGCTCCCGTAGCAAGCGCGTTCCCCGGTACGTCCTCAGTGACGGTCCGGCCCCGACACACGCCAACTCGGCTGCGGGTCGCCTCAGGATCATCCTGGGGCATCGGTCACGAGACCGTAACGGACTCCGCGCGCTCGTGCAAACACCCCCAACTGAAACCGTGTCGTCAGTCACACTTTTGGGCGAACGACTATCAGGCCCGTGAGCGAGCGCTACGCCGTTCGGCCCAATCCGAACAGCCGATTGGCGTTATTGGCCAGAATGTCGGCCATTTGCCCGATATCGGTGTTACGCAGCGCGGCGAGCTCACGGACCGTGTACGCCGCGCAGTACGGTTCGTTTGGCCTGCCCCGGAACGGGTGCGGGGTAAGGAAAGGCGCATCGGTCTCGACCAACAGTTGATCACTGGGAACAAGTGCCGCCGCGTCTCGAACCCCACGCGCGTTGCGAAAGGTGACCGTACCGGAGAAGGACAGCACAAAGCCCGCTGACACGCACCGACGGGCGAAATCCGCGTCCCCGGAGAAGCAGTGGAAGATCACCGTATCGGGTGATCCCTCATCCTTGAGGATCGTGAGGATGTCCTCGTGCGCGTCCCGGTCGTGGATCATCAGCGGCTTGCCCACACTCTTGGCCAGCTCGATATGCCAGCGGAAGGCCTCCTGCTGGCGCTCTGGCGGCGAGTGGTCCCAGTAGTAGTCCAGCCCGGTCTCGCCGATCGCGACCACCCGCGGCTGGATCGCCAACGCCCGCAACACATCCCGGTCCGCATCGGTGAACCGCGCGGTGCGGGTCGGGTGCAGCGCGACCGCCGCGAATACCCGGCTGTCCCATGTGGACGCCTGCGCCGCCCAGCGGGCCGAGTCGAGGTCGTCGGCGACGGTCACCACCCGGTCCACGCCGGCCGCCTCGGCCCGGTCCAGCATCGCGGCCACGCTCGCCCGATCGGTGGCCCCGGCCGCGTCCAGATGGGTGTGCGCGTCGACCACCGGCGCCGGAAGCCGCTCCGGCGCCGGTGGCGGCTCACCGCGCGGCACGAGTCCTCACGGCTGGACGGGTTCGATCGGCGCGAAGTCCGGGCCGGTCTCACCAAGCCCAGGATCGAGCTTGGTGAACAGCGGCGTGGGCTTCTCCAGCGGCCGGCCCACCTCGATCGGCGCCGACTCCCAGCGGGCCTGCTCGGCCGCGTAGTCGCCGGTGATGACCGGGTAGTGCCGGCCGGGCAGGTCCAGGTCCTCCACCTCGCGCAGCTCCGGCTGGGCCGCCCAGGTTCCCTTGCCGCCCAACAGTTCGTGCACCTGCTGCGCGGAGTGCGGCAGGAACGGGGTGAACATCGTGTTCACGTCCGAGACGACCTGCAACGCGGTGTGCAGGATGGTGTCCCGACGCTCCGGGTCGTCCTTGCGCTTCCACGGCTCCTGGTCGGACAGATACTTGTTGGCCGCTGACGCGACCCGCATCGTCTCGCTGATCCCGGCCCGGAACCGGGCGTGCCGCAGGTGCTCGCCGACCACGTCGAAGGCCTTGCGGGACAACGCCTTCAATTCCTCGTCGGCCTGGGTCGGAGCCGTCGGCCGGGGGACCGCGCCGACGTTCTTGTGCGCCATCGAGACGGACCGGTTGACCAGGTTGCCCCACTCGTTGGCCAGCTCGAAGTTGATCCGCCGGACGTACTCGTCCCAGGTGAAGTCGACGTCCTGGGTCTCGGGGCCGGCGGCGGCGATGAAGTAGCGCAGCCCGTCGGGCCCGAACTCGCGCACGAAGTCCCGCACATAGATAACAGTGCCCCGGGATGTGGAGAACTTGGAGCCGCTCATGGTGAGGAACTCGCTGGACGCGATCTCCGTCGGCAGGTTCAGCGTGCCGTACGGGCCGGGCTCGCCGCCCCTGTCGCCGGCGCCGTTGTGGCCGAGCAGGATCGCCGGCCAGATCTGCGCGTGGAAGGTGATGTTGTCCTTGCCCATGAAGTACACCGAGCGCGCGTCCGGGTTGGTCCACCACCGCTGCCAGGCGTCCGGGTCGCCGGACCGGCGGGCCCACTCGATGCTTGCCGACAGGTAGCCGATCACCGCGTCGAACCAGACGTAGAACCGTTTGAGCGGCTGGTCACGCCAACCGTCCAGGGGAACCGGCACGCCCCAGTCCAGGTCTCGGGTGATCGGCCGGGGACGCATGTCGTCGATCAGGTTCTGGGTGAACCGCAGGACGTTGGGCCGCCAGTCGGTCTTGGTGGACAGGTACTTGCCCAGCGACTCGGCGAACGCCGGCAGGTCCAGGAACAGGTGCTCCGTCTCCACGAACTTCGGCTTCTCGCCGTTGATCCGCGACCGCGGGTTGATCAGGTCGGCGGCGTCGAGCTGGTTGCCGCAGTTGTCGCACTGGTCGCCCCGCGCGCCGTCGTAGCCGCAGATCGGGCAGGTGCCCTCGATGTAGCGGTCGGGCAGGGTGCGGCCGGTGGACGGGCTGACCGCGCCGGTCGTGGTCTTCTCGACCACGTAGCCGTTCCGGTACAGGGCACCGAAAATCTGCTGGGTGACCTCGTAGTGGTTGCCCGAGGTCGTGCGGGTGTAGAGGTCGTAGGTGACGCCGAGCGCGCGCATGTCCTCGGCGACGATCCGGTGGTACTTGTCGGCGGTCTGCTGCGGCGTCAGGCCCTCGTTGTCGGCCTGCACCAGAATCGGCGTGCCGTGCTCGTCGCTGCCGGAGACCATCAGCACGTCGTGTCCCGACATGCGCATGTACCGGGCGAACAGGTCGGACGGGACACCGATACCGGACACATGGCCAATGTGGCGGGGACCGTTGGCGTAGGGCCAGGCCACCGCCGTCAGGACGGGCTTGCTCATGTCGGTCAAGCGTACGGATCGCGGCCATGGCGGAGCCAACCGGATTCCCGACGTGCGGCGCACCGGATTCCATCGGAGTCGATCGGAGACCGACGGGCCAACCCACCGGCGATGTCAGGCGTCCTACAGTGGACCACACGAACGGGTGACGACCGGACACGCGCGGCATGAGGAGCGGATGGTGGGCGGACTCGCGGCGCTGATCGGCTCGCTGCTGTCCTGGCTGCATCAGTTCCCGCCGAACATGATCTGCCCCGGCGGCTGGCCGTGGACCGTGACCCTGGCCGGGTTCGTGCTGGCCGCCTCGCCCGCGCTGGGTGCGGGCCTGGTCGCGTTGGTCCGCAAGGTCACCGGCAACGACTACTCGGGGCCGGTCGTCGTCTGCTTCGCCCTGGTGGACGCGTTGTTCGGGTTCGTGGTGCCGTGGCTGTCCGCGACCCTGACATCCAATGTGTTCCAGTCCGCGTTCGACGGCAGTCCGATCGGGCTGTCCGGCGCCGACGTGGCCAGCCTGAACGACAAGGTGTGTTTCTTCGGCGGACTCGGCCGGCAGGTCGGCTATCTCGGCGGCGGGCAGACCGTGTACGAGGTGCTGACCAGCCCGCGCGGCAACACCTTCGTGTTCGGGATCTTCCTGACCACCCTGGTCATCATTCCGGTGCTCTGCGTGTTCCTGGTGATCCTCCAGCAGCGCAAGGCGATGCGCGGCGGGCCACGCTGGCCCGGCCGGCTGATGTGGCTGCCGTTCGCGGTGTTCGGACTCGCCACCATCGGCCTGCAGGCGCGGCTGATGGCCCATCTGTGGCTGGGTTTCCTGCCCGGCAGCCTGTTGGGCTTGCTGTTGGTGGCGCTGCTCGGGCAGCCCAGTTGGTCGGTGCTCAACCGGGATCGGGCCAAGCCACCGCCACCGCCCGAGCCCTACCGACAGCCCGTGCCCACCCCGCCGCCGCCCGCGCCGCCGGTCGCCCGCAGACCGCTGACGCCGACGTTGGTCGCGTCGGACCCTCCCCCAGCGGGCCAGCGGCTGGCCAACACCCCGGGACCAGCGCCGTTTCTGGCCGGGGCGGCCGCGCCGGTGCGGTGGAACTCGGCGAACGGGCGATTCCGTCGGGTCCGGCAACTCGGCCACGGCGGCTTCGGCACGGTGTGGCTGGCGGTGGACACCCAGCTCGACCGGACTGTCGCGCTGAAGCTCGCGCACGCCCCGGACGCGCAGGCGCGGCAGCGGATGCTGCGCGAGGCCCGCGCGCTGGCGGCGGTGCACCACCCTCACTGCGTTCGGGTGTACGACATCGTGGAGGACACCGACGGACTCGGCATCGTCATGGAATACATCGAGGGCCACCCGCTGACCGACGTCGTCGGGCAGGGACCGCCGCTGGACGACCCGGCGGCCGCGCGCCTGTGGTCGACCATGGCCGACGCGCTGTCCGCGGCGCACCGCAAGCAGGTGCTGCATCGGGATGTCAAGCCGGCCAACGTAATCCTCGACCTCGACGGCGCACCGCACCTGATCGACTTCGGCATCGCCCGAGCACGCGGCGACGTCACCCTGACCGCGGCCGGGATGATGCTGGGCACGCCGGACTTCCTGGCCCCGGAAACGGCCGCGTCGGGCGTCGCCAGCCCGGCCTCGGACGCCTGGCAGCTGGCCGCCACGGTCAGCTACGCGCTCACCGGGCAGCCGCCGCGCGGCTACCGGTCCAATCCGATGTCGGCGCTGATGGCCGCCGCGCAGAAACTGCCGAACACCCATCTGCCCGAGCGCAGCGGGCATCGGGAGCTGCTGCGCGCCGCTCTCGACCCCGATCCGGCCCGCCGGCCGAC
>DASZLR010000018.1:0-5636 GCA_035552275.1 Pseudonocardiaceae bacterium | reverse complement strand
CGGATCGACCGGTCCAGTTCGTCCAACACGGTGCCGATCGCGCCGACCTCCTCATCGCAGCGACTGCGCAGGGTCGCGTCCAGGCTGCGGGCGCGCTGGTTGGCTCGGGTGGCCAGGGCTCGGGCCAGCGGATCGGCGAGCGTCGGCCAGAGCCCGGCCAACCGCTCCTGGACGCCTGGCGGCGCCGGCTCGTCGGATGCCGCGGCCAGCCACGTGTCCACGTCGTCCTGTCGGGCTCTGATCAGCTTGCCGCCTTCCAGCAGGCCACCGGTGGTGATGATCTCCTCGTGCAGCCGGGTGCCCTCGGTGCCGGTGATCACCACTCGGCCGTGCGCGACCACCGCCGGCTCGCGGATCAGATCGCCGGGCAGCACTCGCGCCGTCACCCGGCTCAGCCTCGCCGGGCCGCCGGTGCCACTGGCCCGCGCCCACAACTCGGCCCGCAGCAGGCGCAGGCACATCCGCACCAGCCGATGCCCCAGATGCAGCAGCACCAGATCCTTGCGGCCGGCGGCGGCATCCTGGTCGAAGGTGGCCAGCCGCTCCTCGCCGGTCAGCGGGTGGTAGAGCCCAGTGTTGCGCGCCTCGGCCCAGGCGCCGGGCAGCTCCGGCAACCGGAAAACCGGCGCTGGGAAGCCATCTGGCGGCTTTGCTGGTGTCAGATCCTTGCGGTGGGCCAACAGCAGCGCGGTGCGCACGACCTGCTCCATGGTGGCCGGGGTGAGGTCCAGCGCGGTGCGGCTGCCGGCCAGCTTCTCGGTGAGCCGTTCCAGCTTGCGGGCCAGATCTCGGTTCACCCCGAGATCGGCCTTGGCGGCGCGACTGGCGATCTCGACCTCGGCGACCTGCCAGTCCGCCGGCCGACCGAGCATCTTCCGCTCGACCTGCGCGGCGATCACCTCACCGGCGCTGCCCAGATCGGCGCGAATCCGCTCCACCTTCCGCACCGCGACTCCCAGAAACGCCAGCTCGCCCTCCAGAGTCTCGTCGTCGGGCCGGCAATTCTGCCAGCCGACCGGCACGAAATGCCGCACCTGCACGATCTCCCGCTGGCCGTGCCGGTCGACCCGGCCGTTGCGCTGCTCCAACCGGTTGGGATTCCACGGGATCTCCCAGTGCAGCACCCGATGGCAGTGGTCCTGCAGGTTGATGCCTTCGCTGGCGGCATCGGTGGCCAGCAGCACGCGCACCGGATCGAGCTTCGGATCCTCGGTGAAGATGTTCTTGATGTGCTCCCGCTTGTCCGGTTCCATGCCGCCGAACAGCAGCGCCAGCCGGTCCTTCGGATAGCCGACGCCGAGCAGCCGCTCGTACAGCCACTGCTGGGTGTCCCGGTATTCGGTGAAGACGATCACCCGCTCATCAGACCAGCGGCCGTCCGGACGGGCGATCGGGTCGAGCCAGCGGAGCAGCCTGGCGAACTTGGCGTCCGGCCGGTGCCGCGCGTTCTGCGCCCAGTCCCGCAACTCGCGCAGGATCGCGTGTTCCTCGGCGGTCAGGGCTGGCGCGCAGCGTCGGGCGGCGGCCAGGGCCTCCTGCTCGGCATGGGCGTACTCGGCGTCGTCCTCGGCGGTCTCGTCCAGCTTGTCGGCCAGCGGCCGCAGCACCCGTTCGCCGCCGGCCAGTGGCGCCGCGTCGCGGTCCCGGTCGGTCATCGTCTTCAGGTGCACCTCGATCGTCTCCGCGAACGCCTTGGGCGAGGAGAACAGCCGGCGCTTCAACAGAGTCGTCACGAAATCCGCCGCCGCTCCGGCCGCCTTGCCGTTCGCCGTCTCCCGGCGGGAAGCCGCGTAGCGGCGCAGCAGTTCGTGCGCATGGCGCTCGTCCTCGGCGTACTCGACGTCGAGGTAGTCGAGATCACGTTCGAGGTACCGGGGGGTGCCGTCCCATTTCGGTGGCAGGCCGGTCTTCAGGCGGCGCACCATGATCCGGTCCAGTTGAGCTTGGGTCGGCCGGACGCCGCGGGCGAATCGCTGGTCGTCCAACAGTTCCAACAGCGCGGTGAACGATTCCAGATAGCCGTTGTGCGGGGTGGCGGACAGGAACAGTCGGTGCTCGCAGTGCGGCGCCAGCTCCCGGATCGCCTTGGTGCGCTGGGAATCCACCGCGTAGCGGCCGCGGGCGGCGGGAGCGCAGGTGTGCACCTCGTCCACCAGCAGCAGGTCGATCGCCCGCGGATAGTCGGCCACCGGCGGCAGCGCGTCCCGGAGCAGCCGCATCGGGCGGTCCCGCTTGAGCCAGTCGACGCTGACGATCAGCCGCGGATAGTGCGTCCACGGGTTCACGTACAGGCCGCGCGACCGACGGAGCGTGCGCAGCAGTTCCCGGTCAACGATCCGGAAGTCCAGGCCGAACTTGTCCCGCATCTCGTCCCGCCACTGCACGGTCAGGCCGGCCGGGCAGACGATCAGCATCGTGCGGGCGCGGTGGCGCAGCATCAGCTCCTGGGCGACCAGGCCGGCTTCGATGGTCTTGCCAAGTCCGACGTCATCGGCGATCAGCAGATTGGTGCGCGGCATCGACAACGCGCGGACGACCGGGTCGAGCTGGTAGTCCTCGATCTGGATGCCAGACCGGAACGGCGCCTGCAACGCGGTCGTGTCCGCCGAGGCGATCGCGCCCCAGCGCACCGCGTGCAGGAACGCGTCGAGTTCGGTGGGCGAGTCGAAACCGTTGTCCGGACTGGGCAACACCGCGGAGTCGTGCACGACCGCGCCGATCTCCAGCTCCCAGACCACGCGCAGTTCCTCGTCCCGCGCGTCGTCCTCGATGCTGGCCAGGCTGACCAGGTGCGACGGCAGGGCGGTGAACACGTTCGGGTCGCTGCTGGCGATCTCGCCACGCACGACGTCGGAGGTCACCCACTGCCGGTTCCTTACTGTTACCAGTTGGCCCGGCGCGGGCACTGCCGGCATTTCCGCCACCGGCTCGTCCGCTGCGATCGTCACTGTCACCCCTTCACCACCTTCTGCTCACCAATCAGCCACCTACTGCTGAGTACGTCAATACCATGCGTAACCATTGACCGCCGAGTGCCGTCTGATGAGTCGTCTACTGAGGGAGCCGGTTCGTGCCACAGCTAGCTATCGCCAAAGAGTTCCTGCCGAGTTACGCGAAACTCGAAACTCGGGTGCAGCGGGCGGTGGACGACGCGCTGAGCAAGTTCGCCGAGCACACCCATGCCGGGCTGCACCTGGAGAAACTGCACAACTCCAAAGACCCGCGCATCCGGACGATCCGGATCACCGACTTCTACCGAGGCGTGGTGCTGGCCCCCGAATCCGGCGACCAGTACTACCTGATCACCGTACTGGGGCACGACGAGGCCAAGGCGTACGCCACCAGTCGGCGGTTCACCGTGAACCAGGTGCTCGGCGTGCTGGAGGTGCGCAACCAGGACGCCCTGGATGACCTCACACCGGCGTTGCGCCAGGCAGCGGACCGGACCGAGAAGCGGCTGCTCGATCACGTCAAGGACAAGGATCTCGCGAGGCTGGGCATCGAGGACTCGATGATCACCATCGCCCGGCTGCTCACCTCCGCGGCGCACCTGGACGCGATGGCGGCCCTGCTGCCGGACCGGCAGTACAACGTGTTGTTCGGGCTTGCCACCGGCATGAACGCCGACGAGGTGTGGCAGGAGATGAGCCAGGACCTGATCGGCGGGGAAGCGCCGGAGCACGTCGACCCGACCGATCTGGCGAAGGCGGTCGAACGCACCCCCGACCGGTACGCGATGGTGTCCGGCCCCGCCGAACTGACGACTGTCCTGGCCGATCCGTTCGCGGCATGGCGGGTTTTCCTGCACCCGCGACAGCACGCGGTCGCCTACCGACTGTCCTAT
This sequence comes from Pseudonocardiaceae bacterium, assembly GCA_035552275.1. Lineage (GTDB taxonomy): Bacteria > Actinomycetota > Actinomycetes > Mycobacteriales > Pseudonocardiaceae > DASVLX01. The sequence goes on along the minus strand of DASZLR010000018.1, from coordinate 1,792 downwards.
CGCGGGCCGGCGATGGTCAGCGGCGGCGCGGGAACCGGCAAGACCGTGACCGCGTTGCATCGGGCGGCGTTCCTCGCCCAGCGCGACCCCGAACCGGCCAACGGCGCACCCATCCTGCTCACCACGTTCAGTCGCGGCCTGGCGGAATCGTTGGAAGCCCAACTCGCACAACTGGTTCCGGACCCGGCGGTCCGGTCGCGTATCGAGGTGCGCAACGTCGACCGGGTGGCCTACCGGGTGGTGAGCGAGGCGCGCGGGATCCGGCCGGACATCATCAGGACGGCCGCGCTGGGCGCCCTGTGGAAACGGGCCGCCGCCACCACCGGCGGCGAGTTGAGCGCGGCGTTCCTGGAACGGGAATGGGAACAGGTGATCCTCGCGCAGAACCTGCGTCATCGGGACGCCTACCTCGGTTGTCGGCGGCGCGGCGCCGGCCAGGTGCTGCTGCGGCCGGCCCGCGAGCGAGCCTGGACGGCCATCAGCGGTGTGCTCGCCGAGTTGCGCGCGTCCAGCCAGCGAACGCACCTCCAGGTCGCCGACGAAGCCGCCGACATCCTCGCCAGGCCGGGCGCGGGGCGCTACCGGCACGTCATCGTGGACGAGGGACAGGACCTGCACCCGGCCCAGTGGCGACTCCTGCGAGCGGCCGTCGCGCCCGGCGCGGACGATCTGTTCATCGTGGCCGATCCGAACCAGCGCGTCTACGACAACCGGGTCTCCTTGCAGCAACTGGACATCCGGGTGCGCGGGCGCAGCCATCGGCTGACCATCAGCTACCGCACCACGCAGGAGATCCTCAGCTGGACGGTGCGAATCCTCGACGACGAACCACCGGACGGGCTGGACGAGCTGCCCGATCAGCTGGCCGGCTACCGGTCGGAGACGCATGGGCGCCGACCGGTGGTCCGGGCCTATCCGGACGCGGCGGCCGAGCTGGATGGCCTGGTCGCCCAGGTTCGCGAATGGCTCGACTCAGGCGTCGAGGCATTCGCGATCGGTGTGGCGGCACGCACCAACCGCCTGGCCACGGACGCTCGTGCCGCCCTGAGTCGAGCCGGCCTGTCCGCGGCCGGCGCGACGGCCAAGGCGGGCGATGCGATTCGGGTGGACACGATGCACGCGATGAAGGGCCGCGAATTCCGCTGTGTCGCGGTGATCGCGGTCGACGCGGACATCGTGCCACAGGCCGCCGCGCTCACTGATGTCACGGAGGATCCCGTCACACGCCGGCAGGACATGCAACGGGAGCGGTGCCTGTTGTTCGTCGCCTGCACCCGCGCCCGGGACGTGCTGCACGTCTCGCACGTCGCCGGTCAGCCCAGCCCGTTCCTACCCCGATAAGGCGAGACGCATATGGTCGCGATCATCAGGTGCAGCCAGGACGAAGAAAAACTCCTCGATTTTCACCAGGGGCGGTTCGCGGACGATTTCCCGCAGTGGCCATGGATCACCAGCCGACGGAACTCAGAGTGGGAGAATGGATCTCATCTGACGTTGATCGTCACGGGAGTCTACCGCGGCAATCCGGTGGTCAGCAGGCTGGGCTGGCTGGGCGCACTCGGCAAAGCAGACGATCTCAACAAGAAGTTGCCGATCACCCGTATCTATTCGATGGACGATCCGCTCCCGGTCGAAACGCTACTCAATCACCTCCCCTCCACGAACCGCCGATACGTCAAGAATGAAGGACCACAATCGAAGGGTACCGGCGACGCCATAATCGGCGCCGTGCTGGACCTGCGGCCCGGTTGGGCAGATGTGGTTATCACCGTTGAAGGGCTTTCGCGCGGCT
>DASZLR010000017.1:0-6002 GCA_035552275.1 Pseudonocardiaceae bacterium | reverse complement strand
GACCACGAGGACCGTCTTCGTCCGGGCGGTGCTCGCGGCGGTCTGCTGTTGCTGCTGCTGTTGCTGGTTGATGCCTGGGGACGTGGTAGGCGTCGACCCGGCGGCGTGCACTGGCGCCGCGGCGACATGGGCGGGCGCCTGGGCGGCGAGCGCAGCGCGAGGGGCGACGGCCGCCGAGGCCGGGCCGGCGGCGAGCGCGGTCAACACGCCGAGCGCCAGCAGGGCGGCCAGGGCGGCTGCCAACACGCCGAGCGTTCGCCGAGCTGCCCACCGCATACGACCGCCTCCATGTCTGACCGACTGCTTGACTGACCGACTGCCTGTCCAACTGTCCAACCTGTCCGACCTGTCCGACCAACCACGGGCTAACCGAGGGTACGGCGGACACCCGACAGTGGTAACCCAATCTAGCGATCAAGGGAGGTGAACTGTAGTGCTCTGTGAGCAATGCTGATCAGGAGATCGTTGACCAGGGTTGATCAGGAGATGCCGAAGGCGCCGAGAATGCGCTCGGCGGCGAGCGTCGGCGTGATCTCGCCGGCCAACACCTGGCGTTCCATCTCCGGCACCAGCTCGACCACCGCCGGGTTGGCGTGCAGCCGGGCGAGCAGCGATTCGCGCACCATCGCCCAGGTCCAGTCCATCTGCTGCTGGCGGCGGCGCTGGTCGAACTCGCCGAGTTCGGTCATCACCGCGCGGTGCCGGTCGACCTGGGACCAGGCCGCGTCCAGGCCGACGGAGTGCAGTCCGCTGGCAGTCAGCACCGGCGGCCGCCACGCGGCGTCCGGGCCGCGCAGCAGCCGCAGCGCGCCGTCCAGCTCGCGGGCGGCCCGACTGGCGTCGCGCTCGTGATCGCCGTCGGCCTTGTTGACCACGATCAGGTCGGCTAGTTCGACCACGCCCTTCTTGATGCCCTGCAAGGCATCGCCGGTGCGGGCCAACGTCAGGTAGAGGAAGCAGTCGACCATGTTGGCCACGGTGACCTCGGACTGTCCGACGCCGACCGTCTCGACCAGCACGATGTCGTAACCGGCGGCCTCCATCAACACGATGGTCTCCCGGGTCGCCCTGGCCACGCCGCCGAGCGTGCCGGAGGTGGGCGAGGGCCGGATGAACGCCGCCGGATCGGCCGCCAGCCGGGCCATCCGGGTCTTGTCGCCGAGGATGCTGCCGCCGGTGCGGCTGGACGACGGGTCGACGGCGAGCACCGCGATGCGGTGTCCGGCGTCGGTGAGCATGCCGCCCAGCGCGTCGATGAAGGTCGACTTGCCGGCTCCCGGCACGCCGGTGATCCCGACCCGGTGTGCGCCGCCGGCCTGCGGCAGCAGCTCCACCAGCAGCTCCTGGGCCTGCCGCTGGTGATCGGGGCGCACCGACTCGACCAGCGTGATGGCCCGCGCCAGCGTCGCCCGGTCGTTCGCGCGCACCCCGGCCGCGTACTCGGCGATGTCGATTTTGCGAGCCGTCACGGGCATGGCTACAGGTGCAGCCCGTGCCGGTCAGCCAGCTCGCGGAGCAGGTCGAGAGCGGCATCGGCGATCACCGTGCCCGGCCCGAAGATGGCGCTCGCCCCGGCGGCCCGCAGCGCGTCGAAGTCCTGCGGCGGAATGACCCCGCCGACGACGACCATCACGTCCTCGCGCCCCAGCGCGGCCAACTCGTCGCGCAGCGCCGGCACCAGCGTCAGGTGTCCGGCGGCCAGCGAATTCACCCCGACGATGTGCACATCGGCCTCGACGGCCTGCCGCGCCACCTCGGCCGGGGTCTGGAACAGCGGCCCGACATCCACGTCGAAGCCCAGGTCCGCGAAGGCGGTGGCGATCACCTTCTGCCCGCGGTCGTGCCCGTCCTGGCCCATCTTGGCGACCAGGATGCGCGGCTGGCGACCTTCCTCGCGGGCGAACGCCGCCACCAGCTCCCTGGCCTGCTCGATCTTCGGCGAGGCGCCGGACTCGTGGCGGTACACCCCGGAGATCGTACGGATCGGGCTGGAATGCCGGCCCCACACCTGCTCCAGGGCGTTCGAGATCTCGCCGACGGTGGCCTTGGCGCGAGCCGCGTCGATGGCCAGCGCGAGCAGGTTGTCCGCCAGTCCGTCCGCGCCGGCGTGGCCAGTGCTGGAATCGCCACTGCTGGAATCGCGCTCGGCGGCAACGGTCAGCGCCCGCAGCGCCGACTGACAGGCCCGCTCGTCACGTTCCTCGCGCAGCCGGCGCAGTTTGTCGATCTGCTGGGCGCGGACCCCGGCGTTGTCGACCTTGAGCACCTCGATCTGCTCGTCGTCGTCGACCCGGTATTTGTTCACGCCGATCACCGGCTGTCGGCCCGAGTCGATCCGGGCCTGGGTCCGCGCGGCGGCCTCTTCGATGCGCAGCTTCGGAATGCCGGCGTCGATCGCCCGCGCCATGCCGCCGGCCGACTCGACCTCGCTGATGTGGCCCCACGCCTTGCGAGCGAGGTCATAGGTCAGCCGCTCCACGAACGCGCTGCCGCCCCACGGATCGATCACCTCGCCGGTGCCGGATTCCTGCTGTAGCAACAACTGCGTGTTGCGGGCGATGCGGGCGGAGAAGTCGGTCGGCAGCGCCAGCGCCTCGTCCAGGGCGTTGGTGTGCAGCGACTGGGTGTGGCCCTGGGTCGCGGCCATCGCCTCGACACAGGTGCGGATCACGTTGTTGTAGACGTCCTGAGCGGTCAGCGACCAACCGGAGGTCTGGCAGTGCGTGCGCAGGCTCAGCGACTTCGGATTGGCCGGCTCGAACTGCTTGATCAGCTTCGCCCAGAGCAGCCGGGCGGCCCGCATCTTGGCCACTTCCATGAAGAAGTTCATGCCGGTGGCCCAGAAAAACGACAGCCGGGGCGCGAACGCGTCGATGTCCAGCCCGGCGGCGATCCCGGCCCGCACGTACTCCACGCCGTCCGCGAGCGTGTAGGCCAGCTCCAGGTCGGCGGTCGCGCCGGCTTCCTGCATGTGATAGCCGGAAATGGAGATCGAGTTGAACTTCGGCATCTTCGCCGAGGTGTAGGAAAAGATATCAGAAATGATCCGAAGCGACGGCTGCGGCGGATAAATATAGGTGTTGCGGACCATGAACTCTTTGAGAATGTCGTTCTGAATGGTCCCGGCCAGCTTCTCCGGCGGCACACCCTGCTCCTCGGCGGCCACCACGAACAGCGCCATCACCGGCAGCACCGCGCCGTTCATCGTCATCGACACGCTCATCTTGTCCAGCGGAATACCGTCGAACAGCTGGCGCATGTCGTAGATCGAGTCGATCGCCACCCCGGCCATGCCGACATCGCCGGCGACCCGCGGGTGGTCCGAGTCGTAGCCGCGGTGGGTGGCCAGGTCGAAGGCCACCGACAGACCCTTCTGCCCGGCCGCCAGGTTGCGCCGGTAGAACGCGTTGGACTCCTCGGCGGTGGAAAACCCGGCGTACTGCCGAATCGTCCACGGCTGGGTCACGTACATCGTCGGATACGGTCCGCGCAGGAACGGCGCGAGACCCGGATACCCGTCCAGAAAATCGACATCCGCCAGATCATCGGCCGTGTAGACCGGCTTGATCGCGATGCCTTCCGGGGTTTCCCAGGACAGCGCGTCGGCGGCCTTGCCGGTGCTCTCCGACAACGCCCGAAGCCATTCAGCGGACTCGACCGCCGCCGGCTGACCCAGCTCAATGTCGGCGAAATTCGGAATGTCCGTCATTTCTCCGCCTCCGCGAGAACGCCCAGGGCCGCCAAAGTCTCCGTCAGCACATCCAACGCCGGAACGCCTCGATAGATGAACCGATCCACGCCGGCTTCAGTGTATTCGGCCGTTCGCGGGCCGGCGAGCAGCACGCGGGCGGCGCCGGCCGCCTTGAGCGCGCTGACCAGCGGCGCGGCCTGGTCGGCGTAGGCGCCGTCCGTGCCGCAGACGCAGGCGATCCGCTGCCCGCTTTCGGTGAACGCGGCGACCACGTCATCGACACCGCCGGTCGCGCCGGCCGTCGGGGTTTCGATGCCGCCCGCGGCGAACAGGTTCGCGGCGAAGGACGCGCGGGCGGTGTGCGCGGCGATCGGGCCCAGGGTGGCCAGGAACACCGCCGGACGCCGGCCGGTGCGCGCCAGCTCCACGTCCGAGGCGTCCCGAAGATCCTCGAACGCCTGCGCATAACGCACCCTGGGCAACCCACCCGTGATGGCCGGCGCGGCAGGTCGGTCCAGCGGCTCTTCCGCCAGATTCGGGAACTCGCTCACACCGGTGATCGCGTCCCGCCGGGTGGCGATGTTGGCTTCCCGTCGTGCCCAGGTCCGCGCCAGCCGGGCCGCCAGCCGGCCGGAGGTCAGCTCGGCCACGATGCCGCCGGCCCGCTCGATGTCGGTGAAGATCCGCCAGGCCTCGCGGGCCAGCGCGTCGGTGCGCGACTCGACGTACCAGGAGCCACCGGCCGGGTCGATCACCCCGGCCAGCCGCGACTCGTCCACCAGGATCGACTGGGTGTTGCGGGCGATCCGCCGGGAGAAGGCCGAAGGCAGGCCGATCGCCGCGTCGAAGGGCGCCACGGTCACCGCGTCCGCGCCGCCGACGCCGGCCGCGAAACACCCGATCGTGGTGCGCAGCAGGTTCACCCACGGATCGCGCCGGGTCATCATCGGCGTCGAGGTGACGGCGTGCAGCCGAGCCGCGCGCTGGGCGGGGGCGACCCCGCAGACCTCGGTCACCCGCGCCCACAACCGTCGCGCCGCGCGCAGCTTGGCGATGCCGGCGAACTGGTCGTCGGTCACCGCGTGGCGGAACTCGATCTGGCCGGCGGCCGCGTCCACGTCCAGGCCGGCGTCGGTGAGCGAGCGCAGGTAGCTGGTCGCGATGGCCAGCGCGCAGGCCAGTTCCTCGGCGTCCGAGCCACCCGCGTCGTGATAGGGCAGCGCGTCGACGGTGATGGTGCGCAGCTTCGGGTGCCGCTGGGCGTGCGCGGCCGCCGCGTCCAGCAGGTCGAGGGCCGGTTCCCCGCCGGAGCGGGCGGCCAGGCCGATCGGGTCGATGCCCAGGTTGCCGCCGACCTCGCTGGCCGGAATCCCGCGTGCGGCATGCAGATCCAGCAGCGCCTCGGCGGCGGCCCGGACGTCGGCGGGCGAGCCCGACGGCTGCAAGGTCACCGGGGCGAGATCGAGCATCACGCCGGCCAGGGCCGCACTGATGTCGGCGACCGGCAGTCCGGCCGGCCCGACCAGCAGCCACAGCGAACTGACCCCGTTCGCCAGGTCGGCCAGCGCGGCTTCGTTGACGGCTTCAGCGCTCGGCTCGGCATATCGGGCGCGGACGTCCCAGCCGGTGGCGACCTGGCCTTCGGGACGGGAGCCACGGACAAACGGTGGCAGCCCGGGGAAACCGGCCGGCGGGGCCTGATCCTCGGCGGTGTACAGCGGGGCGATGGTGATGCCCTCGTAACTGGTGGCCGTGATCAGGTCCTCGGGCGCTTCGGCGGACTCGGCGGCTGGATCGCCAAGGCGCCCGGCTTTCACCAGCACGCCGCGCACCTGGTCGCGCCACTGCCGCCGGGTGGCGGCCGGGAACTCCGCGGCGAGGCTCAACCGGTCGGCTGCCGTGGGCTGCGCCGGCGGTTCGGACGGCACTGTCATGTCCAGCGATGGTACGGAAAGCGCAGGCGATCGGTACGGCATGTGAGCATGCTCGCGGTGACCGATTCAGACTCGATCATGGACTGGCCGGCGGTTTACCTCGGGATCATCGCCCGTTCGGGGAGAATGGCGCCGTGACCGCGCCCACTCCGGACGTCCAGCCCTCGGTCCGGCTGATCGCCGGTCGATACCGGCTGCGGCGGGTGCTGGGCCAGGGCTCGATGGGCTCGATGGGCGTCGTGTGGCAGGGCTACGACGAACTGTTGCACCGGCAGGTCGCGGTCAAGGAAGTGCGGCTGCAGCCCGGCCTGACGGCGGCGGACGCGGCGAAGGCTCGCGAGCGCGCGATTCGCGAGGCGCGGGCGATCGCCGCGCTC
>DASZLR010000016.1:0-3041 GCA_035552275.1 Pseudonocardiaceae bacterium | reverse complement strand
ACGGACGTTCCGGCGGCCGACCCGCGGTGGAGTACTCACGGCGCCCCACCGCCGGCCAGATCGTCGGCGTCTCCGGGATGGCGGCGCACTCCGCCGCGGCTGCCGCCCGGCTTCAGGTGGATAGCGGTGCGCCCCGGTGCCCCACCGCCTCCGCGACACGGACGACGGTCCCTGGGTCCCACCCCGCGCTACGCCGTGATCCCGCGCTGGGGCTTGGCGGACCGCGTCGAAGCGGCTCCGACAGCAGCCGAAAAGCCTACGCAGACAGGGCCATCGGCGCCGATCGTTCGCATCACACTGTTCCTGAGCGTGCTGGTGCTCAGCGTCGCCGCCCTGGTGTATGTCGTGCGGTACGTGCTGTTGGTGATAAACCGCAACGCGCTGCTGAACTCGATCGTGGCCATCGCCGCGGACTGGCTCGGGGTGCTGGCCAGCGTGGCGGCGATCGCGGCGGTCATCACCTCCGGCGTGACGCTGATCCGGTGGCTGATCGCGCGCAGGGCCGCCGTGTTCGCGCATTCCGGCCTGCCGGAGTCGCGCTCCGTTCGGGCGTTGTGGGCCGGCTGCGTGGTGCCGCTGGCCAATCTGCTCTGGGCACCTGTGTACGTCATCGAGCTGGCCACCGTCGAAGAGCACTACGCCCGGCTACGAAGACCGATCGTGCAGTGGTGGATCGCTTGGGTTTTCAGCTACCTGGTTTCGATTTTCGCGATCGCTACCAGCTTCGCCACGGACGCCCAGGGCATCGCCAACAACACCGTGCTGATGGTGTTTGCCTATCTGCTCGCGGCGGCCAGCTTGTCCGCCGTTGCCCGGGTCTTCGAGGGGTTCGTGCGCAAACCGGTCGAACGGCCGGCACACCGATGGGTCGTGGTCGACCGAGATCACCCGGGCCGCCCCGCCGAGCCCGCATCCGCCGCCCCGGTTGAGTTGGAGGGGCAGGAACCGGCAGCATAGGGGAATGACGTGGGCCGACGAGGTGCTCGCCGGGCATCCCTATGTTGTTGCCCACCGTGGCGCATCGGCCGCTCGGCCCGAACACACGCTCGCCGCTTACGACCTCGCGCTTAAAGAGGGCGCCGACGGCGTGGAATGCGATGTGCGGCTGACCCGCGACGGCCATCTGGTTTGCGTTCATGACCGCCGGCTGGACCGGACCTCGACGGGGGCGGGTCTGGTCAGCACCATGACGTTGTCCCAACTGCGCGAGCTCGAGTACGGGGCGTGGCATGGCAGCTGGCGTGCCGACGGTAAGCACGGCGATACCAGTCTGCTGACGCTGGATGCCCTGGTTTCGCTCGTTCTGGACTGGCGCCGGCCGGTGAAGCTCTTCGTCGAGACCAAGCATCCGGTCCGGTACGGCTCGCTGGTGGAAAACAAGCTTCTCGCGCTGCTGCACCGCTTCGGCATAGCCGCGCCCGCCTCCGCGGACCGGTCCCGCGCGGTGGTGATGTCGTTTTCGGCGGCCGCGGTGTGGCGGATCCGGCGAGCCGCACCGCTCTTGCCGACGGTGTTGCTCGGCAATTCCCCTCGCTACCTGACCAGCAGCGCGGTCACCGCTGTCGGTGCCACGGCCGTCGGGCCTTCGCTGCCGGCGCTCAAGGACTATCCGCAACTCGTGGACCGCGCCGTCGCTCAAGGCAGGGCGGTGTACTGCTGGAACGTCGACGAATACGAAGACATCGACTTCTGCCGGGATATCGGTGTCGCCTGGCTTGCCACTCACCACCCGGGCCGCACGAAGGCCTGGCTGCAGAACCGACGCGCCGGCCAGGGCAGCAGTTAGTCCGGGACTATTGCTCTCCGTTGAGCGCGGCAGCCGGGACCGGCGCGTCGGAGGCCAGCGCCTCGAACAACTGGGCGGCGGGCTCGTGGTTCCACACCACCACAGCCCCGGCGTCGCTGGTGTTGAACTGCCCGATCGGGACGGTCAGCGCGGTGCTGGAACCGTGCAGCGCCCAGCCGAGTTGCGCCAGATCCCACACATGGTCACGCCGGTCAACCGTCAGGGCGCCGGCGGACGCACGCGGCACCGAGTACCAGCGGAACGGATTGGCCCACACCGCCGGGCTGGTGACGCGGTGCAGCAATGCCGACAGGAACTGCCGTTGGTTGACCATCCGGTCCAGGTCCGCGCGCGGTGTGTCGCGCGTCCTGACGTATCCGAGCGCCGTGCGGCCGTCGAGTTTCTGGCAGCCGGCCGGCAGGTCGATGCCGGCCAGCGGATCGTTGATCGGCGTGGTCGGGCACATGGTGACCCCACCGAGGGCATCGACTAGGACGGCGAAGCCGCCGAACCCGATCTCGGCGTAGTGATTGAGGTATAGCCCGGTCGCCTGCTCCACCGTGTGCGCCAGCAGGGGAGCACCGCCCATCGCGAACGCTGCGTTGATTTTGTCCCTGCCATGACCCGGTATCGGCACGTACGAGTCGCGCGGGATCGACACCACCGTCGCCGGGGTGGTCGATCCGAACTCCGGCACGTGTACCAGCACGATGGTGTCGGTGCGGCTGCTGCCGACATCCCCACCCGTGGCCAGGTCTTGCTGTTGCTCGGCGGTCAGGCCTTGGCGGCTGTCCGAACCGACGATCAACCAGTTCGTGCCCCGACCGGGCCCGGGCCGATCCGGATAGTCGGTCAGCACCGGCTCGCGGCGCAGTGCCGTGTCGAACCAGGCGGCCGCGCCGAAGATGCCGGCGCCGGCGAGCAGCGAGCCGATCAGCACAGTGAGCGCCACCACCCGGCCCCAGCGGCGCCGGCCGCGCTTGCGGCGCGCGCGTGGGGCGACGGGGCGAGGCGGGGGAATCGATGCGGGGGCCGGACGCGCCGCGGCCGGCGGTGGCGCCGCGCGGGGCAGCGGGTTCGTTTGATCGAACGGCGACGCCGCGGGGACAGGTCTTCGAGGCCGTTGACGCCCCTCCCGGTCCGGTGATCGATCGCCGTTCACCCGGATAACGTACGTGCAGGGTCAGGGCATCAGTTAACGCCGCGCTCGCAGCCCGTTGATGAACGGGCAACCCATCAGCACCCGGATGGCCTG
>DASZLR010000015.1:0-6398 GCA_035552275.1 Pseudonocardiaceae bacterium | reverse complement strand
GTGCCGCGATCAGCCTGGTGACTGGCGGCCGGCGATCCAGGCGGCGATCTGGACGCGGTTGGCCAGGCCGAGTTTGTTCAGAATGTGGTCGATGTGCGTGTCGGCGGTCCGTTTGGCGATCACGAGCCGTTCGGCGATCTCTCGATTCGTCAAGCCCTGGGCGACCAACTCGGCGATCTCGTATTCGCGCGGCGTCAGTCCGCCACGGTCGGCGGGAGCGGTCACCGGCTGCTCGTCCAGCGCGTAGCTGATCACCGATTCCGGTGACATGGCCCGGCCCCGCGCGTAGTTCCGGTCGTACGCGTCGGTGCTGAGCGCCTCGCGGGTGAGCGCCTCGTACTGATCGAGCCGGGCCACCCAGATCGGGAAGGAACGCGCCTGTAGGTCGATCGACGCCCAGATGACGTCGGACGCGCCGAACAAGGTCACCGCCCGGCGGAATCGCTGCCGCCGCGTCGCCGTCCACGCCAGCATGTGGACGGTGGCCGCCGCAATGAACCAACTGTCGGTTTCCGCGCTGAAGCGTAGCGCCTGCTTGCCGAATTTCTCCGCGTCATCGAGATTGTCCGCTTCCAGGCTGGTGTAGCCCAACGCGCACATCGCCCAGCCCTGAAAATATATCTCGCCCGATTCCTCGCTACGCGCTATCGACTGTTCGAGCCAGTCGCGGGCGCCATCGATATCCCCGCTGAATCCCCGGGCGAATCCGCCGAAACACAGGGCGTTCAGCTCGCCTTCCAGGAAGTCGTGCTCGCGGTACTTCGTGAGCGATTCGGCCAGCAGCGGCACGGCCTGCGTACTGTAGTCGGAGAGGAAGAGTCCTATTCCCCAGCTGAACACGATCTCTGCTACCAGTGCGTCGTCGCCGGCCGCGTCCGCGAGTTCCCGGGCCTTGGTGAGCTGGGTGGTCGCCACCTCGACGTCACCCCGCATCACCCCCAGAAATCCTTCGATCCACACCGCGAGACGATATTCGGGGACATCAGGCGACAGGTTGGCGAGCGCGCGGGCGACGAATCTTCGGGTTTCGTTCATGTACCCGAAAATCGTCCAGTACGGTCTGATCCGATCGATCATCCGCACCGCGGTCGCGGCCTCGCCGGGGGTGCTGACACAGTATTCCAGCGCAACCCAGATATTGGCCAGTTCTCGGGGCAGCCGGTCCAACCAGATCAGTTGGTCCGCGCCGAGCCATTCCGCGCCGAACCGGGCGGTGACCGTGTCGTACCAATCGCGATGTCGGCGGGCCACTCGCGCGAGTTCGCCGGCCTGCTCCAAACGCTCGTGGCCGTATTCGCGCAGCGTCTCCAACATCCGAAACCGCAACGTGCCAGCGTGGTCTTCCCGGCTCAGCACGGACTTGTCCAACAACCCGTCGATCACATCGAGCACGGTGGTCCGGTCCACGCCGTCGCCGCCGCAGACGTGCTCGGCGGCGTCGAGCTCACAGGATCCGGAGAACACCGACATCCGGGCCCACACCAGCCGCTCGGCCTCGGTGCACAGCCGGTAGCTCCAGTCGATGGTGGCGCGCAGAGTCTGTTGTCGGTGCGGCGCGGTCCGCGCCCCACTGGTCAGGATGGGCAGCCGCCGGTCCAGCCGCCCGACGATCTGCGCCGGCGACAACGACCGCACCCGGGCCGCCGCCAGTTCGATGGCCAGCGGCACGCCCTCCAGCCGCTGGGTCAGGACCACCACGTCGCCGCGGTTTTCCTCGGTCACCGCAAAGGATGGCAGCACCGCTCGCGCCCGGTCGGCGAACAGCCGCAGCGAGTCGTAGCCGATCAGCTCCGCCAGCGGACCCGAGCCGTCATCGTCGGGAACCTCCAGCGGCGGCACCGGCAGCACCCGCTCGCCGTCCGTGCCCAGCGACTGCCGGCTGGTCGCCAGCACCACCACCCGCGGACAGGCCGCCAGCACGGTCCCCACCAGTTCGGCGCACGCGGCCAGCAAATGCTCGCAGTTGTCCAGCACCAGCAGGGTCGCGCGGCCCCGTAGGTGATCGACCACCAGATCCGTGCCCGGACGCCCGGACAGGCCGTGCAGTCCCAATCGACTGGCCACGGCGGTGGGCACCAGGGACGCGTCCCGCGCCTCACCCAGCCCCACGAACACCGCGCCATCGGCGAACCTGTCGGCGACCTCGCGCATCACCCGAACCGCTAACCGGGTCTTGCCGACTCCACCCGGACCGGTGAGCGTCAGCAGCCGGCCCTCGGTGAGCAGTCGACGGGCCTGGGCCAGCTCGGTCGCGCGCCCAACGTAGCTTGTCATCTCGGCTCGTGGACCAGCCACGACACCGACGCCAGCCGTTGTCAGCGGATTCACCTCGTTTCGGCTGTGGTCCCCCGACCCAGACCTTCAAACGTATCAGAAAGTAATCACCGTCACGGTGGGTTACACTGACGGGTGAACGTCGGCGCACACTACGTCACGCATCCGCTGCCGTGCCTCCGGATCCGCGGAGGCACGTTCTCGCGCCAGGCACCCGGTGACGAGTGCCTTCACGTCGGCCGCGTCGGCCGCGTCGACATCGTTCCGTACCGCGCCGGCCCGCTGCGCGCGGGTCGGCAGCTGGCGCGACTCACCGACGACGTCCAGCCCGGCGTGCGCCGGTTCGAGGTCGTGCCGTGTGGCGACCCCTGGGTGCCGATCTCACAGCTCTCGATGGCGGGTGACCACCGTTCGGGCGATCTCGGTCAGCTTGATGTTCAACGACTGCGAGGCGCGCACCAGCACCTCGAACGCCTCCTCCGCGCTGAGTCGGCGGCGCTCCATCAGGATGCCCTTCGCCTGCCCGATCACGTCCCGGCTGTCCAACGCCTGCTCCAACTGCCCGACCCGCAGCTCCGCCTCCGCTGTCGCCGAGGTGGCCGCGAGCGCGGTCGCGGCGTGCGCGGCCAACAGCAGCGCGATGTCCCGGTCGACCAGATCCAGACTGCCCGGTGTCCGGGCGTAGAAGTTGAGCGCGCCGGCCCGGTTCGGGTCGCTGTCCGGGAACAGGCCGACCGCCAGCAGGCTGTGCATGCCCTCCCGCGCCGCGAGCGGGCCGAACGTGCGCCACCGGGCGTCTTCGTCCAGTTCGGCGCTGGTCACGATGTCCGCGCCGCCGGGCTCGGTGGCCGTCACGCACGGCCCTTCGCCCGACTCGTACTGGATCACGTCCAGGCGGGTGGCGATCGGATCGCTGTAGGCGGGCGTGAGATAGCGCCCGTCACCATTCCGCAGGGTGACGCTGACCACATCGGCTCCCGGCACGATGTCCCTGGCCGCGTCGACCACCCGGCCCAACACGCCCAGCACGGTGTTCTCGGTGAGCAGCGCGCGGGCGAGTTCGGTGAACTGATCCGCTAACCGCGACAGCGGCTCGGGCGCCGCAGAGCTCCCGGTGCTCTCGGTGGTCACGCCCACAACCCTAAGGGACGATCAGGCTCGCGTCCGGGCGTCGAGCACGGCGTCATAGAGCGCCTTCCGGCCGACCCCGGCCCCGCCGGCGATCTCGGCCACCACATCCTTGAGCCGCCGGCCTTGCTCGGCCACCAGCCGCTCCACGTCCTCGGCGAGCTCGCCCAGGTCCGCGGCCGGCGGCGGGTCCGCGCCGCCGAGCACGACGGTCACCTCGCCGCGCACGCCGTCGGCCGACCACGCGGCCAACTCGGCCAGCCCGCCCCGGCGGATCTCCTCGTAGGGCTTGGTCAGCTCCCGGCACACCGCGGCCGGCCGGTCGCCGCCGAGCACCTCCACGGCGTCGGCCAGGGTGTCCGCGAGCCGGTGCGGCGACTCGAAGAACACCGTGGTCCGCTGCTCGCCGGCCAGCCGCCCCAACCAGCGCCGCCGCTCGCCGCCCTTGCGCGGCGGAAATCCCTCGAAACAGAACCGGTCGCTGGGCAGGCCGGACACCGCCAGCGCCGTGGTCACCGCCGAGGGCCCCGGTACGCAGGTCACCGGCAGCCCTTCCGCCACGCACGCGGCCACCAGCCGGTAGCCCGGATCGGACACGCTGGGCATGCCGGCGTCGGTCACCAGCAACACCGTGCCACCATCGGCGATCGCCGCGACCAGACCGGGCAGCCGAGCGGTCTCCACCGCGTCATAGAAGCTGACCACCCGGCCGACCGGGGTCACCGCCAGTGCCGTGACCAGCGAACGCAGCCGCCGGGTGTCCTCGGCGGCGATCACCTCAGCGCGGCCGAGCATCTCGATCAGCTTCGGTGAAGCGTCGCGAATGTCGCCCAACGGCGTCGCGGCCAGGACCAATCGGCCAGTCCGCAACTCGTCGCCAGGGTCCCGGCCAGATTCCCGCTTCACCCGCATCACCCTACGATCAGGCGCGTGCGTGAACCGGTCAGTGCTGCTAACGCCCGGGAGGTGCGGTGAGTTCAGCCACCCTGACGCGCGGCGAAGCGGCGCCCGCCAACGATCTGCCGACCGGTGATCTGGAGCTGGTCGACGTCGGCGCGGTGCCACGCGCCGCGCCACCGCCGGACGCGGTGCTGACCGACGTCGGCGACCGGCTGGGCAAGCCGATGCCGATCGACCGACTGCGCGGCTGGTTGGTCACCCTGGTGATCACCGTGATCGGTGGCATCGTCCGGTTCCAGAACCTCGGCTTTCCCACCGACTTCGGCACGCCGATCTTCGACGAGAAGCACTATGTGCCGCAGGCGTGGCAGATGCTGCGCAACGGCGGCTTCGAGGACAACCCCGGCTACGAGCTGACCGTGCACCCGCCGGTCGGCAAGTACATGATCGCCGTCGGCGAATGGCTGTTCGGCTACAACGGATTCGGCTGGCGGTTCGCGTCCGCGGTGTGCGGCACGCTGATGATCCTGCTGATCGTCCGGATCGCCCGCCGGCTCACCCGCTCCACGCTGCTCGGCGGGGTCGCCGGCATCCTGATGATCTGCGACGGCGTGCTGCACATCCAGTCGCGGATGGGGATGCTGGACATCTTCCTGGCGATCTGGATCCTGGCCTCGTTCGGCTGCCTGCTCTGCGACCGCGACCAGGTGCGCGGACGACTGCGTCGGGCGGTGCGGGAAGGCTGGGTGCACGAGTCGCAGTGGGGTCCGCGGCTGGGCTTCCGCTGGTGGCGGTTCGCCGGCGCGATCAGCCTCGGCGTCGGCGCCGCCAGCAAGTGGGACAGCTCGTTCTGGCTGGCCGGATTCGCCGCGCTGACGCTGTTCTGGGACTGGTCCGCGCGCCGGTCGGCCGGCGTCCAGCGCCCGTTCCTCGGCATGGTCATCCGGGACCTGCTGCCCGCGGTGTGGGCGTTCGCGGTCATCGCCATTGCGGTGTACCTGGGTTGCTGGTGGGCGTGGCTGTCCAGCGAGACCGGCATCGACCGGCATCTGGCCGGCGGCTACACGTACCACGGGCCGGGCATCGGGCCGTCCACGGTGCTGTGGTTCGTGCCCAACGCATTGCGCAATCTCTGGTACTACCACTACGACATGCTCTATTTCGCCGAGCATCTGCTGACACCGAAGAACAGCCCGCACCCGTGGGAGTCGAAGCCGTGGACCTGGCCGATGGGCCTGCGGCCGATGCTCTATTACTACGAGGGCGGCACCAACGTCACCAACTGCGGGGCGGCCAACTGCGTCAGCGCGACGATGCTGATCGGCACGCCGGCCATGTGGTGGCTGGCCTTTCCGGCGATGGGCTGGGCGCTGTGGCGGTCCTTCGGCCGGTTCGACTGGCGCTACATCGGCGTTCTGGTCGCTTATCTGGCTGGTCTGCTGCCGTGGTTCCTCAACCTCGACCGGCAGATGTACTTCTTCTACATGACGCCAGATTCGGCGTTCCTGATCCTGCTGATCGTGCTGCCGCTGGGCGAGATACTCGGCCCGTCGAACGCCGGCTATGAGCGACGCCGGCTCGGGCTGCTGATCGTCGGGCTGTACGTGGGACTGGTGGTGGCCAACTTCGTCTGGCTGTGGCCGGTCCTCAACGGCACGCCGATCAGCGCGCTGCGTTGGCAGCAGGAACTGTGGCTGCCGTCCTGGCGTTGAGGCGCGACATGATCACCGTGGAGGATTTCTTCCAGGCGGAGATCAGGGCCGGCTTCGTGGTGCGCGCGGAACGATTTCCGGAGGCGCGCACACCGGCTTACCGACTGTGGATCGAGTTCTCGCGGATTTCGTAAGCCCGGTCAGCGAATCCGGTGAGTCGCAGCCACCACGGTGACCGGGCCGTGCTCGGCCTGTCCGCTGTCGGAGAGCCAGCCGCGCAGTTGCCGGCGCACCGCGTCCAGAGTCGGCCGGCGGGCCGGATCGGGGTCGAGAGCGGCGCGCAGCAGCTCCCGATGCCCGCTGCGCTCGGGCAGATGGGTGTTCGGCAGTTTCTGCGCGGCGGCCATCAGCGCCGACATCGGATTGGACCGGTAGCCGCGCGGC
>DASZLR010000014.1:0-9349 GCA_035552275.1 Pseudonocardiaceae bacterium | reverse complement strand
GAATCCGCCGAAGCCGGTCGGGCAGACCGACGTGGGCGGACCGGCCGGTGGCGGCGGTGGAGGCGGCGCCGTGGTCGGAGTGGTCGGAGTGGTCGGAGTGGTGGTGACCGCGGGAGGCCCGGTGCTCGGGTCCGGGCTGTTGGTCGTGGTCCATGGCGACGGATCGGTCGTGGTGGACGGGGTGTCGCTGGTCGGCGAGCTGGTGGACGGCGCGGTTGTCGGCGTCGTGGTCGGCGTGGGCAGCGGGCGCGGCGACGGCAGGATCGACGACGGCCACGGCGGGCACTCGACGTCGACCGTGACGCTGTGGCTCACGGTGCCCAGCGTCGCGGTCACCGTCACCTGGTCGTGTGTTCGGGGATGTTCCAGTAGCACCTGAAGATCGAAGGTGCCGCCGGGCCCGATCGCGGTGGTACTCGTGCACTGCTCGGTGCTGCCCTCCGAGCAGGCGGCGCTCGGGTCGGACGACAGCAGATCCGCCGGCCGGTTCACCGTGACGGTGATCGGCATGGATGAGCCGCCGGTGTTCGTCGCGGTGATGTGCAGCGCCGGGAGTCGGGTCCACGGCCACAGCCACCACAGCCACGGGACCGGGTCGAGGTTCGACTGGACGGCGGTCAGCCGCATCGCGTTGACCGCGACCGCCGCGGGCTGCGGCGTGACGTGCACCGTGACCATGACCCGCACCGGCAGCACCGTGCCGGAGCTGACCGAGCCGGTGATCACTCCGCCGGTCGCGTTCGGGCCGGCGACCAGATGGAACATCAGCACCACCGACTGACCGGGCGCCAGGCCGCCGGCCGAGTCGCAGCGCACCGTACCGGTGCCGCCCGGACAGTCGACCTGGCCGCCCGAGCCGGTCCCGGCCGCGTCGAGCAGCATCATCGGCGCCGCCGACAGGTGCTGGCCGGGGCCGAGTGCGGTCACCCCATTCGGCAGGTTCAGCGTCGCGCTGACCGGCGCGGACGGCGCCGAGCCGGTGTTGGACACGGTGATCGGCAGGTCGGCGGCCGGCCCGCCGGGCTGCAGCTCGACCGTGGTGGTCGGGCCGGCGGCGGTCAGTGACGGCTGGCCTGGCTGACTCGCCGGCGCGGCGGCCGGGCGCGCGGGCGGAGGTGGCGGGGCCGCTGGCTTCGGCGCCGGCTTCGGATGCGGCGCCGGCGGTGGTGCGGCCGGCTGCGGGGCGGGCGCGGAGTGCGCCGGCGGCGGTGGCGCGGCCTGGGCGGCCGGCACCTGCTGACTGGTCTGCGCGGTGAGCGCCAGGGCCAGTGCCGCCGCCACCGCGGCCACCGGACCGCCGACGCTGAGCAGTTGGCGGGGCAGTGAGCTGGCCGCGCCGGCCGCTCCGCCGCCCTTGGCCGCCGCACCCGCCGCGACACCTGCCTTGGCCGCCGTCGCGGTGGTAGCTGTGGTTGTCGCCGCCGAGCCGACCGCGGCGGCGGTGCTGACCGCGGTGGTCTTGGCCGCCGCGAGATAGGCCGCTGCCGCGCCGCCGAGCACCAGCGGGGCGATGAACACCCGCAGCGCGCCGTTGACGTCGGCCAGTTCGGCCGCCAGCGCCCGACACCGGTCACACTCGTCCAGGTGCGTCTCGACCTGTGCGGTCTCCCGGCGGGACAGCCCACTGCGGGTCCATGCGCCGAGCTTGTCCACAGTCGCCTGGCAGCGCACCGACTGCGCGGCCGGCTGGGCCAGGTAGACCTGCAGGTACGCCTGGCGCAGTCCTTCCCGGGCGCGGTAGGCCAGCGCCGACACACCGTTGGCGGTCAGGCCGAGCAGCGGGGCGACTTCGGCCGGCGCCTGGCCCTCGATCTCGGTGTGCCAGAGCACCGCCTGCCAGCGTTCCGGCAGTCGGGCGAACGCCTGCGCGGCCAGCGAGCGGTCCAGGCCGGCGACGGCGGTGTCCCGGAACGGCTCGCTGATCTTCTCCGCGGCGGTGCCGGTCGCGGTGCTCTCGATGTCCTCGGTCAGCTCCAGCCGGCGGTCCCGGCGGGTCTTGTCGTAGGCGACGTGCCGCAGCGCGGTGAGCAGGTAGGCGCGGAAGGACGTATCCGGTCCCCGGCCGGCGCGCAGGGTGTCCAGGACCTTGGCGAACGCCTCGGACACGAGGTCGTCGGCCTCGGCGGACGAGCGAGCGAGCTGCCGGGCGAGGTTGTGCGCGGCAGCCACATGGCGGGCATAGAGCGAGCCGTAGGCGTCGATGCGTCCAGAGCGGACCGAGTCGATCAGTTCCGCGTCGCTGGGCCCCTCGACGTCAGCGGGGACGGTAGCCACGTGCCTCCTCCTAGCTCAATCGGCGTTCCCCCGGATTCCGCCATGAGCACTCGTTCGGATGACCGATAGTGTGGCTGAGCTCAGGGAGGGCCGCTACACCGCGTTCACAACACGATTTTCACAGATCCGCGTCATATGACCCAAAAGGTGACGTCAGGTAACCAGAGGCGGGTTCATTCGGTTAGCGATTGCACCGGTAGGAGGACAGGCGGCAGTGGGAGCGCGTGAGGTTTTGCCGCCGCGCTGGCGCGGCGATCCAACTGATGCCGGCCGCTCGCTGCGGGCTCGGTGGCGGACGGCGACATTGGCGGCGGGCTGGCCTTTTCCCAGCGACTGGGCACTGGCCGAGGTCGATCTGGTGTGTGCGGCGGCACAGGGCGGCGGCGACCTGGTTGAGACGCTGGCCGAGCTCGGCCGGGCGCGGGCGGAGGCCGGCGCCGGACTGAACGAAACGTTGCAGGACCTGGCCGCCCTGCACGCTGTGCTGACCATGCCGGACGACTCCGATGGGGTGGTGTCGGCTGACCCGGACGCGGCACCGGCAAAGCTACTCAGAGTGGTCGCGTTGGCGTGGGCGGACGTCATGGTGCGGCAATTGGCTCATGATGAGGTTCGGGACGGATTGACTGGCCTTTCCAACCTCGCTTATCTGCGCGCCAGGCTGCGCGAGATCTACCGCGCGGCCGGTGTCACCGGCGTGCCGCCGACGGCTGGCCACGTGCTCGTGGTCGTCGCGCCGGACGTGAGCCGGATCGCCGGCTGGTCCCGGCTGGCCGCGATGGTGCTGCTGGCCGACGTGCTGCGGGCGGTGTTCGACGGTGGTCAGACGTTGGCGTCGGTCGGCAAGTCGGCCATCGCGGTGCTCGCCGAGCGGGACGGCCGGCTGTCCGAGCGGGTTGCCCGGACGCGCTGGCTGGCCGCCGCCCGACTGGAACTCGATCCGCAACTACGCGGCATCGCGCCGCCGGCGATCTGGCTGGAACGGCTGCCGGACACCCATCAGGCGGCCTGCCGACTGCTCGCGGACTTGGCTCCCGTCTGACCGACAGCCGAACTTGAGTGATGGCCGAGCTCCAGTAACCTCGCCTACCTGTGGACTCCCGTACCGGTCTGCCGGTCGTCGGCATGGTGGGTGGCGGCCAGCTCGCCCGGATGACGCACCAGGCGGCGATCGCGCTCGGCCAGTCGCTTCGCGTGCTGGCGCTGTCGGCCGATGAGCCGGCGGCGCTGGTCGCGCCCGATGTCGCGATCGGCTCGCACACCGACCTGGCCGCGCTGCGAAACTTCGCCGCTGGCTGTGACGTGCTCACCTTCGATCATGAGCAGGTGCCGACCGAGCACCTGCGCGCCCTGACGGCCGAGGGCGTGACCGTCCATCCTGGACCGTCCGCGCTGGTGCACGCCCAGGACAAGCTGGTGATGCGCGGCAAGCTCGCCGACCTCGGCCTGTCGGTCCCGCCCTTCGCGCCGGTCACGGACGTGGCCGACGTGATCCGGTTCGGGGCCGCGCACGGCTGGCCGTGCGTGCTCAAGGCGACCAGGGGCGGCTACGACGGCCGGGGCGTCTGGATGCTCGACTCAGCCGAGGACGCCAGCCGCTTGGTGGCGCGGTTGCTCGAAGCCGGCACGTCGCTGCTGGTCGAGCAGCGGGTGCCGATGCTGCGCGAACTGGCCGTGCTGGCCGCGCGGTCGCCGTTCGGCCAGGCCGCCGTGTGGCCGGTCGTGGAGACCGTGCAGCGGGACGGCACCTGCGTCGAGGTGGTCGCGCCCGCCCCGGGCCTGCGTCCGGACCGCGCCGACGCGGCGGCCGAGCTGGCGTTGAAGGTCGCCGCCGAACTGGACGTGGTCGGTGTGCTCGCGGTGGAGCTGTTCGAGACCGCCGACGGACTGGTGGTCAACGAGTTGGCCATGCGACCGCACAACTCCGGCCACTGGACCATCGACGGGGCGGTGACCTCGCAGTTCGAGCAGCACCTGCGGGCGGTGCTGGACTACCCGCTGGGCGCCACCGATCCGCTCGCGCCGGTCGCCGTGATGGCCAACGTGCTGGCCGCCGCTGATCCGCTCGCACCGGTGACCATGGGGGTCGACGAGCGGCTGCATCACCTGTTCGCCCGGTTCCGGCAGGCGCGGGTGCACCTCTACGGGAAGGCTGAGCGACCAGGACGCAAGGTCGGCCATGTGACCGTGCTGGGCGAGCAGCCGGACCAGGTTCGGCGGACCGCGAGCCTGGCCGCGCACTGGCTTTCGCACGCCCAATGGGCCGACGGCTACGACCCGCACGGCTGATTGGGGCACGGCTGATGTGGGCACCGCTGATTTCGGCACGGCTGACGAGGAAGGTGGAAGACCATGACGGAGCCGACCCCGGCCGTCGGGGTGATCATGGGCAGCGACTCGGACTGGCCGGTGATGCGGGCCGCCGCTGAGGCGCTCACCGAGTTCGACGTGCCGTACGAGGTCAGTGTGGTCTCCGCGCACCGCACCCCGCAGCGGATGCTGGACTACGCGCGGACCGCCGCCGACCGCGGTCTGCGGGTGATCATCGCCGGCGCGGGTGGCGCGGCCCACCTGCCGGGGATGGTGGCATCGGCCACAGTGCTGCCGGTGATCGGCGTGCCGGTTCCGCTGAAGTACCTCGACGGCCTCGACTCGCTGCTGTCCATCGTGCAGATGCCGGCGGGGGTGCCGGTGGCCACGATGTCCGTGGCCGGAGCGCGCAATGCCGGCTTGTTCGCCGTGCGCGTGCTCGCCGCCGCCGATCCGACGCTGCGCGATCGGATGGCCCGGTTCCAGCGTGATCTTGAGCAACTGGTGTTGAAGAAGGACACCGCGCTGCGGGAATCGGTGGCTGGTTCGGACGAGTGAACGAGTACTAACATCACGGCCAGAGAACGCTACCGAAGGGTAACCACCATGGACGCGAGTTTCGGCACGTACCAACTGGCCGAGGAGCACGAGGCGCTGCGCGAGGCCGTGCGCGCCATGGCGGAGAAGGAGATCAAGCCGCACGCCGCCGAGGTGGACGAGCAGGAGCGGTACCCGAGCGAGGCCCGGGACGCGCTGGTGAAGTCCGGTTTCCACGCCGTGCACATCCCCGAGGAATACGGCGGTGAGGGCGCCGACTCGGTGGCCACCTGCATCCTGATCGAAGAGGTCGCGCGGGTCTGCGCGTCGTCCTCGCTGATCCCGGCGGTGAACAAGCTCGGCACCATGCCGATCCTGCTGTCCGCGTCGGAAGACCTGAAGCAACAGGTGTTGCCGTCCATCGCCCGCGGCGAGGCGATGGCGTCCTACGCCTTGTCGGAGCGAGAGGCCGGCTCGGACACCGCGTCGATGCGCGCCCGGGCGCGGCTGGACGGCGACCACTGGGTGCTCAACGGCACGAAGTGTTGGATCACCAATGCCGGCGAGTCGAGCTGGTACACCGTGATGGCGGTCACCGATCCGAACGCGGCCAAGCCGGCGAACGGCATCTCCGCGTTCGTGGTGCACGCCGACGACCCGGGTTTCGTGGTGGGGCCCAAGGAGAAGAAGCTCGGTATCAAGGGCTCGCCGACGAGGGAGATCTACTTCGAGGACTGCACCATCCCGGCCGACCGGATCATCGGTGAGCCCGGCACCGGGTTGAAGACGGCGCTCAAGACACTGGACCACACCCGCCCGACCATCGGCGCGCAGGCCGTGGGTATCGCGCAGGGCGCGCTGGACGCGGCGATCGAGTATGTCAAGGAGCGTAAGCAGTTCGGCCGCGTGATCGCCGAGTTCCAGGGCCTGCAGTTCATGCTGGCGGACATGGCGATGAAGGTGGAGGCCGCGCGGCACCTGGTGTACATCTCCGCGGCGCGGGCCGAGCGCGGCGAACCCAACCTCGGCTTCATCTCCAGCGCGGCCAAGTGCTTCGCCTCGGACGTGGCGATGGAGGTCACCACCGACGCCGTGCAGTTGTTCGGCGGCGCCGGCTACACCCGTGACTTCCCGGTCGAGCGGATGATGCGGGACGCGAAGATCACCCAGATCTATGAGGGCACCAACCAGATCCAGCGCGTGGTGATGGCCCGGCAGTTGCTGCGCGGCTGAGCCGGGCGCCGAGTTCGTCAACATGAGCTGAAGAAGATCATTGGATTGTGCTTTCCGGAGTGCACCGGCTCGGCCAGGTCGAGTTCGCGGCGGAGCCCGACCAGCCGGGCGTGCGTCCGCGGCGCGTGCGCGGCTGAGGCGGTGAAGTACTCGATGCCGCGTCGGCGCAGCCAGCCGAGCACGGTGGCTCCCTCGGTCCAGGGCAGCGCGCGGGCGTGATGGAACACGTCGTGCACGCTCACCGGGGTGCCGGGCGCGAGGGTGGGCAGGACGTGCCGTAGATACCAGTGGGCGAACCGCGTGGTGTGCGCCGCGTCGACGAACAGGTAGTCGATGGCGCTGGGCAGCCCGCCGAGGTTGTTGCGCACATCGCCCAGGACGAACCGCCAGCGGCCGGCCGCCAGCTCGGCGGGCACGGTCCGTTGGGCGTTGTCGATCAGATCGGCCGAGCACAACTGCCCGGTTTCGTTGTCCCGCAGGGCACTCAGGATCCAGGTGGTGGACCAGCCGTGCAGGGCGCCGATCTCCACCACCGTCCCGGGTCGGTACTCGCGCAGCAGGAGATAACTGATCTCGGCCTCGATGTCGTCAAGCTGTACTCGCATCCCGGTCGCGCGCCGGGCGCGCTGCTCCGCCCTGATCTCGCGGAGCGCGTCGGCGTGCTTCACATAGAGCTCGCTGACGAACTGTTCGTTGATGTCTCGCACGCCTGTTCCCTCACTGGCTGGTCCGATGTGGAATCGTTGCCAGTTCAGCGTTTCGTGTCGGACTACTCGTCGCCATCAGGCGAGCCCCCGATGTTCACGCCGGGCTACCCCGAGTCCAAACCCGGGGGTTTTCCGGATGTCGCCGGCCCACGCCGTAGGGCAACCTGGTCCTATCGACAGCAGACGGACATCGGAACGAGAGCGAGGAGGGCCAGGTGAGTACCGAGCAAGTCGCGCGCCCCCGCCGCCTTCGCGGACGCGCGGCCAAAGAGGCGCTGTACACCCTGTTGGGTGTTCCGCTGGGCGTGCTCGGTCTGGCCTATGCACTGGTGACCCTCGTGGTCGGCGCCGGGTTGTCGGTCACGGCCCTCGGCGTGCCGCTGCTCGCGCTGGGCCTGCTGGGCATGCGTGGGCTCGGGTCGATGCACCGCAGCCTGGCCCGGCGGCTGCTCGGGCTGGACGTCGGCGCTCCGCCGCCGTCGCCGTCGTACACCGGCTTCTTCGGCTGGCTGCGGGTCCGGCTGGCCGATGGCGCCGCCTGGCGGGCCGCGCTATACCTGCTGCTGAAGCCGATCGTCGGGCTGCTCGCCCTGGTGTTCATGGTCGCGTTCTGGGGCTACGGGCTGTTCTTCAGCACGTACGTGTTCTGGCGGCAACTGCTGCCGGTGCAACGGGACAGCCATGGCATCGCGCACCAGGGAATCGGCCTGTTCGGCGACTATTTCGTGGACAGCGCGCCACGGGCGCTGCTGTTCGCCTTGTTCGGCGTGCTGCTGCTGGTGGTCGCCCGCTGGGTGACGCAGGGGGCGCTGCTGCCGGATCGGTTGTTGGTCCGGGCGCTGTTGGGCACCAACACGCTCGCCGAGCGGGTCCGCGACCTGGAGGCCACCCGGGCGTACGCCGTGGACGACGCGGCGACCCAGTTGCGCCGCATAGAACGCG
Source organism: Pseudonocardiaceae bacterium (assembly GCA_035552275.1). Classification (GTDB taxonomy): domain Bacteria; phylum Actinomycetota; class Actinomycetes; order Mycobacteriales; family Pseudonocardiaceae; genus DASVLX01. Next base: position 1,346 of record DASZLR010000014.1, on the reverse strand, counting down.
ACCTGCACGACGGCACCCAGGCCCGGCTGGTCGCCCTCGCCCTCAAGCTTGGCATGGCTCGGGACGAGGCCGATCCGGCGCGCGCCCAGGAACTGCTGGACAGCGCGCACGCGCACACCAAGGAGGCACTGACCGAACTGCGGGAGATCGTCCGCGGCATCCACCCGCCGATACTCGACAGCGGCCTGCCCGCGGCCCTCGAATCGCTGGTGGCCCGCGCCGCCGTGCCGACGGCGTTGGAGGTCCGGCTTGCCGAGCGCCCGTCACCGGCCATCGAGACTATTGCCTACTACTGCGCAGCCGAACTGCTCACCAATGTCGCCAGGCATGCCAACGCCCGCAACGCGGCGATCCACATCGGACAGATGGGCGACTGGCTGTGCCTGCGAGTCGGGGATGACGGCAGCGGCGGCGCCAGACCCAGCGGCGTATCCGCTGGCGACCCTGCCGGCGGCACCGGGTTGACCGGCTTGGCGCACCGGGTGCGCGCCGTCGACGGCCGGCTGGACATCAACAGCCCGCGCGGCGGTCCGACCGTCGTCACCGTCGATCTGCCCTTGCACGCGGGCGGCCTGGAGAACATCAGCACGGAAAGTGGGGGAAACTCGCCGAATGCGCGTCGTGATCGCGGAGGACTCCGGAGTGCTCCGAGCGGGGCTGGTGGAACTGCTGACCAGCCGGGGTTACCAGGTGCCCGCAGCGGTCAGTGACGGCGAGGCGCTGCGCGTGGCCGTGGCCGAGCACAATCCGGACATCGCGGTGGTGGACATCCGGATGCCGCCGACGTTTACCGACGAGGGGCTGCGGGCGGCGATCGAACTCCGCGACCGACGTCCCGGCCTGGCCATTCTGCTGTTCTCCCAATATGTCGAGACTCGGCACGCCGCGCGGCTGTTGTCCGGACGGCCGAAAGGCATCGGCTATCTGCTGAAGGACCGGGTCGCCGACGTGCGTGAGTTCGTCGGCGCCCTGGACCGGCTGGTGGCGGGGGAGACGGTGCTCGACCCGGAGGTGGTCAGCCAGTTGCTCGGCGCGGCCGGCAGCCCAGGACTGGACACGTTGACCCGTCGGGAGCGGGAGGTGCTGGAGCTCATGGCGGAGGGCCGGTCGAACACGGCGGTCGCCAAGGCGCTGGTGCTCAGCTACGGCGCGGTGGAAAAGCACGTCACCAACATCTTCGCCAAGCTGGGCCTGCCGCAGTCCACGGATGACCACCGCCGGGTACTGGCCGTGCTGCGCTACCTCAACCCCGCCGATCCACCCTTCGGTGGATCGCTATTTCCGCCTCGGGGTTGATGATATTGGTTTGCCGCTGCCGATAGTGTCCACAGTGTTCATAGTTCATC
>DASZLR010000013.1:0-24250 GCA_035552275.1 Pseudonocardiaceae bacterium | reverse complement strand
CGAACTCAGCCTGCTCGAAGTCGGTTTCTCCTCGTTCACGGCGCTGGAGTTGAGCAACCGGCTGAAGTCGGAGGTCGGGGTGGAATTGCCACCGGTGGCGATCTACGACCACCCGACGCCGGTGGCGCTGGCCCACTACCTGCACACCGAACTGGCCGCCTCCGGTTGGCGCCCGGAGCGGCTGGCACAGTCGTGACAGCCTGGTGCCGGGTGATCTTACGGAATCACCCGGTACCAGTACGCGGCACGACCGAAATCAGCGACGGTAGAGCACGATATTCGAGGCGTATTCCTTGTGCGGCACCACCGGCCGGAACTGGCGGAAACCGACCGCGCCGCGAAATGGCCCGGCGACGCCGACGGCCTGGATGGTGGCCTGTTCACCGGCGGTGAGCCGGGTGTCGTCGACCTGGCCGCCAGTGCGGATCACCGTGCCGTCGGTCAGAGTGATCACTTCGGAGAAGTATGCGACGAAACCGCCGTCCGCGCGCTGCCGGAGCATCCGCCCGACGCCCTTGGTCCGGCCGATAGACGTGCCCGCGGTGTCGAACAACTCGTAGGCGACGGTGGCGGAATCGTTGATCGTCGGGTTTTCGCCGTCGGGGTCGTCATTGGTGGAGTCGTAGGCCAGCACGCGCTCGCTCAGGTCGAACAGCAGCAGCGCGTTGCCCGGGTCGGCCACGATCGGGTCGGTGGGGTCGGGCGCGAACGGCGGCACGGCCAGGCCGGCGATGGCCCACGACGACAGCCACAACGGCAGTCGTGCCGGCAATCGCTGCGACAGCGCGGTTTTCGCCGCCACCACCGGACCCCAACTGTCGATCTTCACGGACATGGCCGTCCCCTTGCTGGTCGGTGCCATCGGCATTTCCCTGCTGTGCCACCAGTGTCGGTTTTTCGGCTGAATCGCGCCTTGCGCCGCCCTAATCCGCCGCCATCCGTTCGGCCGCGATTAGCCGCGCTTTAGCCGCTGCGGTCACCCTTTTCGCGCACGTCATCGTTTTCCGATTGGAGTTTCTCATGAGCGAGCTGCCCACCCGCAGGCTCGGCGACCTGACCGTCAGCGCGCTGGGGCTGGGTGGCCTCGGCATGAGCGAGTTCTACGGCCCGACCGACGACGCCGAGTCGACGGCGACCATTCAGCGGGCGATCGACCTGGGCGTGACGCTGTTCGACACCGCCGACGTGTACGGCCACGGAGGCAACGAGGAACTGCTCGGCAAGGCCATCGCCGGCCGCCGCGACCAGGTCGTCATCGCCACCAAGTTCGGTGTCCGGCGCGCGGACAACGGGATCGGCCAGGAGGTGCGCGGCGACGCCGCGTACGTCCGGGAGGCGGTGCGGGCCTCGCTGCGTCGGCTCGGCGTCGAGCACATCGACATCTACTACCAGGCCCGAGTCGACACTCGGGTACCGATCGAGGAGACCGTCGGCGCGCTCGCGGAGCTGGTGACGGCCGGCGCGGTGCGGCACATCGGGCTGTCCGAGGCGGCCGCGGCGACGATTCGCCGCGCGCACGCCGTGCACCCGATCGCCGCGCTGCAGACGGAATGGTCGGTGTGGTCCCGGGAAATCGAGCCGGAGATCGCGCCGACCGCCCGCGAGCTGGGCATCGCGCTGGTGCCGAACGCGCCGCTGGGGCGCGGGTTCCTCACCGGCCGGTACCGCTCGCGGGACGTGTTCAGCCCCGAGGACTTCCGCGCCGTCGCACAACCCCGGCTCAGTGCCGACAACTTCGCAGCTAACCTGGCCCTGGTGGACCGGTTCGCCGCGCTGGCCGACGAGCGGGGCGTCACCGCCGGCCAGTTGGCGCTGGCCTGGCTGCTGCACCAGGGACCCGATGTGGTGCCGATTCCGGGCACCCGTCGAATCGATCATGTGACGGAAAACCTGGGCGCGCTGGACATTTCGCTGACTCCGGACGATCTCGCCGATATCGAGCGCGCGTTGCCGGCCGGCGAGGTGCGCGGCGCCAAGCTGACCGACTTCAGTTTGCAGTTCGTGGACCGGTGAGCGACGGACTCGCCGTCACCGACCGTGTCGGGCCCGGCCGCTGGGATCTGTGCGCGGCCGGGCCAGATTCCGTTTGGCCCCGGTCCACGAACTGAGACGAAATAACCTCCGTGTCCGACGTGATTTCGCTCCGTATGCACTCAGTTCGCCGAATTGAAACACCACGTGACGATATGAGCACGCTGCGCTCTTTGGTCGCGGCCGAAATTTATTTCACCCGGTAAAGTCGACCGTGTGTGCGCTGCGGAACGATCGACCGAGCCTGAGCTGGATACGGTCCGTGACGCCGAACTCGCCCGACTTGAGTTCGCGCTGACCGGCCTGGCCCGCGGCCATGGTGGGCTGGTGGAACTGTCCGGTGAGCCGGGAATCGGCAAGACCTGGCTGCTGAACCGACTGGCCGCCGTGGCGCGCGAACGCGGATTGCAGGTATTTCACGGTCGAAGCGCGGAACTCGACCAGCGCATCGGATTCTGTTCCATATCGCAGGCGTTGGGCTGCCTGGTAATGACCCAGGCGTGCGCGGGAGTGTCCGCGTCGACGGTCGATATCGTGCGGAAATACGTGCTCACCGCCAGCGACGCGGACGCCACGGATAGCTCGGCGGACGGCTCAACGGACGCGCCGGTCGGGTCGACGGAAGGCCCGCAGTCGGTGTTCCCGGCGCTGCGGACGCTGCTGACAGCGGTAGCCCGGCGCGGCACCGTCTTGCTGCTGGACGATTTCCACCTCGCCGATTCCCGGTCGGCCGAGTTCATGGAGTTTCTCACCCGTTATCCGGTCGCGGCGCCGTTGTTGATCGTGCTGGCGCAGCGGGCCCGGCAGGCCCCGGATGGCCTGCGCAGCGCCATCGCGCAGGGCGTGGAGTCGGGCACCATCGAGCGGATCGACCTGCGGCCGCTGACCGCGGCCGAGTCGGCCGGGATCCTCGGCGCCGCGCCGGAGGATCCGTGGCTGCTCGATCTGCACAACCGCAGCCAGGGGATTCCGCTGTATCTGCTGGCTTTGGCCGAACCCGCGCCCTCCGAGCGGCTGGCCGCCCGGCTGGGCGGTGAGTTGGCCGCGCTCTCCCCGGTTGAGCTGGCGGTCCTCAACGCGGGCGCGGTGCTGGGCGACGAGTTCGCGGTCGCGGTGGCCGGCGCGGTGGCGGGCCTGAACAGCGCGGAGATATGCGCCGCCACCGCTGGGCTGCTGCGCCGCGACCTGGTGCGGGCCACCGGGGAGCCGGCGGTGCTGGGCTTCCGGCACCCCATGTTGCGCGATCTGGTGTACCGGTCGGCGGAGCCGTGTTGGCGCGCCTCGGCGCACCGCCGGGCCTTCGAGGCGCTCGCCGAGCACCACGCGGCGGCGAGCGTGCTGGCCGGACACATCGAGCGGTGTCCGGCGGGCGCGAGCGTGGACGACGTGCCGGTGTTGACGAAAGCCGCTCGCGAGGTGCTGGCCGAACGTCCGGACGACGCGGTGCGCTGGCTCGCGCTGGGCCTGGACCTGGCCGCCTCGCGGCCGTCGGCGGTGGCCGCGCTGCGACGGTCCCAAGTGGACGCGTTGGTGGCCGGTGGTCGGTTGGGCGAGGCGCGGGACCTGTTGGCCGAGACGGTCCACTCGACCGAGTCGGCGGCGGCCCGTGCCCGGTTGGTCGCCGAGTTGGCCCTGATCGAGTGCCTGCTGGGGCGCTACCCGGAGGCCAACACCACGCTGTCGGCCGAGCTGGCCGGCGATCCGCCGCGAGCGGCCGTGGTGCGGCTGGTGGTGCGCAAGGCGATCGTCGGCCTGTTCGATGGCGACCTGCCTCGGCCGGACGAGCTGGCGCGACTGGACGACGCCGTCGTGTCCCCGGCGGGTGGGACGGCCGAGGACCGGATCGCCGCCGCCGGGGCCTCCGCGTTGCGCGGTCTGTGCGCGGCGTACGCCGGTGACATGACGCAGGCTCGGCGGCTGATCGACGCCAGCAGCTCCATTGTGGACAGCACGGGTGATCCGGAACTGGCTCCGTATCCGGATTATCTGACGGTGCTGGGCTGGGCCGAGACGATGATCGCCCGGCTGGACGACGCGCGGCGGCATCTGGGGCGGCAACGGTCGATCTGCCAGCGGGAGCCGGTCAGCGCGGTGCTGCCGATCGTGCTGATGGGTCTGAGTTGGGCATGCCACTGCGCCGCGCGGCTGCGGGACGCCCAGCGGATCGCGGCCGAGGCGAAGGAGGTGGCCAGCCGGCTCGGGGCGTCGCAGGTCCACGACCTGGCGGTGATGATCGAGACGGCGTACCTGTCGTGGACCAACCGGGGCGGTGGCCGGCAGGCGGTCGAGCAGGCCGAGCGCGCGGTGGCCGTGCGGCTGCCGCGCAACTGGTGGTTCAGCACCAACGCGATGTTGCTACTGGCCCAGGCGCTGATCATGGACGGCGATGCCGGGCGCGGCGGTGCGGTGATCCTCACCGCGGGCGGTGGGTCGGATCTGCCCTTCGTGGCGCCGGTGATCCGGCCGTGGTGTTTCGAGACACTGGCCGATATCGCGGCGGGTGACGGCGATCGCGCGGTTGACGATTCAGTGGTCGGCGATTCGGTGGTGGACAATTCGACGGCCGGGTTGGGCGGCGATTCGGTGGCTGACGACTGGGCTCGGCGCGCGGAGCGGGCGGCCGAGGCCGTCGGCGAGCCGAACCACCGCGGGTTCGCGCTGCTGGCCAGGGCACACGCGCTGCGCGGTCGCGCGGAACACCGGGCGGCGGCGCGGCTATACCGGGAGGCCGGCGGGTTGTTCGCGACTCTCGCGATGACCGGGACGCAGATCAGATCGCTGAATCACGCCGCCCGGTGCGCGAACGCGGCGGGTCAGTCCAGCGAGGCGATGACGGACTTCTTGTTGGCGCGGGAGTTGGCCCGGCAGTGTGACGCGACCGTGGTGGTCGAGGACACGGACGAGCAGTGGCGGCGGCTCGCCACCCGGCACTCCCACCGCAACCAGCCGGCCGCCGCGACTCCTTCGACTCGTTCGGCCATTTCGGCGTCAACTGGGCCGACCGCGATGACGAACCTGGCGGATCTGCTGTCCGGACCGCAAAGGTTCGAACTGTCGGAGCTGTCGGAACTGTCAACGCTGACGAACCGGGAAACCGAGATCGCGCGGATCGCGGCGACCGGCCGGCCGACTCGGGAGATCGCGGCCGCGCTGCGGCTGAGCCCGCGGACGGTGGATGTTCACCTGGGCCGCATCTATCGCAAGCTCGGCGTCGGCTCACGCGCGGAACTGGTGCGACTGATGGCCCAACTCGGGTGATCGCGATTCGGCTGATCGCGACTCGTCGCCACTTTCGCTCGCGATTCGCCTCGTAAGCTCACCACCCCAGCCCCCACCCTCTCCGGGGGCACCCCATGAGGCCAGTCTAGTCACCTTGGGGGATGGGGCGAAGTTGGTTCTGGAGGGCTGTGCACAGCCGAGTCCGCTGTGGACAACCTGGGCCTGAGGGCGGCCTCGGTTGTTACACTGCGAGCCTTTCGTCCTCGTCCAGCAGGATGGCGTGGTGCAGTTCACGGAGTGGGCGGCCCGGTTCCAGGCCGAGCTCGGTGGTCAGCGTCTCCCGGGCGATGTGATAGGCGCGCAGCGCCTCGGCTCGGCGCTCGCAGCGGTACAGCACGAGCATGAGCTGGCGGTAGAACGCCTCGTGCAGCGGGTATTCGGACACCAATCCGTGCAGGAATCCGACCAGTTCCCGATGCCGGCCCAGCGCGAGATCGGCCTCGACCAGCATCTCGGTGCATTCCAGTCGCAGTTCCTCGACCCAGGTCACGAACCGCCGGACGATCTCGCCGTCCTGCAGATCGTCCAGCACCGGCCCGCGCCACAGGTCCAGCGCCGACCCGAACGCCCGGGACGCCTCGTCGTAGCGGCGCGCCCGCATGTGCGTCCGGCCCTCGTGCACCAGACGCCGAAACACCAGCAGATCCAGTTCGTCGGTGCCGACCTGGATCAGATATCCGGGCGCGCGGGTCACCAGCGGGTTCGGCCGGGACACCGTGTCGGCCAGGAATTTCCTTAACTGCGACACGTACACATGCAGTCCGGCGGTGGCCCGTCGCGGTGGGTTGTCGCCCCACAACTCCTGCGACAACGCCTCGGCCGACACCACCTGGTTGGCGCGGATCAGCAGCACCGCCAGCAGCGCGTTCACCTTGCGGGCGCCGACCGTGGCGACGTCCCCGTCCTTGGCGACTCGTAGCGCGCCCAATATCTGGTAGGTCATCGGAACGACCTTTCAAAACTGGTTCCCGGCTTTCGGCCGCATCGTCGCGGGCCATCGACAGTTCGAGTCTCGCGCGGCTTCAGCGCCGCCACATCAGAGAAATTGCGTACGTCCACGATTCGGGACAGGTCTGGGATAGCCGCCGATTAGGTCGGCTTCAGCGCGCCTGCCCACCATGAACGGCATGGACCCTCGCTCGACGGCGGACGACCCGCCGGCCTCGACGGCCGACGAACTGCTGGCGTTGCACCGGGCGGGCGCCCTGGTCGGCCGCTACCCGGACGTGCGCGCGCTGCTCACCGATCTGCCCGGCCCCGCGCTGGCCCGCGCCGGACAGTGGCTGGCGCGCCTGGACCCGGACGAGGTGCTGCGCGCCCATCCCGACACGCCCACCGTCACGGTCGCGGTCACCGGCAATGCCACCCTCGGCCCGCTGGCCGCCCCGCTCACCGGCGAACTGGCCCGGCACGGGCTGCTCGCGCGAACTCTGATATCCGACTTCAACGGCTACCTCGCCGATCTGTCCGATCCGGCCAGCGACGTTTACTCGGCCGATCCCGATCTGGTGCTCGCCGTCCTGGACGCGGCCGTCGTGTTCGACCAGGTGACCGTGCCGTGGCGGCCGGAGGACGTCCGGCACGCCTTCGACACCACGCTGAGCCTGCTGGAAAAGCTGGTCATCCGATTCGGTGAGACGGCGCGCGGCGCCCTGGTCCTCAACACCATCCCACTGCCTCGCGCGAGCGCCGCCCAACTGGTCGACCACCGGGGCCGGGCCAGGCTCGGCGCGATCTGGCGGGCGGCCAACGAACGCCTGCTGCGGCTCGCCGACGTTCACCCGTTCGTGGTGGTGCTCGATCTGGACACCCTGATCGCCGAGGGCATCCCGGTCACCGACGCGCGGCTGGCGATGTACGCGAAGGCCCGCCTGTCCCCCGAACTGCTGGCCCGCTACGCCCGCGAGATCGGGCACCTGGCCCGGCATGTGACCGGCCGCACCAAGAAGGTCCTGGCGGTGGATCTGGACGACACCGTGTGGGGCGGCCTGGTCGGCGAGGACGGGGTCGAGGGCATCGAGGTCGCGGACAGCTACCGGGGCGAGGCGTTCCAGGCGTTCCAGCAGACCCTCCGCCAACTGGCCGCGCAGGGGGTGCTGCTCGCCGCCGTCAGCAAGAACGACCTGGAGCCGGTGCGGGCGGCGCTACGTGAGCATCCGCGGATCACCGTGCGGGAGAACGACTTCGTTCGGGTGGTGGCCAACTGGCGGCCCAAGCACGAGAATCTCGCCGAGTTGGCCACCGATCTCAACGTCGGCGCGGACAGCGTGGTGTTCGTCGACGACAGTCCGTACGAACGTGGGCTGGTCCGCCGCGAACTGTCCGATGTGGCCGTTGTCGCGGTCGACGGCGAGCCGGCGCACCATGTCGAGCGGCTGCTCCGGGACGGCTGGTTCGACGTGCTGCAGCTGACCGCCGAGGACCGCGCCCGCCCCGCCCGCTATCAGGATGAGCTGGCCCGCAAGGACTTCCTGCACTCGTTCGACTCGCTGAACGACTACCTCAACGAGCTGGACGTGCGAGTGCTGCTGGCCCGCGCCGAGGAGTCGGAGATCCCCCGGATCTCGCAGCTCACCCTGCGCACCAACCAGTTCAACCTCACCACCCAACGACTTCAGCCGGCCGACGTGCGGGCGCTCGCTGATCACCCGAACGGGTATGTGCTCGCGGTGCACGCGAGCGACCGGTTCGGCGACAACGGGATCGTTGGCGCGGTGCTCGCCCACCGGGAGCGGACGGACGACGGTGCGGAACTGCGCATCGACAATTTTCTGCTCAGCTGCCGGGTTTTCGCCCGGGGCATCGAGCAGGCCACGCTCGCCGCGCTGTTGCGGCACGCCCGCGATATCGGCGCGACGGCCGTCACCGGCGAATATCGGAGAACCGCGAAGAACGACAAGGTGCGCGAATTCTATCCACGCGCCGGGTTCGTCACGGTGACCGACGACGGCGCCACCGCGACCTTCCGTCACAAGACCACCGACCGGGCCGAGATCGCCGCGCCACCGGAGCACGTACGGCTCACCGTGCGGCTGGCCCGCACCGGGGAAGACCAGCAGGGAGACGACGGTCATGAACAGCATTGACGAATTCGTCGCGTTCGTCGGCGACGAAGTGGGTCTGTCGGTCACGGCCGACGACATCGGCCGCGATCTCGATCAGGTGGACGGCTGGGACTCGGTGCTGCTGCTGACCCTGCTGTCCGCGCTGGAACGGGAGACCGGCCGGCCGATCTCGCTGGCCGCCGTGCTGGAATCGCCTACCCTGGAACGCATCTACACCGTGGCGGTCGGCGGATGACCGGCGCCGGCTACCTGGACCGGACGCCGGGCGACAGCGACCAACTGCGGCTGTTCTGCTTCCATCACGCCGGCGCCGGCGCGTCCGCCTTCACCGGCTGGCGGGCGGCGCTGGCCCCGGCGATCGACGTGTATCCGGTGCAGTTGCCCGGCCGGGAGAACCGGGTCCGGGAGCCACGACGCACTGACTTCGCCGAGCTGATCGAGGAGCTTGACGCCCAGCTCGGCCCCTGGCTGACCGGCGACTACGCGTGCTACGGCCACAGCATGGGCGCGCTGATCGGGTACGCTCTGGTCCGCCACAGAATCCACAATGGACATCCGGCGCCGAGGTCATTGCTGGTCGGCGCCTACCCCGGCCCGCACCTGCGGCCCCCGCTGTCGGCCACGGGGATGACCGACGACCAACTCGCCGACCTGCTGGTCCGCGTCGGCGGAATGTCGGAGACGGTGCGCCGCTACCCCACCTGGGCGACGGCCGCGACCGATCTGCTCCGCGACGACCTAGCGCTGCTGCACAGCTACCGCCGGGAGGCGGCGCCCCGCCCGCTGCCGGTGCGGCTGGATGTTTTCGCGGGGGCCGACGACCCGCTGCTGCGCGCCGACGAGACGGCGGAATGGGCGCGGCATGCCGGCGGACCGTTCCATGTGCACACCGTGCCGGGTGGGCATTTCTTCCTCCGCGACTCGACCGACACCCTGCTGTCGCTGATCACCGAGGCGCTCGCACCGGGCGGCCGTCGCTCCGCCGCGTCCTGAGGAGGGTCCACATGACCGCCGACACCGCGCACGTCCCGGCCGAGTTGGACGCCCGGCATTTCCGGGACGTGCTCGGCCGGTTCCCGACCGGGGTGGTCGCGGTGACCGGGTTCGAGTCGGGCGCCGGCGCGCCGGTCGGGCTCGCCGTGAACTCGTTCACCTCGGTGTCGCTGCGACCGCCGCTGGTGTCGTTCTGCGTGGCGCACACCAGTTCCAGCTGGCCCCGGCTGCGCACCGCGCACCGGCTGGCCGTGAACATCCTCGGCGAAGACCAGCGGCAGGTGTCCCGCGACCTGGCCGCCAAGTCCGTGCAGGGCGACAAGTTCGTCAACCTGCGGTGGTCGCGTTCGGCCGGCGGCACGCCGATCATCGCGGACACTCCGGCGTGGCTGGAATGCACCGTCACCGCCGAGCATCCGGCCGGTGATCACCTGATCGTGGTGGCCGCCGTGCACCACTTCCAGCATGCGCACGACGGCGGCCCGCTGGTGTTCTTCCGCGGCGGCTACGGCCGGTTCGCGCCGACCGGCTGACCGTCCTCGGCGATCTCGCCGACGTCGGCCGGCTCGGCTCCCAGGTCAGCTGAATCGGGGCCGGAATCAGAGCTGAGCCGGGGCACGGCGGCCAGCAGGGCCTTGGTGTACGGGTGCTGGGGGTGGTCGAACACCTCGGCGGTGCCGCCCTCCTCCACCACCTCGCCGTCCTTCATGATCATCAACCGGTCGCTGATCTGTTCCACCACGCCCAGATCGTGGCTGATGAACACGAGTGCGACCCCGGTCTCGGACTGCAACCGCGCCAACAGGTCCAGCACCTGCGCCCGCACCGAAACGTCCAAAGCGGACACCGGCTCGTCGCACACCAGAATCCGGGGACGCGGCGCGAGCGCGCGGGCGATGGCGACCCGCTGCCGCTGTCCGCCGGAGAGCTGGTGCGGTCGGCGGTCGGCGTGTTCGGTGGAAATCCCCACCCAGGCGAGCAGTTCGGCGACCCGCTGCCGACGAACGCGCCGCCCCGACCCCGGCGACCGGGACACGGCCTCGGCGATGATCTGGCCGACGGTGAACCGGGGGTCGAACGCGGCGTGCGGGTTCTGGTTGATCAGCTGGATGTCCCGCCGGCGGCCGCGCCGGGACCGCTCGGACGCGGCCGACCACGGCTGACCGGCCAGCAGCACCGCCCCCTCGTCCGGCGTGGTCAGACCCATCAGCATTCGGGCCAGGGTGCTCTTGCCGGAGCCCGATTCGCCGACCACGCCCAGGGTCTCGCCGGCCCGCAGGGTCAGCGAGGCGGCGGCGACCGCCCGTCGTGCGCCGAACGATCGGCTCACCGACTGGGCCTCCACCAGCGGTTCGCCCACCGCGACCGCTGGCCGGGACGCTCGCCGGCCACGCGCGGCGTCGATCAGCATCCGGGTGTACGCGTGCTCGGGCGCGCCCAGGACCCGGCGGGTCGGGCCGCTCTCCACGATCTCGCCGTCGCGCAGCACGGCGATCCGGTCGGCCAGCGAGGCGACCACCGCGAGATCGTGGCTGATCAGCAGCAGCGCCCGGCCGGATCGCTTGATCTCGCCGAGGAGGTCGAGGATCTGTTGCTGCACCAGCACATCCAGCGCGGTGGTCGGCTCGTCGGCGATCAGCAGGTCAGGTCGCGCGGCCAGCGCGGCGGCGATCAGCGCGCGCTGGCGCAGGCCGCCGGAAAGCTGGTGCGGGTACTGCCCGGCGCGGGCCTCCGGGTCGGGGACGCCGACCTCGGCCAGCGCGTCGATCACCGCCTGCCGTCGCTCGGCGGCCGGCACGCCGCGCGCCCGAACCGACTCCAGCACCTCGTCCTCGATGCGGCGCAACGGATCCAGCGACACCAGGGCGTCCTGGGACACCAGCCCGGCGGTCCGGCCGCGCACCCGCTGCCAGTCCCGCTGACGGTACTTCCCGGTGTCCTGGCCGGCGATCCGCAGCCGGTCCGCGCGCACTGTCGCGCCTCGGCCGGCGAGGCCGAGCAGCGTGCGGGCGGTGACGCTCTTGCCCGAGCCGGACTCCCCCACCAGCGCCACGCATTCGCCGTTGTCCACGGCGAACGAGACGTCCCGCACCACCGGCCGCGCCCGGCCGAACGACACTGTCAGCCCGGAGACCTCCACAAGACTCACCGAATGCTCCTCGCCTGCAGGTTGCGGCCCAGGATGGTCACCGCCAGCACGACGACCACGATGGCCAGGCCGGGCGCGACCGCGATCCACCACGCGTTGGCCAGGTAGCCCTGCCCGTCGGCGAGCATCGCGCCCCATTCCGGGGTGGGCGGCAGCGGGCCGAGGCCGAGCAGGGACAGCCCGGCCGCCGCGACGATGGCGGTGCCGGTGCCCAGCGACGCGAGCACCACCACCGGGCCGGCGATGTTGGGCAGCACGTGCCGCAGGGTGTAGCGGACCGGCGGCACGCCCAGGACGCGGGCCGCCTCAACGTATTCCGCCCGCGACACCACCAGCGCCTGGCCGCGTACCAATCGCCCGTAGTAGGGCGCGGCGGCGAAGCCGATGGCCACCGCGATGTTGGTCGAGCCGGGGCCGATCAGCGCGATGATCAGCAACGCCAGCAGGATCTCCGGGAACGCCAGCCAGACGTCGGTGGCGCGCATCACCAGCGCGTCCGCCCAGCGGCCGCCGTTCGCGGCGACCAGCCCGAGCAGGCAGCCGAGCAGCACGCCGATGACGGTGGCGACGAGCCCGTTGGCGACCGAGATGTGCGCGCCGTAGATCACCCGGGAGTAGATGTCGCGCCCGAGTTGGTCGGTGCCGAACGGATGTCTGGCGCCCGGCGGGGTGAAGGCGTGCAGCGGGTCGTCGGTGTCCGGCGAGGTGCTGGCGAACCACTGCGGGAACAACGCGATCAGGCCGAGCAGAGCGACCACCAGCCCGGAAATCACCAGCGCGACAACGGAACCGGAGACGCGGCTTCGGCGGATCCGCCGAGTCGGCCAGCGGTCGGTGAGGGTGGCGCTGGTCATGTCGTGCTCACCCGCAGCCGCGCGTCGATCACCGGATACATCGCGTCCGCGACGGTGTTGGCGACCACGAACACCAGCGCGGCGAGGATCACCACCGCCGACACGACCGGGGTGTCCCGGTGCTTGACCGCGTCCACCAGCAGGCTGCCCAGGCCAGGCCGGGAGAACACCTGCTCGACCAGCACCGCGCCACCGATGAGGGTGCCCAGCGCCCACGCGGACATGGTGGTGACCGGCAGCAGCGCGTGCCGCAAGGTGTGTCGCACCAACAGCGTCCGCTCGCCCAGCCCGCGCGCCCGAGCGGACAGCGCGAACGGCTTCGAGTCGGCCAGTTCCAGTTCCTGGCGCAGCACCTGGGCGAGCACCCCGGCGATCGGCAGCGCCAGCGCGAGCGTGGGCAGCACCAGGCTGGGCACGCCGGCCGCGCCGAACGCCGGGAACCAGCGCAGGGTGAAGGAGAACACCGCCAGCAGCACGATGCCCAGCCAGAACGACGGCACCGCGACCGCGAGCAGCTCGGCCAGCGAGGCGAGCCCACGCGCCAGCCGCCCCCGTCCGGCGGTGGCGACCGCGAGCAGCACGGCCAGCAGGAAGCCGACGACGGCGGCGCTGGCGGCCAGTTCCAGGGTGGGCAGCACCTGACCGGAGAGCAGCCTGGCCACCGGCTCGTTGCGCTGGTACGACCAGCCGAGGTCGCCGTGCAGCAGCGACCACAGCCGGTTCAGGTACTGCACGATCAGCGGCTTGTTCAGCCCGTACTGGGCCGCGACCTGGGCGCGCAGGCCGGGCAGGTTGGCCGCGTCCGGGCCGAGGATCGCGTCGATCTGGTCGCCGCCGGCCGCGGTCACCGCGAAGAAGGTCACGGTGACCGCGCCCCACAGCACGGCGATGCCGCCGGCCGCCCGGCGCAGCACGAACCGCAGAGCGGGGGGCACGATCAGCTCACCCAGACCCGCTCGAAGTGCGGCAGGTTCTGCACGTCCAAGGCGAAACCGTGGACCCGGCTCTGCACACCGAAGATCCGCTTGCCCACGTACGTCGGCAGTGCGAACGCCTGCGCCAGCACCCGCTGCTGCACCTTGCCGTAGAGGGTGTCGCGGGCGGTCACGTCCTGGGTGGCGAGCGCCTGGTCCAGCCAGCCGTCCAGTTGCGGATCGGCGACTCGGGACACATTGGACCCGCCGGCCGAGGGCAGATCCTTGGAGTAGAAGGTCTCCCGCAACAGCGATCCGTCTGGGGTGCTCAGCGAGTAGGCGCCGAAGTGGTAGTCGCCGGTGCTGAACGCCTGCACCACCGCGGCGGTGTCCAGCGGGCGCAGCACCAGTTCGACGCCGGCCTGCTTGAGCGCGTCCTTGAGCGCGGTGTGGTAGTTGAGTTGCTCGGCGGTGGTGAACGACGAGGCGTAGATCAGCCCGACGGACAGCCGCTGGCCGCCCTTGGTGCGGTAGCCCTGGCTATCGGTTCCGGTGTAGCCGGCGGCGTCCAGCAGTTTCTTGGCCTTCGCCGGGTCGTAGCCCCAGGTGTGCTCGACCGAGGTGGCGTAACCGGGCGTGGACGGAGTGAGCACCGACCAGGCCCGCTCGTACACGCCCTGGAACAGTCCCTTGGTGATCGAGTCGGTGTCCACAGCGGACTGGATGGCGACGCGCACGTTCGGGTCGTCGAACGGCGCCTTGGTGACGTTGAGGGCGTAGGTGAACGGCGCGCCCACGTTGTCCCGACTGTCCAGAGTGGTCGACGGCGAGGACCGCAACTGGGCGACCGAGGTGGCCGGCACCTGGTCCGCGACGTCGAGTTGGCCCGACGTGAGCGCACCGACCCGAGCCGCGTCGGTGGGCAGGAACCGCACTGTGTAGCCGTCCAGATAGGACTCGCCGAGGTTGGGCGCCGACCGCGGCGCCCAGGCGTAGCCGGGCCGCCGGTTGAACACCGCCTGCTGACCGGCCTGCACCGAGGCGAAGGTGAACGGCCCGGTGCTGACCACGTTCCGGCCGCCCGAGGCGATGCCGGCCGGGTTGGCGCTCAGCACGGCCGGCGAGTGGAAGCCGAGGAAGGGCGTGCTGGCCGCGCCGAGGAACGGCGAGTACGGCGCGGAGAACACCACCACCGCGGTGTACGGGTCGGGGGTCTCGGTGCGGAGGTAGGGTCCGATCAGGGTGGCGGCGTTGCGGGACGCGGTGGCCGGCGCGGCGATGTGGTCGAAGTTCGCCTTCACCGCCTGGGAGTTGAACTTGGTGCCGTCGCTGAAGGTCACGTCCTGGCGGAGGGTGAAGGTGTAGCGCAGGCCGTCCGGGGACACCGTCCAGGATTTCGCCAGCCACGGCTCGAAGGTGCCGTCCGGCTTCTCGTTGACCAGCGAGTCGTACACCGCCCGCAGCGCCACGGCGGCGATGCTGGACGCGGCCACGTGCAGGTCCCAGCTGTCCGGCTCACCGGTGGTGCCGAAGGTGATGGTGCCGCCGCGCTGCGGTGTGCCGCCGCCGGCCGAGCCGCTGGCGCCGGTGTCGCAGCCGGCCAGTCCGGCCAGACTCACCGAACCGAGGCCGAGGACGGCGACGGAGCCGGCGGACAGGCCGAAGAACTTTCTCCGGGTATACATGTGACGCTCCTGTTGCTGTGAAAGGTGAGTTGAGTTCGGGGCGGTCAGCCGACCGGCGCGGGACACAGCCCGACCGCGACCGCGAGCCGGCGCAGGCTGTCGCGGCGCTCCACCGGATCGTGGACGTTGGCGATGGCCATCACCTCGTCGGCGCCGCTGGCCGCGGTGATCTGGGCGATCCGGGCGGCGGCCGCCTCGGTGTCGCCGACGATGTCCGGCCGGTAGTCCAGCGTTTCCCGCACCGCGAGCTGCGCATCGGTCAGCGGCCGGGCCAGCGCCTTCTCCATCGGTTCCAGCGCCGCCGGGTTGCCGGTGAGGTAGTCGAGGACTGCCAGCCGCTCCGAGGCGGCCAGCGCGCGAGCGTGCTCGTCGTCCTCGCCGACCCAGATCCGGCAGGCCAGAATCGCGTGCGGCTCATCGCCGGGACGGGCCGGGGTGAACCGCTCGCGGTACCGGCGTAAGGCCTCGAACGCCAGCGCCGGGTCCTGGTTCACCGCGAAGAACGCGTAGTTCAGGCCCGCGCGGGCGGCGGTTTCGGCGCTGCCGGAGCTGGATCCGAGCACGAACACCGCCGGCAGCGGCACGTCCGAGGGCGAGGCGAACAGCGGCGCGTACGGGTCGTCGGGATCCAGCTCGCGCAGCCCACCGACGCCGAGCAACTGGCTCAGGTGCTGGCCGAACCGGGCCAGCCCGTCGGGGGTGCGCAGCAGCGCGGCCTTGGTGGGGTCGTCACCGGTGCCGGTGGACCGGCCGACACCGAGGTCGATCCGGTTGGGGTGCAACGCTTCCAGAGTGCGGAACTGCTCGGCGACGTGCAGCGGCGCGTGGTTGGGCAGCATCATGCCGCCCGAGCCGACCCTGATCCGGCTGGTCCGGCCGGCGACGTGTCCAATGAGGATTTCCGGCGCGGCGATGCCCATGTTGTGGACGCCGTGGTGCTCGGCCAGCCAGTACCGCGTGTAACCGAGCTCGTCGGCGAGCCGGGCCAGTTCGATGGTGTGCCCCAGGGTCTGTCGGGGGCTGTGCTCGGCCGACACCGGACCCTGGTCGACAAAGGACAGTGCGGTCATCGATCAGACCCCCGCGACGTGGTAGTCCGGCCGCCGCATCGCGATGTCCGGGATGGGCAGTCCGTGGTGTTCGCGGAGCGTCACACCCCGGTACTCGGTGCGGAACAGCCCGCGCCGGCGCAGGATCGGCACCACCTGGTCAACGAAGTCGGGCAGCCCGTCGAAGGTGACGTCGGGCATCACGGTGAAGCCGTCGACCGCTCCGGCGGTGTACCAGTCGGCGATCAGGTCGGCCACCTGCTCGGGCGCGCCGACGGCCGTCACATGCCCGCTGCCGCCACCGCGACGCAGGATGTCCCGCACAGTCAGGCCCCGCTTGGCCAACAACACCGCCGGCCGGGTATGTCCCATGGGGACTGTCAGCGCGTCGCGCAGTTGTCGCGGGACCGGCTTGTCCAGTTCCAGGTCGTCGGGGTGCAGGCCGAGCCGGTAAGCCAGCCCCACCACCGCCTCCTGGTTGTTGGACAGCTCGTCGAGCCGCTCGCGACGCTCCAAAGCCTCCTGTTCGGTGCCGCCGAGCGTGGTCACCAAGCCGGGCAGGAACAGGAACGAGTCGGGGCGGCGGCCGAAGCCGACCGCGCGGCCGCGGATGTCGGCGACATCGGCGCGGGCTGCGTCCCGGTCGGCGACGGCGCTGAACATCGCCTCGCCGGTGCGCGCGGTCAGCGTGCGCACGTCATCGGAGACGCCCGCGTGGTAGATCACCGGATAGCCCTGCTCAGAGGGCGGCAGGGTGATCGGCCCGCGCACGCTGAAGTGCTCGCCGAAGTGGTCGATCGGCGCGATCCCGGCCATGTCCGCGTACCAGCCGGCGCCGGCGTCCAGCACCAGCGCGTCCGGTTTCCAACTGCGCCACAGGTCCAACACCACCGCGACGAACTCCTCGGCCCGCCGGTACCGCTGCGCGCTGCTGGGTTCCTGGACGACGAAGTTGGCCGAGACTCGCGGCCCGGAGGTGGTGACCGCGTTCCAGCCGGCCCGGCCGTGGCTGATCAGGTCCAGCGCGCGCAGCCGGCGGGCGACGTTGAACGGCTCGTTGAAGGAGGTGGACGCGGTCGCGATCAGGCCGATGCGCTCGGTGACCACGGCCATCGCGGTGAGGATCAGGGTCGGTTCCAGTCCATTGAGGATCGGATACTCGGTGATGTCGGCGTGGATGCCGGGCACGTCGGCGAGGAAGATCGCGTCCAACGTGCCGCGCTCGGCGACCCGGGCGACCTCCAGATAACCCTCGATCCTGGCCACCGCCAGCGGGTCGGCGCCCGGCCAGCGCCACGCGCCCGGGTGGTTGCCCGCGCCCACCGGATGGACATTGAGGTGCAGTTCTCTTGTCGTGCCAGTCGTGCCCGCCCTGTCGGCCCTGTTTCGGGCGCCGTTTCGGTCTGCGGGCACGACACGCTCCTGTTCTCCGGTGACCCCTGACGCCCCCAAAAGCACTGTCGGGGAGTGTGGCGAACGGCGCTAAAGCGAACCTTGCGCAGTCAGAGGCTTCCGACCGCGCCGCCCGATTCGGAGGTGGCCGGCGCCCGATAGGCGCGCAGCGGGGCGACGGCCTTGAGCAGCATCTCCTGGTATTCCGCGCGCACTTCGGAGTCGAGCACGATGGCCCCGCCGGCGCCGACGCTCAGCTCGTCGCCGAGCCGGACGGCGGTGCGGATCACGATGTTCAGGTCGGCTCCGCCGGAGAGCCCGAGGTAACCGAGCGCGCCGGAGTAGACGCCCCTGGCCTCGGTCTCCAGCCGGTCGATGATCTCCATGGTGCGCCGCTTCGGCGCCCCCGTCATCGATCCGCCGGGGAAACAGTGCCGCACACAGTCCACCGCGCTGACCGTCGGCCGCAGTTGGCCGCTGATCGTGGCCACCAACTGATGCACGGTCCGGTAGCTCTCCACCGCCAGCCGCGGGTCGACGTGCACGCTGCCGATCCCGCATACCTGGCCGAGATCGTTGCGCAGCAGGTCGACGATCATCAGGTTCTCGGCCTGGGTTTTGGCGCTGGCGACCAGTTCGGCGGCCAGCGCGGCGTCGCGGATCGGGTCGGGATGGCGCGGCGCGGTGCCCTTGATCGGCCTGCTCTGCACCCGGCCGTCCCGCTCGATCCGCAGGAACCGTTCCGGCGACGAGCTGAACACGGTGACATCGCCGACCCGCAGCAGCGCGGAGTACGGCGCCGGGTTCAGCCGCCGCAGCCGGCGGTAGAACGCGGTGTCGTCGTCGTGGAAGGGCAGTCGCACCTTGTTGGTGAGGCAGATCTCGTAGCTCTCGCCGCGCGCCAGCTCCCGCCGCGACTCGCGAATGTCGGCCTGGTAGCCGGCCTCGTCGCGAACCAGGTGCCGCGCCGCGAACCGGCTGGTTTCCTCGGCTGGTTCGTCGTTGGTTTCGTCGGCCGGCTCCGGGGCCGGTGACAGCCGCACCAACCGGCCGGCGGTGTCGTCCACCCAGGCCCGTGCGGCGGCCTGGGTCCGCTCGTCGTACAGGGCCAGCACATACGTCAGGTTCTCCTGGTGGTCCACCACGACCAGCCGGTCGGCGAAGATCCAGGCGGCGTCGGGGGTGTCAGCGGTGTAGCGGGTGGTCGCGCCGCATTCGGACTTGAGCTCGTAGCCGAAGTAGCCGACGTAACCGCCGGTCAGGTCGAACGGCAGGTCGGCGGGGTCACGCAATGGGCGTTGCCGCAACCGCGCGTCGAGCACGTCGAACACGCTGCCGCCGATCGCCCGCGCGCCGGCGGCGTCCCGCACGGTGACCGCGCCGCTGTCGACTCGATAGGTGAGCACTTCGCTGAGCGGGCCGGAAGCGTCGCCGAGGAAGGAGAACCGGGACAGCCCGGCCTCGACCCGACTGCTGTCCAGCCAGAAGCAGTCCGGACCTTCGGCGAAGAACTCAAGGAAGACGGCTTCGGAGTCCGCCTCGCCGGGCAGCTCGACGCTGATCATCCGCAGTTCGTGGACCGGGCCGGTGTCCCGATGCATGGCAGGCGTGGCGGGCGCGACAGGCTCTGCCTGACCAGGACGGCCGTTCGCCTGCCGGGTCAGCGCGGTGAAGTTGCGGATGATCTCCCGGCCGTAGTGCGAGGCGATCGATTCGGGGTGGAACTGCACGCCCCAGCGCGGCAGGTCGCGGTGCCGTAGCGCCATGATCACGCCGTCCTCGGCGCGGGCGGTGACCATCAGTTCCGCGGGCAGCGGCTCCCGCACGCACAGCGAGTGGTATCGCACCCCGGTGAACTCGCTGGGGATGCCGGCGAACAGTTCGTCGTCCTCGTGCCTGACGGTGGTGAGGTGCCCATGCCGGGGCTGCGGCGCCAAGCCGACCGAGCCGCCGGCCAGGTAAGCGATCGCCTGATGGCCGAGGCAGACCCCGAGCACCGGCAGCGTGGTGCGGAGCAGCAGGTCCGCGACGTGTCCGAGGTCACGGGCGTGGTGCGGGCGGCCGGGTCCGGGCGAGATGACGATGTTGTCGAAGTCCGTCAGCGGCATGGTGGCGAGCGCGGGATCGTCGTTGACGACGACGACCGGCTCGACGCCGTTCACCTCCGCGATGAGCTGGAACAGGTTGAAGGTGTAGGAGTCATGGTTGTCGACAAGCAGCGTGCGCACTCGAACCTCCAATCCCGCCGAGACTCCAGAGATGACGCAAGGATATGAACACCGACACCGTGATCGACTACCTGGCCAGGATCGGCGCTGGGCGGGGACCGTATGACAGGCGGTGACGCAATGGACAGACAGGCAGTCCACGACGAACTGGAAAGCGCGCGAACCGAGTTCCACCGGCTGCTCGACGGCGCCACCGAGGCCGAGCTGCGGCGGCCCTCCGACGGCACCCGATGGACCAATCAGGAACTGTTGTTCCACATGCTGTTCGGGTATCTGATCGTGCGGGCGCTGCTGGTGCTGGTGCGGGTGTTCAGTCACCTGCCGGTTCGCGCCAGCCGCGGTTACGCCCGACTACTCGACGCCGGCACCACGCCGTTCGACGTGGTCAACTACTACGGAAGCCGCATCGGTGCGCGGCTGCTCACCACCGCCCGGCTGCGCGGCACGTGCGATCGGGTGATCATGGCCCTACACCGCCGCCTGGACGCCGAGACCGACGAGGATCTCGCCGGCGGAATGCACTACCCGACCCGCTGGGATCCCTTCTTCGCGGATTACCTGACCCTCGCCGACATCTACCGCTACCCCACCCAGCACTTTCGGTTCCATCGCGAGCAGCTCACCCTCGACGCCACCCACTGACCATCCGGCCGCGCGGAGCGAGCCGGAGCTCATCGATCGCCGTACGTCGCGCGCAGCTGATGTTTGAGGACCTTGCCGGATGCGTTGCGGGGCAGCGCGTCGATCAGGACAATCGCCGTCGGTTTCTTGTACGAGGCCAGCCGGTCCCGGCTCCAGGCGGTCAGGTCGTCCAGTGTCGGCGGCTCGTCCGGCCGCGCCGGCACGATGATCGCGATCGGTGTCTCGCCCCACCGCTGGTCCTTGCCGCCGATGACGGCGACATCGGCGACGCCGGGATGTCCGGCGAGCACGTTCTCCACCTCGGCGCAGTAGATGTTCTCGCCGCCGGAGATGATCATGTCCTTCTTGCGGTCCACCACGTAGACGAAGCCCTCGTCGTCCACCCGCACCAAATCCCCGGAGTGGAACCAGCCGCCGGCGAACGCGTCCGCGGTGGCGGCCGGGTTGTTCCAGTAGCCGGCCATCGTGCCCGGTCCGCGATAGACGATCTCGCCGACCGCGCCCGGCGGGACGTCGTTCATCTCGTCGTCCACCACCCGCGCGGCCACGAACGGCACCGGCTTCCCCACCGAGCCGATCTTGCGCAGCGCGTCCCCGCCGTCCAGTGCGCAGGTGACCGGCGACATCTCGGTTTGGCCGAACAACGCGATGTTCGTCGCCTCGGGGAAGGTCCGTGCCATCGTCTCCAGCAGGCTGACGGTGGCCGGCGCGGCGCCCCACGAGATCGTCCGCAACGAGCTGGCCCGGCCGGCCACGTTCGGATCGGCGCACAGCACCTGCCACTGCGCCGGCACGAGAAAGAGGGTCGTGACCTGCTCACGTTCCAGGACGTCCAGCGTCGTGCCCGCGTCGAACTGGCCGCTGGGCATGATCACCACGGTGCCGCCGCCGAGCAGCACCGGCGCGAACAGCCCGATGCCGGCGATGTGGAACATCGGCGACGCGCACAGGCTGATTTCCGCCGTGGACTGTCCGAACGCCTGGATCACCGTCAGGCACTGCACCATCAGGTTCAGGTGCGACAGCATCGCACCCTTGGGCCGGCCGGTGGTGCCCGAGGTGTACATGATCAGCGCGATGTCCCGCTCGCTGATCGCCGCCGCCGGCGCTTCGGCCACGGGACCGGCCAGCAGATCCTGGTAGCTTTCCGCACCCGGTCCGGCCGCGCCTGTCGAGTCACCGACCACCAGACATCCCGGTGGCTGCGCCGATTCCGCCCGCACCGCGCCGGCAAGCGGGGCCAGACCGGAGTCCGCCACCAGCAGCCGGGCGCCGCTGTCGACGATGATGTAGCGGATCTCGGCCGCGGACAGCCGGAAGTTGACCGGAACGGCGATGCCACCCAACGTGTTGACGGCCAACACGGTTTCGATGAACTCGGGTCGGTTGGTCATCAGCACCGCGACCCGGTCGCCGGCCGCCACGCCCCGGTCGCGCAGGCCCGCCGCGAGCGTCCGGACGCGGTGGTCCAGTTCAGTCCAGGTGGTCGACCGGCTCTCGAAGCGCAACGCGACCCGGTCCGGGATGCGGTGGGCGTGCCGGGCGACCTGGTCGACCCAACTCACCCCGCCGCCAGGGAGTTCGCCGGGGAGATCACCGCGCGCGGCGTCGTTCTGATCCCATGCGGGTGCGGACATCGTCGTCCCCTCGCGGCCGGGGAATCTGGTCGCCCCAAGTATGCCGCTCGCGTGGGTTCAGCGGGCCCATTGCGGCGTCCAGGTATGGGTCTGCGGGTGGTTCGGCCGCGCGGCGCGGAGATGGTCGCGGAGTGTGGTGAGCGCCGGGTGCGGATTGTCATAGCGCCAGATCAGCGAGTGCGGATAGGCGGGTGTCGGGTCGTGCAGGGCGATGCGCCGCAGCCCATAGTCGGCGGGCCAGGCCAGCCGGGTCTGGTCGCCGACGAAGGTCGCCAGCATTGCGGAGTCGGCGATCACGTCCAGCAGCGGCTCGGTGCCGAAATTCGGACCGGTGGGGTCGATGGTGAGCCCGAAGGTGTCGGCGAGTTCGTCGTAATAGGCGGCCCATTCGGTGCCGGTGACGATGCCGGGCATCCAGATCTGGCGCCCGGCGAGCTGGGCGGGCGTGACCGCGCGGGCGGCGGCGAATTCGTGGGCCGGTCCGGTGACGAGTTGCAGCGGCTCGTCCAGGACCCGGGCGGCCTTGATGCCGTCGGGGAGTTGTCCCGCGGGCACGGTGACGGCGCGGAAGGTCGCGTCGATCGTGCCGGACCGGACGGCGGCGATGGCCGTGTCGGCGTCGAAGAGGGTCACCACATCGAGTTCGGTGGTGGGATGCGCGTGGTGGAAGTCGCGCAGCAGCGCGGCCGGCGCGAGCCGCCGGCCGATCACGTCGACGCGCAGCGCCCGACGGCCGGGCCGCACCGAAGCGGCGGAGAACTGGCCGGTGTCCGCGACGGCGACGACGGTGCGCACGGCATCGAGATCCACGCCGACCGACTGTAGCCGCACAACATTCCGTTGTGGCTCGCCGGCGCGGCAGTTGTTTGACCCGCCGATCCACCGGCCGCTTTGATCTCCTGGATCAACGTGCGGTTGTGCGGTCGACACGGCGAGGGGTGTTGGGGATGGTGCGGCGGCGGTCGCTGGGGCGGCGGTTCGAGTGGTTGTGGGGCGCCTACGCGGTCAGCACGCTAGGCACCTGGCTGGCGTTCGATGCGTTCCCGTTGATCGCGGTCCTCGTGCTGCACGCCGGGCCGACCGAGGTGTCGGCGCTGGCGGCCGCCGGACTGGCGATGGGGGCGGCGGTCGCGGTGCCGCTCGGCCCGTGGATGGAGTTTCGCCACAAGCGGCCGGTGCTGATCACGATGGACCTGACCCGGTTCGCGGCGGTGCTGAGCGTCCCCGCCGCGTTCGCGCTCGGCAGGCTCAGTTTCGGCCAACTGCTGGTCGTGTCCGTCGTCGTCGCGGCGGCGGATATCACCTTCAAAGCGGCCAGCGGGGCGTTCCTGAAATCCCTTGTGCCGCAAGAGGATCTGCTCATCGCGAACGGGCGGTTCGAGTCCACGACGTGGACCGCGACCGTGCTGGGACCACCGTTGGGCGGGGCTGCGATCGGGTTGTTCGGCCCGGTGATCACCGTGGCGGCCAACGCGGTCAGCTTCCTGCTCTCGGCACTGGGAATCCGCGCGATGGGCGGCAGCGAACCGCCGCCGGCCAACCGGGCCGAGCGAACCGGCGTGGGATGGACACGGGTCGGCGACCTGCTCGACGGGTGGCGGCACATCCTGAGTCATCCGGGGCTGCGCCCGCTGTTCTTCAACACCCTCCTGGTCAACGGCCTGATCATGGCGACCGCGCCGCTGCTGGCCGTCCTGATGCTCGGCCACCTGGGGTTCCGGCCCTGGCAGTACGGCCTCGCGTTCGGCGCGCCCTGCGTCGGCGGCATCATCGGGTCGCGGCTGTCCCGCCGGCTGGTCGCCCGGTTCGGGCGGCACCAGGTGATGCTCGCGGCTGGCGCGCTGCGCGCGTGCTGGTCGCTCGGACTGGCGTTCATCCGCCCCGGCGCTGCCGGGCTGGTGCTCGTCATCGTCGTTCAGCTTGGGCTGGTGATGTGCGTCGGTGTGTTCAACCCGGTGTACGCGACCTATCGGCTGGACCAGACCGCGAGAGACCGAGTGGCCCGCGCCCTGTCGGCGTGGTCGATCACCAGCAACGCCACCACTGCCGCGCTGACCGCGCTGTGGGGCCTGCTCGCCAGCATCACTGGTCCCCGCGCCGCGATCGCGATCGCCGGCGTCCTCCTGCTGGCGACCCCGCTGCTGCTCCCCCGACGCGACCACACAAGGCACATCACGCCGGGGGAACCAGCCTCCACCGCCGGGGCGGACGTCAGTCGACCGTGAGCACCAGCTTGCCGCCGGCGTGGCCGCCGTCGCTGACCCGCTGCGCTTCAGCGGCGTCGGACAGCGGGTAGCGCCCGGCCACGGTGATGACCAGCTCACCCCGCACG
>DASZLR010000012.1:0-11902 GCA_035552275.1 Pseudonocardiaceae bacterium | reverse complement strand
GCGGGTCGCCGAGCAGTTGAGCTATTTCGCCGAACTGCACGGTCTGTCGGCCGCGCTGGCCCAGCGCAACAGCGAGTCCTGGATGGACCGACTGGACCTGCGTCAGCATCGCGCCGACCAGTTGCAGAAACTCAGCCTGGGCAACCAGCAGCGCGCCCAACTGGCCGCCGCGCTGGTCGCCGATCCCGAGGCGCTCGTGCTGGACGAGCCGTTCTCCGGGCTCGACCCGATCGCGATCGACGTGCTCGGCCAGGTGTTGCGCGAGCGGGCCGCGGCCGGCGTGCCAGTGCTCTTCTCCAGCCATCAGCTCGATCTGGTGGAGCGACTGTGCGACCGGGTCGGCATCGTCCAGAATGGACGAATGGTGGCCACCGGATCGGTGACCGAGCTGCGCCAGCGCGGCCCGGTGATCGTGGTCGTCGACGCGCCCGAAGCCAGAACGGGCTGGGCGGGCTCGATTCCCGGCGCGCGGGTGCGGACCGTGGACGGCACTCGGACGTTCCTGGAACTCGCCGACGACACTGACGACCAGGCGGTGCTGCGGGCGGCGCTGGACACCGGTCCGGTGCGCGAGTTCAGCCGGCACCGGGCCTCGCTGACCGAGCTGTTCCGGGATGTGCTGGCCAGCAACGGATCCGACCGACGTGGGCGGAGCCGATGACCCGGACCGTCTGGCTGATCACCCGCCGCGAGCTACGCACCCGGCTGCGCAGCCGCGCGTTCGCCGTCGGCACGGTCGTCCTCATCGTGGTGTTGGTGGCGTTCCTGTTGGTGCAGGGCTATGTGGGCCAACGGGTCGGGCACATCAAGGTGGGCCTGACCGGGCAGGCGACCGGCGTGCAGCAGGTGTTGCAGCAGGAGGGCGCGCAACTGGGCATCACGCTGGACACCAGCACGGTGCCCAGCGTGGCCGCCGGCACCGGTGCCGTCCAGGCCGGCACGCTGGACGTGCTGGTGTCCGGGCCGCCGGCGGCGTTGCGGGTGATCGCCCGGGGCAGTCTGGACGACCGGCTGCGGGCCGCGCTGGACAGCGTCGTTCGGCAGCAGGTGGTGTACGCGGCGCTGGCCGAAGCCGGGTTGCGGCCAGCCGACGTGCAGGCCGAGGTCGATGCCGCGCACGCCCAGGTGACCCAGCTCACCACCACCGATCCCAGCCACGGCCAGCGGCTGGCGATCGGACTGGTGGTGGCGTTCCTGCTGTACCTGTCGCTGATGATCTTCGGCAACCTGGTCGCCACCGGCGTGGTGGAGGAGAAGTCCAGCCGGGTGGTGGAGATGCTCCTGGCCACCGTCCGGCCATGGCAGCTGCTAGTCGGCAAGATCATCGGCTTGGGCGCGGTCGGACTGTCGCAGTTGCTCATCATCGCTGCGGTCGGCATCCCGCTGTCGCTGGCGACGGGCGCGCTGACCGTGCCCAGCGTGGCGTTCGGGGCGCTGGGCGCGGCGGTGCTCTGGTACCTGATCGGCTTCCTGCTCTACGCGACGCTGTTCGCCGCCGCCGGATCACTGGTGTCCCGACAGGAGGACCTGCCGGTGGTCACCACCCCGCTGATGCTGGTGACCGTGATCGCCTTGGTGGCGGAGATCGACCTGATCGGGCAGGACCCGACCGGAATCGCGGCAACCGTGCTGTCCGTGCTGCCGCCGTTCTCGCCGGTGGTGATGCCCGGCCGGATGGCCGCCGGCGCCGCACCGGGCTGGCAGGTGCTGCTGGCCGTGCTGCTCGCCGCGGCCGCCATCGCCGCCGTCACCTGGCTGGCCGGCCGGATCTACCGCAACTCGATCCTGCACACCGGCGGCCGGATCCGGCTCCGCGACGCCTTCCGCTGACCGGGCGCGACTATGGGCCACGCGGTGACACACCGTGCCACCGGCGGGTAAAATGAGGCTATGGCCTTCCAGCCTGAGATCACCTTGCGCGATTTGCGCAACCGGTCCAGGGAAATCATGGACGCGGTTCAGCATGGGCAGTCATTCACCGTCACGCGCGACGGTCACCAGATCGGTGAACTGATCCCGCTGCGTCGGCGACGTCGGTTCGTTTCACGGCAAGAGTTCGCCGCGATGTCCCGCAACGCTCCCACGATCGACATCGACACCTTCCGCGCCGACCAGGACGCCACAGCCGATCACGATATGACCAGTCCCTATGACCGCTGAACAATATTCACAGGGTCTACTCGACACGAACATTGTCATCCTGCGCAGGTGGATAGACCCGACCGAGTTGCCCGCCGAGATGGCGATCAGTGCCATCACCCTGGCCGAGTTGTCCGCCGGACCTCACGAGGTTCGAAGCGAACCCGGACACCGCGAATACGATGAGCACGCCGAACGAGCCAGGCGACTTGAAGTTCTGCAACGCGCCGAGAACGAGTTCGACCCGATTCCCTTCGATGCCGAGGCGGCACGTATTTATGGTCGCGTGACGGCTGCGGTCATCGGCCCTGGACGTAAGGCCCACCGTCGCACCGCCGACCTGATGATCGCGTCGATCGCCATCGCCGAAGGGCTGCCGCTGTTCACCACGAACCCGAAGGATTTCGTCGGTCTCCACCGCCTGCTGACGATCGTGCCAGTCAACCGACCGGTCGACACCACCGATAGCCGACCGCTGACATCCGAATGACTGGGCCGGGTTCAACCGGGGACGTAGCGGACTGGTGTCGAGGTCAACTCCGTGGCCGCAGCGACGATGTCGGCGACGGTCTGGTCCAGTCCCTTATCGGTGACGACGGCGGGCGTTCCATGCGCGGCGATGCTACGGGCGGCCCGTCGGCCCAATTTCGGGAATTGAGCCATGAGCCGTTCGGGATCGGTGACCAGGAAGGCCACCACATCAAACTGCGAACGGCGGGACTGGCCAGTGCGGACTGTCGAAACACGGATCTCGGTGATCGTCGACCATGGAATCTGGAGGCGGTATTTCGGCAGGGAAACTCCGGCGTTGTCCATGACCAGCGCCGGACGTGACCGACGGGTCCGACGAAGGCCGACCACGATGTTCATGACGAGGAAGCCGACCGAAACGTCGGTCACCACGAGGGCGCCTGATCGTGTTTCGGGCATCAACCAAGCAACCTGAATCAGGGCGAGCGGGATCAGCTGACGACCCAAAAGGGCCATTAATTTCCGGCGCGAGTAGCACGCGGCGAACGTTTCCCCGCGAACCGTGGAAGATGACGGGTACGGAACCGGCGCTGGTGCCGATGCTGGCGATTCGTCAGCCCACAGCCGGGCGGAGTTGACGTTGTCCACTCTCAACAGCCCCACGGTCCGGCGTCTGAGCGACAGCAGAATCCCGACCCAAACCAGCACAACGAACGTCGCCATAACCGTGAAAGCGATCGGGCCGATGAACGGCCTCGAACCAACACCGACTGCCAGCGCACCGAGAGGGAATGCCAGGGTGAAAAGAGAGATCTTGATGTGACGATTGCTGCGACTGAGCGATGTGCGGGCGTAGCCGACGGCGAGGGCGGCCACGGTCGGCGAGGGGGCGGGTTCGCCGGCCAGCAACCGCTGACGCGTCTGCCGGTCCAGCGAACGCCATCCGCGTACGGCATCGCGGTCGCTCGGCACAAGCGGCGTTTCGATCAACGGCTCCATGGACGACCTCTCAGTAAGAACGGCCCGAGCGGCGAACTTTACCCGGACTAGCACAGCGCATTAACCCTAAATCTGGGAGGTCAGGGGACCTTCGGCACTCGGATACGGCCTTTCCGGCCCTGCCAGGCGATCCGCGAACCGGTCACTGTGGACCTGCGCAGACGTAGCCAGCAAGGAGCGCCTGAATGAATTGCCGCGTGATCCCGGTGGGCAGCATGGCCACCGAGCAGGTTCGGTCCGTGCTGGCCTCGGCCGGGCACGCGCCCTCGGCGCACAACAGCCAGCCCTGGCGGTTCCGGTGCACCACCAGGGCGATCGAGCTCTACGCCGATCTCGATCGCGCCCTGCCGATCACCGATCCCGACCAGCAGGAGCTGCTGATCGCCTGCGGGGCGGCGGTGCTGAACCTGCGGCTGGCGATCCGGGCCCAGGGCCGCCGATACGACCTCCGGCTGCTGCCCGACCCGAAGAACCCGAACCTGCTGGCCGCGCTGCGACCCACCGGCTCGCATCCGATCACCGCCGCGGAACGGTCGCTGGCCGAGGCGATGACGAAGCGGCGCACGCACCGCCGCCCGTTCGCCAGCACGCCGGTGCCGATCGCCGCGCGCAACGAACTGCGCCGGGCCGCCGAGATCGAGCAGGCCTGGCTGGCGACGCTGCACGGCCCGCAACTGTCCGCGCTGCAACCGTTGTTGCGCGCCGCGCACCGCGTCCAGATGTCCACGCCGGGGTTCATGGCCGAGTGGCGGCACTGGGTGAACCAGGCCGACGCCCTCCGCGACGGCCCGCGCGGCAGTGACATCGGCTGGCGGCCCGAGCCGACCGGCATCTGGGTGTCCCGGGACGTGGCCGGGGTGGCGCCGGGCCGGGAGCCCGAGCCCGAGCCGCTGACCATGGTGATCGGCTCATCCGACGACAGCCGGTTGTCCCGGCTGCGTGCCGGCCAGGCGATGCAGCGGGTGCTGCTCGCGGCCACCGCCGCAGGCCTGGCCGCGTCCTTCGTCACGCCGCTGGTCGAGGTGCCCCACACCCGCGCCGACCTGCGCGTCATCCTCGGCGGCGGGGTGTGGCCGCAGGCCGTGCTACGGCTGGGCTACGCCACCCCGGCGCCCGGCGCGCCCCACCGGCCGGCGGCGAGCCCGGCCGGCGCGAACGCGGGCGCCACCCTCGTCAACACCGGCCGGACCAGACTCACCACCGACTGCGCCACCATCGAACGGGCGGTTCAGCGCGCCTCGACCGGCGTGAAGACCCGCTCCGGCGGCCCGACGTAGACCTGGCGCGGGCGGCCGATCTTGGTCGCCGGGTCCTTCACCATCTCCCGCCAGTGCGCGATCCAGCCGGGCAGCCGGCCCATCGCGAACAGCACGGTGAACATCCGGGTCGGGAAACCCATCGCCCGATAGATCAGCCCGGTGTAGAAATCGACGTTCGGGTACAGCTTCCGCTCAATGAAATAATCGTCGGACAACGCCCGTTCCTCAAGCTGCTTGGCGATTTCCAGCAACGAGTCGTCGCCGCCGAGTTTGCCGAGAATCTCGTCCGCCGTGGATTTGATGATCTTGGCGCGCGGGTCGTAGTTCTTGTAGACCCGGTGGCCGAAGCCCATCAGTTTCACGCCGGCATGCTTGTTCTTGACCTTGGTGACGAACTCGTCCACATTGCCGCCGGTGTCCCGAATGCCTTCCAGCATGCCCAGCACGGCCGCGTTCGCGCCGCCGTGCAGCGGGCCGAACAGCGCGTTGATGCCGGCCGAGATGCTGGCGAACAGGTTGGCCTCCGACGAGCCGACCAGCCGAACGGTCGACGTCGAGCAGTTCTGCTCGTGGTCGGCGTGCAACACGAACAGCAGATCCAGCGCGCGGGCCACCACCGGGTCGACCTGGTACGGCTCGGCGGGCAGACCGAAGGTCATCCGGAGGAAGTTCTCCACCAGCCCCAGCGAGTTGTCCGGGTACAGGAACGGCTGGCCGACCGACTTCTTGAACGCGTACGCGGCCAGCGTCGGCACCTTGGCCAACAACCGGATCGTCGACAACTCGACATTCGGCTCGTCAAACGGGTTGAGGCTGTCCTGGTAGAACGTCGACAGCGCGGACACCGCCGAGGACAGCACCGGCATCGGGTGCGCGTCCCGCGGGAAGCCGTCGAAGAACCGCTTCAGGTCCTCGTGCAGCAGCGTGTGCTTGGTGATCTGGTTGGTGAACTCGGCCAGCTGGGTGGCGGTCGGCAATTCGCCGTAGATCAGCAAATAGCTGACCTCGATGAAATTGGACCGCTCGGCGAGCTGGTCAATCGGATATCCGCGATAGCGCAGCACACCGGCAGCGCCGTCGATATAGGTGATCTCGGACGAACACGAGGCTGTATTGACGAAACCTGGATCAAGGGTCACGAGGCCGGTCGTTGACAACAGCTTCGTGACATCGATTCCAGCCGCCCCCTCGCTCGCGGATGTGACCGGAAGCTTGAGTTCGCCGCCTGGGTAACTCAGCGCAACGGCTCCGGCACCGGAAGTCGCGTCGGGCATGTACGTCCCTCTCACGCTTGGACGGGACGCGCGCACCACATGGCAAGGCAGCCGGGATCGCCGACCGCGGCACCGCCCCGTTGGGGTCCTCTAGTCTCACTTCGTACGCTAGTGCGCGTTTCGCGTCCCGGACACCCGAACAGGGACCGGGGCGCTCACATGGGACAACGATCACACCCGCCCACCCCAGACCGACCCGTTCGGGCTCGGCCAACGCGGCCGGTACCGTACATGGGCACGCGCACGCGCAGCACGCAAATCGTACATAAAGGACAGAACTGACCGGGAAGTAGCGTGGGCACCGCAGACACCATCCCCAACCAGGCGACCGCCGGCTCGGCCGAGTCCGGACCGTCGCCGTCCGCATCGGCGTCCGCGACTGCGTTCAGCTCGCGGTTCGGGCTGTCCTGGCGGCACTGGTACCGGTGGCCGCCGCTGCTCGCGCTGGTCTGGCTGGCCAGCCTCGCGTGGACCGTGCACTGGTGCGCCGGCATCTGGGCACAGAGCCCGCCCGCCTTCATGGATCTCGACGTGTACCGGCTGGGCGTGCAGGCCTGGTGGCACGGCCAGGACATGTACGGCACGCTCCCGCGCACGATCGCCGGCAACTACCTGCCGTTCATCTATCCGCCGTTCGCCGCCGCGATCTTCAGCCCGCTGGCCGCGCTGCCCTGGGTGCCGTCGGCCGTCGCCATCATGGCGCTGTCGATGATCTCGCTGGCCGGCGTGATCTACCTCACCAGCCGACGGGTGTGGCCGGAGGGTGGCCGGCGCGGCGCGCTGCTGGCGACCGCCGTCTTCGTCCCGCTGGCCCTGCACTCCCAGCCGGTCAACGACACGTTCTGGTTCGGGCAGATCAACCTGGTGCTGATGGCGCTGGTGGTGCTGGACTGCCTGACGCCGCACCCGAAGTGGCCACGGGGTGTGCTGATCGGCATCGCGGCCGCGGTGAAGCTCACTCCGGCCGTGTTCATCCTGTTCTTCCTGCTGCGCAAGGACTTCCGCGCCAGTGCCACCGCCGTGATCAGCGGCGCGGTCTGCACGGCGCTCGGCTTCGCCATCAGCTTCGGCGGGTCAATGCGCTACTGGTTCGGCAGCAGCGGCGGCGCCCGCTCGGTCAGCGGCTCGACCTTCTACACGAACCAGACCATCGACGCGGCGCTGGCCCGGCTGCCCGGTCTGGCGCACGAGCAGAAAGTGCTGTGGCTGGGCGGAGGGGTGATCATCGCGGTGCTCGCGGTGATCGGCATCCGCCGGGCGCACACGCTGAACACGCCGGCCAGCCTGCCGCTGGCGATGGCGGTCACGGCGGCGTTCGGCCTGATCGCCTCGCCGACGTCCTGGGGCCACCATTGGGTGTACGTGATCCCGGCGCTGATCGCGATGCTCGCCGAGGCAATCCGCCGTCGGCACGTCGGCTGGCTGATCGCGGCGGCCGGCACCTCACTCGTCTTCTGGTACGCGCCGTTCATGCACGAGACCGGCGGGCACGGCCCCGGCTTCTTCGCGCGGGCCTGGTGGCAGCTCTACACCAACGCCTACACCGTGGTCGGCATCCTGCTGCTGATCGCGTTCGCGGCGCCCGCCGTGCTCCGCCGAAGGCGGTCCGCCCCGGAACCGGAACCGACCGAAACGGCGGAGGTCGAGCCGGCATGACACTGACCGCCGAGCGACCGGCCCAGCCCGGAACCGTCGAGCGCAACCGCTGGCGCGCCGCGCTGCTGTCCACGCCGACACTGGTGGTGGCCGGCCTGGCGAGCGTCGCGATCACCATCCGCTGGCTGGTCGGCGCCTATCGCACGGCGCCGCGCCAGTTCCTCGACCTGGACGTTTACCGGCTGGGCGCGCAGGCGTTCATGCACGGCCAGAACATGTACGGCACGCTGCCGGCCAACACCCAGGGCAGCCACCTGCCGTTCCTCTACCCGCCGTTCGCGGCCGCGCTGTTCAGTCCGCTGGCGTTGTTGTCCTGGCATCAGATGATCGGCGGGATGCTGCTGCTGTCCGCGGTGTCGCTGATCGTCACGATCTACCTCACCGCGCTGCGATCCTGGCCCGGCGGCGGGACGCGGGGCGCGGTGCTGGTGACGGCGGTGACACTGCCGCTGTCGTTGATCGCCGAACCGGTGTGGGACACGGTGTTCTTCGGACAGATCAACCTGGTGCTGATGGCGCTGGTCGCGCTGGACTGCCTCACCCCGAATGCCAAGTGGCCGCGCGGAATGCTGGTCGGCGTCGCCGCCGCGATCAAGCTCACCCCGGCCGTGTTCATCCTGTTCTTCCTGCTACGCAAGGACTTCCGGGCCAGCGTCACCACCGTGATCAGCGCCGCGGTCTGCACCGGACTGGGCTTTCTGGCCACCTTCAGCGGGTCCCGGCACTACTGGTTCGGCGGCGATCCGCATCTCAACCAGGTCAGCGGCACCGGATTCATCGGCAACCAGTCGATCGACGGCGGCCTCGGCCGGCTCGGCCTGCCGCAGCACACCCAGACCATGCTGTGGCTGACGCTGGTCGCGGTCGTCGGCGTGGTGTCGGTGCTGGCGATCCGCAAGGCGCACCGGCGGGACAACGCGCCGCTGGCGATGGTGCTCACCGCGGTGTTCGGCCTGGTCGCCTCGCCGACGTCCTGGGGGCACTACTGGATCTACGTGATTCCGGCGATCGTAGTGATGGTCGCGGTCGCGTTGCAGCGCAAGCACATCGGCTGGCTGCTCGCGGCCACGGCGGCCGCGATCGTGGTCGCTATCCCGCCGTTCTTCTACGTCGCCCACGGCGGCACGGTGCTGACCCTGAAACAGCAGTTCAAGGCCAACGCCTACACGGTCACCGCGCTGATCCTGCTGGCCGCGTTCCTCATCCCGAGCATCATCAGGTGGATTCGCCGCCGCTATTCGGCCGGTTCGGCCAGTTCGGCGGCGTAGGGCGGTTCCGCGCCGGGCCGGGAGACGGTGATCGCGGCGGCCTTCGCCGCGTAGCCCAGCGCCGCCCGCCAGTCCAGTTCGTCAAGATCACCCAGGTCGGCCCGGCCGCGCACCTCGTGTTGGTGCAGCCAGGCGATCAGCGCGGCGTGCACGGTGTCCCCGGCGCCGATCGTGTCCACCACGGCAGCGCGCGCGGCCGGCACATCCACCCGTGGGCGCCGCTGGCGCAACACCGACAGCCCTGCCTCGCCACGGGTGATCACCACCGCACCCACGCCCGCGTCCAACCACTCCCGGCCGATGTCTCCAATGTCGGCCGACTCGTCATCGGCCAGCCAACGCGCGTCTTCCTCCGATGACTTGAGCAGCCCCACATCCGGCAGCCAGGACGCGAAGCGGGCTCGGTAGCCGGCCGGATCACTGATCAGGCCGGGTCGGATGTTCGGGTCCAGCACGGTAAGCCGGCCGCGCGCGGACTCGCGGCGGAGCACTTTCTCGTAGCCGCTGGCAGCCGGTTCCAACACCAGGCCGAGAGTGCCCAGCGAGACCGTTGTCACCCGATCGGGCAACGGGCCTGGGTCGGCGAGCAGCCGGTCCGCGGTGCCCTCGACGTAGAACGTGTAGCGAGCCGCGCCGTTCGGGTCGAGCGCGACCACGGCCAGCGTGCTCGGTTCGGGGCCACGTCGCACCAACTCGACGTCGACATGGGCGTCGTACAGGCGGCGCAGCAGCGCGTCGCCGAAGGCGTCGGTGGACAGCCGGCTCAGGAAGGCGACCGGCGCACCCAGCCGACCCAGCGCGACAGCCGTGTTGTACGGGCCGCCGCCGGGAACCGGCCGCAGCGGCGCGAGCGGACCGGGGCTCGCCGGAACCAGGTCAACGAGTGCCTCGCCGCCCACCACGATCACGCCAAACCTCCGATAAGCTAGGACGTCCGACAATACGGCCACAAAATGGCTGTACGGTACGCGCGGAGGATCCCATGCCCGCCGAACGCATGTTGCCCACCCAGGAAGCCGAGGATCTGCTGGCGCTGGTCCGCGAGATCGCCGGCGATCAGTTCGCGCCGATCGCGGCGAGGTACGAGGCCGAGAGACGGTTCCCGCGCGAGCAGTTCCGGCTGCTCGGCCGGTCCGGGCTGCTGGGGTTGCCGTATCCGGTCGACTGGGGCGGTGGGGGCCAACCGTACGAGGTATATCTCCAGGTGCTGGAGGAACTGGCCAGCGTCTGGATGTCGGTCGCGGTCGGGGTGTCGGTGCACACCATGTCCTGCTATCCGCTGGCGCACCACGGAACCGTGCAGCAGCAGGACAAGCTGCTGCCGGACATGCTCGCCGGCGACCTGCTCGGCGGGTACGCGCTGTCCGAGCCGCAGGCGGGTTCCGACGCGGCCGCGCTCAATACTCGGGCCGAGCTGGCCGGCGATCACTATCTGGTCAGCGGCCGGAAGGCGTGGATCACCCACGGCGGTGTGGCCGACTTCTACTCGATGATGGTGCGCACCGCAGTGGACCGCACGCACGGCATCAGCTGCCTGCTGGTCGACGCCGACACGCCCGGCCTGACCGCCGGCCTGCCGGAACGCAAGATGGGCCTCACCGGATCGACCACCGCCGAACTGATTCTGGACAACGCTTCCGTTCCCGCTGACCGGCTGATCGGTGCGGAGGGCGCCGGGCTGAAAATCGCGCTGGACGCGCTGAACTCGGGCCGGCTCGGCATCGCGGCCTGTGCGGTCGGGCTCGCACAGGCATCTCTGGACGAGGCCGTTCGGTACGCGAGCCATCGCGGCCAGTTCGGCCGTCCGGTCATCGACTTCCAGGGCCTGGAATTCCTGTTGGCCGATATGGCCGCGGCCGTCGAATCGGCGCGGGCCTGCTATCTGCAGGCGGCGCGGCGACGGGACGCGGGGCTGCCCTTCGTGCGGCAGGCGGCAATCGCGAAACTGGTCGCCACCGACGCGGCGATGAAGGTCACCACGGATGCGGTTCAGGTTCTCGGCGGCGCCGGTTACACCCGTGATTTCCCGGTGGAGCGATATTTCCGCGAGGCCAAGGTGACCCAGATTTTCGAGGGTACCAACCAGATCCAGCGAATGGTCATCGCCCGCGAACTCCGTAAGACCTGAACTGGCAGCCGTTCTGAATGGCCTCACACGTGGACGACGGCAACTCGGTGTTCCTTGGCGGCGTCAAGCTCCTCAACGAGACGACTCATATCGTTCGCGTCACTCGTCAGCAGCATCACCGGTCGGGCCATTCCGAGCGCCGTCGCGGCGACAACCGAGTCGATCGCGCACCGGTGACCCGACAGGCTGGTGGCACCCAACAGCTCACCGGCAGCCCGCCCAAGCTCGGGCGTGACCGGAACAGTCGTGATCCTGGACAACACGCGGTGCACGGACGCATCGCGCGAACCGCCCCGAAGTACTTCGGCCAGCGTGATCGCACTGACGACAACCCTTGCCCCACGCGCACGTGCTCCCTTTACACGAGCAAGAACACGCGATTCGCCAGCGGCAAACTTGGACAGCCCTTCGCTGTCAAGGACCAGCGTGCCGCTTGCCGCTACTCGACGTCCGGCCACTCGGCCTCCGCTTCAGCCAAGAGTTCCTCGGGAACCGGTCCATGCTCGGCTTCGAGGATCTCGATGAGTTCGTCCAAGAGGTCCAGCCTCAACTGCTTGGCAACCGCCTCCGCCACGTACCGGCTGAACTCGCCCTTGCCCACCCGTTGCCGAACCGCTGTCGTAAGTCCTTCTGGCAACGACACGCTCACCTTCCTTACCCGGTCAACGAACATCACGTCTGGCGCTGACCCCGTCGGGCGATCAATCG
>DASZLR010000011.1:0-11553 GCA_035552275.1 Pseudonocardiaceae bacterium | reverse complement strand
GCAGGTCGTCGGCGGCGTCCGCGGCCGCCGCGGTGGGGTCCATCAGCTCGTTCTTCAGGTTCGACACCTGCGCCGCCAGCAACCGCGCCGGATACCGCTTCGGGTCGAGGTCCAGATCGCGGGCGACCAGGGTGATCAGCCGACGGGTGTCGTCGCTGTCGTAGATGGAGAAGTTCGAGTTCATGCCGAGCGTCTTGGCCTCGAACCGCAGCAGCCGCCCGCACATCGAGTGGAACGTGGACACCCACATGGTGTTCGCCCGCGCGCCGACCAGGTCGATCACGCGCTCCTTCATCTCGGCCGCGGCCTTGTTGGTGAAGGTGATCGCCATGATCTGGCCGGGATGCACGTTTCGCTCGGCGAGCAGGTACGCGATTCGCCGGGTCAGCACCCGGGTCTTGCCGGAACCGGCCCCGGCAACCACCAGCAGCGGCGCGCCGGTGTGCGTGACGGCCTCCCGCTGCGGTGGATTGAGGTCGGCGAGGAGAGCCGCCGCGCCACGCCGCCCCGAGTTCGACGGCCGGTCGGATGGTGGGACGGACGGTGGGACGGATTGTGGGGCGGGGAGATCGAACAACGCGCTCATCGGAAGTCCACGGTACTCGGCCCGTGTGACAGCGGTTCCCCGTGTGACAGCGATTCGACGCCGGCGGCGAGGGTGTGTCACAATCTGTTCGTGCACACCACGGCGACTCAGTTCGAGTTTTTCTACGGGATCCGGACTCCGGCTCCCGTGGTCGTCTAGCGCGCTGAAGACCACCGAAGCCCCGGAGTCCACTGGACCCGGGGCTTTCTCGGGCCGCCAGCCGGACTCCCGCACCGCAGGAGAACCGCCGATGAACGCCATCGCTTCCAACGAGCAGCCGAACGAGGCAGCCGAACCCGACACCGACAGTCGGTCCGGCCAGCCGAGCCAGCCCGATATCCCCGATATCTCCGAGTTGCGCCAGGAGATCGACTGGCTGGACGCCGAGATCCTGCGGCTGGTCACCCGCCGAACCGAGGTGTCCCGGATCATCGGCGCGA
This sequence comes from Pseudonocardiaceae bacterium, assembly GCA_035552275.1. Lineage (GTDB taxonomy): Bacteria > Actinomycetota > Actinomycetes > Mycobacteriales > Pseudonocardiaceae > DASVLX01. The sequence continues at coordinate 10,527 of DASZLR010000011.1, read as the reverse complement.
CCAGGATGGCCGCCGGTGGCACCCGGATCGTGGTGAACCGGGAGATGGACGTGCTGGCGCGGTACCGGGATCTGGGCCCGGAAGGCCGCAAGCTGGCGATGGTGCTGCTGAACCTGGGGCGCGGACCGCTCGGCCGCTGACCCGCTTGAGGAGCCGGGACCCTGAGACGCGCCAGGGTCGATATCAGGGTTAATTCAGGGTCGCGGATCATGGCACGGACGTCGTTGGTGCGAGCACACTGGACATATGCTGTTTGAACTGATCGCCGTCATCATCGCCCTGGCCGGACTGGCCGCGGCGCTCGCGCACGACGGCTACCTCGCCATGTTGGGCTCGGCGGCGAACCGCCGCGCCGGCGGGGAGCCGATCGCGCGGTATGTGCGGGGTCGGTGGATGGTGGCCGGCACGACCACCGCCGCCGGCCTCATCGCGTTGCTGTTGGCCTTCGGCGGCGTCGGAGCCGAGGTGGTGGCCATCCTGATCGCCGGCGGCACCGGCGCGGTGGCCACCAAGGCACTGCAGTCGACGCGGCAGCGATTCCGCGACGGAGCGCATTCCGGGACCTGACGGACGGTCCCGCCGTTCACTCGTTCGGTCGATCCCTGGCGTGACCTGCGTTACCTGCTAGGCGTCCGAACCGCGCACGGCCTAGTCTCTGCCCAATGACGGTGGGGACTTCCGGAGCGCCATGCCTCGTGCCGGATGGTCGCGGTCGCGACCGCCCGGTTCCGTTGTTCCCTGGCCACCGTTACCGGCCGTCACCTCGCACTGCCCGAATGGCCTACTCGTGCGCCCGATCGGTTATGGCGCAATAGAACGACGTCAGGATGGCGGCGAACAGAGGTCACTTGTCCATGACCAGCGGACGACGCTCCGCGACCCACCCGGAGCGGCACGAAACACTCGGGCGCCACGCGCGCCACGAGGACAACGGGAACGCCTCAGCGTGGGCTGTGTCGACCGCGCCGACCCTGCCGACTCGGCCGACTGTGCCGAGTGCACCAACCGTACCGGTCCCCCGCCGCCAGCCCAGCCACGCCAAGCCCCTGGTGGCGCCGGTCGGCCAAGCGGCCGATCAACCGGCTGGAGCGGCTGCGGCGGGCGCCCGCCCGGCACCGGACCCGTTACTGGACACCGGGCCCGCCGGGCTGCATTCGTTCAACCTCGGCTCCGTGCCCGCCTCGGTGACGCCGCCGCGGAGCTGGCGCCGGGCCGCCTGGTTCATGATCACCGCCTCGGTCGCCGCGCTGATCGGGCTGTTGCTGGCCACCACCAAGCTGGTCGGGCCGTCCCATCTCGCCGACCACATCGACGCGCTGCCCAACTTCCCCAGTGGGGTGCCGCTGGTCAGCACATCGGAGCCGGATCAGCCGGGCCCGCAGGACGGCCGGCACGGCGGCAATCGCGCGGACCCCACGAACGGCGCCAATGACATCAACGGAGCCAACCGGGCCCGCTCGGCGAGCGGCAGGGGCGGCCCGGCGAACGTCGCCGACACCTCGGCCCTCGCGCCGGCCGGCTCGTCCGTGGTCGGCCCGACCGGCGACCCGAGCGCCTCGATCACCGACACCGAGACGCCGCCGGTCACCACGGTCGGCGGGCCGGGACCGACCACCGTCGACCCGACCAAACTGGCCACCCGCACCCAGCAGTTCTTCGCCGAGGTCACGTCCAATGTCAGCGCGGCCGCCGGTCTGGCGGCCACTGCCCTGAGCGACGACGTTCGCGCGGTTATCCAGCATCGCTACGGCGACATCTCCACGATCAAGGTGCAGAGCCTGACGCTCGACCCACGGACCGGGGTCACCGTCAGCCTGCTGCAAGTGGTGGGGAAAGATGGCAGCACGACCGTGCGGCAGACCACACTGCGGTTCACCCTGGGCGGCGATCCGAGGATCGAGAATCCGGGTGGCTAGCCGCACCGAGTCGTCGGCACCCGCCGAATCGGACCCGCCGAACCCACCTGAACGCACCCACATGGGTGACAAGCTCGACCGCTTGTCGCCACGGAAGGGTGCTCCACCGACAAGGACTGGCCCCAACGCGATGCCGCACGGTAACCATGGCTTCGAGCACAACCCGCTCACGTCTGGCTACGGAGGCAGTCTCGTGGACCGTCCGCGAACCGCGCACCGGCGACGCCGGGCCGACTCGATCACGGTCGTGGACCTGATCCGCCGGCACTACGCGCAAAGCGACGCGCTGCGCGTTCCGACCGGCGCCGAGCGGATCACCCAGGACCGGCTGGCCGAGTTGCTCGGCCCGGTCGAGGTCCACCAGCTTCCGCAGCGGGACAGCGCAAGCAGGACGGGAACCAGGACCGGACCCATGACTGGGACCAAGACGGCCCGGACGGCCAAGGTCGTCGGGTTAACGGTTGGCGCGATGGCGCTGTGCGGCTCGGTGGCGACCGCCGCCGCGTTCGCCCATCACCGGCCGGGGCCAAGCGATATCGCGCCCGCGGTGCTGCCCACCGAGGTGACCGGGGCCGCCGCGCTGCGGCCGGACTCCCTGGCCACCGCACTCGGCGCACTCGGCGCGACCGGCACGGCGCGACCGGAGTCCACGCCCACCGGCTCGCCATCGGCTGGCCGGAACCAGCTCTACCGGTATGAGGAGCCGACCGGGACCACCGCCGGGACCACCGCGCCGGTCGACGCCAGCCCCACCGCCGGCCCGACCTCGGACGCGTCCACCCAGCTCGCCCCGCAGGACGTGGTGCGCTCGTTCTTCCAGCTGGTCACCACCAGGCCGACCGAGGCGCTCGCGCTGCTCGCGCCCTCGCTGCTGGCGTCCCCGACCGATTTCCTCCAGTCCTGGTCCCAGGTGAGCCAGGTGAAGGTGGAGAGCGTGCGGTCGACGCCGGACGGCGCGGTACAGGCAGTGATCAGGATGCTGCTGCCGAATGGCACCTGGATGCGCGTCGTGGAGCTGCTCGACGTGACGCCCGGCAATCCGCCGCTGATCAACGGGGCCGACCTGTTGTCCGCGCAACGGAGCTGATCCGAACGCCGACTTCGCTGAGCCGTTCAGCGCACAGGCCGGTTCTGTACACTCCAAGTGAACGCTTAGCCTGGTGCGGTGCCTCTACCCGGGAACAGTGACGCAGCGGTCGGCCCGCGCCGGCCGCTGATCGTTGTCGTCCGTGGGACATGTGAGCACACTGGCCGGGGGACACACTATGGGTGGACCGGGTGAGTAGCGAAGGACGTCTGGTCGGTGGACGCTACCGACTGGACAGGAAGATCGGCAGCGGCGCCATGGGCGTCGTCTGGCTGGCGTATGACCAGCGGCTGCGGCGCGCGGTCGCCGTCAAGCAACTGCGCCTCGAACCGGGCCTGGACGACAGCGAGGCCAACGAGGCCCGCGAGCGCGCCGCCCGTGAGGGCCGGATCGCCGCGCGGCTGCACCACGCCAACGCGGTCTCGGTGTTCGACGTCGTCGACGAGGACGACGCGCCCTGGCTGGTGATGGAGTACCTCGCCTCGCGCAGCCTCGCGACCGAGATGACCGACCGGGGCGTGCTGCCGCCCGCGGAGGTCGCCTGGATCGGCGCGCAGGTCGCGTCGGCGCTCGCGGCCGCGCACGAGGCCGGCATCGTGCACCGGGACATCAAGCCGGCGAACGTGCTGCTCGGCGACAACGGCACCGTGAAGATCACCGACTTCGGCATCTCCCGGGCCACCGGCGACGTCGCGGTGACGAAGACCGGCCTGATCGCCGGCACTCCCGCGTACCTCGCACCCGAGGTGGCCTACGGGCGCAACCCGGAGGCGCCCTCGGATGTGTTCTCGCTGGGTTCGACGCTGTACGCGGCGGTCGAGGGCGACCCGCCGTTCGGACTGTCCGAGAACACCTTGGCACTGCTGCATTCCGTCGCGGCCGGCCAGATCATCGAGCCACGCCGGGCCGGCGCCCTGACCGAGGTGCTGACTCGGTTGCTGGATCCCGACCCGCAGCGCCGGCCGAGCGCGGCGCAGGCGGCGCGGTGGCTGGACTCGGTGGCCCGGGGGACACAGCCCGACCTGACGCCGATTCCGGAGGGTCCCACCGCGCTGATGGGCGGCGGCAGTCCTTACGGGCCGACGATGGTGGCGCGCACCGCGGTGACCAGCCGGCCGCCGGTCGGCCAGACCGCTTTCCGGCCGACCCAGACCGTGCCGGCCGAACTGCCGCCGGCACAGCGTCGTGGCCGGGGGCCGACCGTGCTGCTGGGCATCGGCGCGGTGGCGATCGCCGCGCTGTTCGCGGCGCTGTTCTTCAGCGGACTGTTCAACCACAACGGCAATTCCGGGCCGACCCAGAACGCGAACACCACGCAGACGACCGTGCCCAGCACGCCGAACCAGGTGCTGCCGCCGGTGTCGACGGACCAGCAGACGCTGGTGGACACCCCGTCGCGGGACCGGCAGACCACGACCACCACGACCACCACGCCGACGACCACGACCACCACCACGACACCAACTACCACGACCACTACGACCACCACCACCACGACAACGCCGACCACCACGACAACGACCGGCACCACCGGCGGCGGCGGTGGCGGGTAGAGGTTCCGCCGGATGCGGGCAACCTCGGCGGGCGCGGTCGCGTCCACCTGAGGCCGGCCGGGTGACACCACGTTGCTACTTCCGGTCACCCGTTAGGGTTCGTGCCATGAGGAGTCGGAAGCAGCCGTGAGTGACGAAGGTCAGTTGGTAGCCGACCGGTACCGGTTGACCGAGCCCATCGGCAGTGGCGCGATGGGTGTGGTGTGGCAGGCGTACGACGAGCGCCTACATCGCACCATCGCGCTCAAGCAGCTCCTGCTGCAACCCGGTTTGTCCCGTGCGGACACCGACGAGGCGCGGGCGCGGGCGATGCGCGAGGGCCGGATCGCCGCCCGGTTGCAGCACCCGAACGCGGTCGCCGTCTACGACGTGGCCGAGCACGACGGCCAGCCGGTGCTGGTCATGGAGTACGTGCCGTCCCGCAGCCTGGCCGCGGTGTTGGAGGCGCACGGTCCGCTGCCGCCGCGCGAGGTCGCCCGGATCGGCGCCCAGGTCGCGACCGCGCTGGTCGCCGCGCATTCAGCCGGCATCGTGCACCGGGACATCAAGCCGGGCAACGTGTTGTTGGCCGACGACGGCAACGTCAAGATCACCGACTTCGGCATCTCCCGGGCCGTCGGCGATGTCACGGTGACCGCGACCGGCATGCTCGCCGGCACACCGGCCTATCTCGCGCCGGAAGTGGCCAAGGGCGAGCCGCCCGGCTCGCCGTCGGACGTGTTCTCGCTGGGCTCGACGCTGTACGCGGCCGTCGAGGGCCAACCGCCGTTCGGGCTGGGCGAGAACACTCTGGCGCTGTTGCACGCGGTTGCTGCCTGCCGGACTCGGCCGGCCCAGCAGGCCGGGCCGCTGACGGCGCTGCTGGGCCAGATGCTGCGGCCGTCGCCGGCCGAGCGGCCGACCATGCAGGACGTGGCGAACACGCTGGCGGCCATCGCGGCCGGGCAGCACGCGCCGCTCACGCCGGCCACCGTGCCAGCGTCGGCGGCGCCGATCCCGGTGCCCATCGCCGGTCCGACCAACGCGCTCGCCGGGCCGGGCAGACCGGGGCCCACGCCCACCCGACTGGACGCGCATCCGGCCGGGCCCTCCGGTGGTACCTCGATCGGATCGCCGATGCTCGGGCCGCCCAGCCGCCCGACTCCGGCAGCCGACCGGCCGGGCGTCGCGCGGCCGTGGCGGAAATGGCTGCTCACCGCGCTGGCCATCGTGTTGGCCGCACTGCTGGGCATCCTGGTGGCCAGCTTCTTCACCCAGCCGAACACCAGCAACGCCGCCAACTCCACGCCGCCGCCAAACCCGATCACGTCCTCGTCAGCGCCGGTGGCGCCGGTGGCGACCACCACCGCGGCACCCACCACCACGACGACCACCACCACGACAACGACGCCGACCACGACCGCGCCACCGGCGAAGCCGACCTTCGCGCAGCTGGACGCGCTGGCGCGCGAGTACTACGGCCTGCTGCCCGGCAATCCCGCGGGCGCGTGGCAGTTGCTGACGGCCAAGGCGCAACAGCAGTCCGGCGGATTCACCAACTACCAGAACCAGATCAGCAAGATCTTCGCGATCCAGGTGTGGACGACGCAGCCGCACGGCGGCAACGGGGTCGTGGTGACGCTCAGCGTCGAGACGACCAGTGCGCAAGCCACCCTGGATCGAACCGTGGTGACGTTCACCCAGCAGAACGGCCAACTGCTCATCGACGGCATCAGCAAGGCCAGCAAGGTTGGTAACGGTGGCCCCGGCGGGGGCTGACGCTCGGCCCGCCGGAATTTCGGTCACACCAAGCGGCGGTCGGTCGCCCAGCGGGACAGCTCGTACCGGTTGGACAGCTGGGTCTTGCGCAGCACACTGGACACGTGCGTCTCCACCGTTTTCACCGAGATGTGCAGTTTGGTGGCGATCTCCTTGTAGGCGTAGCCGCGCGCCAGCAGCCGCAGCACCTCGCGTTCCCTGGGCGTGAGCAGGTCGACATTCGGGTCGCGGACCACGGTCGAGCCCGGCCGCTCCGTGAACACGTCCAACACGAACCCGGCCAGTCGCGGCGAGAACACCGGCTCACCGCCGAACACCGTCTTGATCGACTTGACGAGGTCGTGGGCGGAGATCGTTTTGGTGACGTAGCCACGCGCGCCGGACCGGATCACCGCGATCACGTCCTCGACCGCGTCGGACACGGACAGGGCGAGGAACCGCACCCGCGGCAGCTCCGGCCGGATCTGCCGCACCACCTCGACTCCGCCCCCGCCGGGCAGGTGCACATCCAGCAGCACCACGTCCGGGACGACGTGCCGGATGCCGGCGGCCGCCTCGCCAACCGACGCGGCCTCGCCGACGACCACGACCTCGGCAGCCAGGGTCTCCAACTCGGCGCGGACCCCGGCCCGGAACAACCCGTGATCATCTACTAGGTAGACCCGGACGGGACCGCTGTGCTTCCGGCCGGCCGTCGCTTCGGCCGCCGGTTCGCTCGCCGGTTCAGTCACGTTGCCTCCCTGGTCTCCTGCGGCGGCTGGGCTCGCGTTGGCTGGGTTTGGGCCGACGGTGTCGGCGCCGGCTGGGCGCCCGCCGCCCGCGGCATGGTCAGCCGCACCTCGGTGCCCTCGCCCACCGCGGTGCGCAGGCCGACATCGCCACCGTGCCGGCTCATCCTCCCCCGGATGGAGTCCACGATGCCGTGTCGGTCCTCGGACACGATGCCCGGGTCGAACCCCTTGCCCCGGTCCCGGACGAATATGGTGATCTGCTCGGCCTCGACCTCGGCGTAGACGCTCACCTCGGCCTCGCCGGAATGCTTGGCCGCGTTGACCATCGCCTCCCGGGCGGCCTGGGCGAGAGCGTGCAGGGCGGCGTCCAGCGGGCTGTCGCCGACCACCACCGGACGGACCGCGACCGCGAAGGTGTCCTCGACCTCGGCGCAGGCCAGCGCCAGCGCCTCGGCGAGCGTCACCGGGCCGTTCACGCCATCCTCGGCCCGGCCGTAACCGCCTGGACCGTACAGCCATTTGCGCAGTTCCCGTTCCTGGCCGCGGGCCAGCCGCAACACCTCGCGCGGCGCCTCGGCCTGCCGCTGGATGAGCGCCAGCGTCTGCAACACCGAATCGTGCAGGTGCGCGGCGATCTCGGCGCGTTCCTCGGTGCGGATCCGCGCCCGGCGCTCGTCGCCGAGATCCCGCACCAGCCGCAACCACCACGGCACCGTCAGCACCGTCACCCCGACCAGGGTGGCCAGCACCGCGATCAGCGCGAACGGAATCTGGCTGAAATCGACGCTGCGCCAGACAATGAGGCCGATGCCGGTGACCACCAGCGCCGCCCCGGTGAGGACCCGCCACAACGCGCCACGGCCGCCGTCGCCGAGCAGCACGCCCGACATTCCGGTGCGGGCGCCATCCACCCACCGGCGGCGCCGGCCCTCGTCGGCCTCCCGCCACACCAACGCGGCGCCGACCAGCGCCACCCCCAACGGGACGGCGAGCCAACTGCTCACCGTCCCGGACACCGCGCTGGCGGTGACGGCCAGCCCGATGCCCAACGCGATCAGCGCGTACGACTGCTGCCGCTCGCGCGGCGACACCTCGTGCGGCCGCGCGTACGCCGGCTCCTGTCGGACGAAAACCCACAGCAGCGCATACGCCGCGACGCCGGCGCCGGCGAAGCCGGCCAGCACCACGAACGTGGCCCGGACCCAGAGCACGCCGACGCCGAGATGGTCGGCGATCCCGCCGGCCACCCCGGCCACCACCCGGCCGGTCCGCCGCCGAGACATCCTCGACGGCGGAGTCAGCCGGGCGAGCAGCGCCCAGTCGATCTTCTCTCCGGTGTCCACCACACCATCGTCACACGGAGGCGCGCCTCGCTCACCGGGGAATATCCCCGGGATTTCTCAGGGTCGATCCCTGATGCGCGGCACCCGCCGCGACGGCCATGCTCGAAATCATGAACACGGAACGAATCTCCTCCACTGTCGAGGACACGGTGCGAGACTTCTGGGCGAGCCGGCCGAGACGGCCACGGCGCGGCCGAATGGTCGCCGGGGTCGCCGCCGGCATCGGCCGGCGCTATGGAATCGACCCGGTGATCGTGCGGGTGGTGCTGGTGGTCAGCGCCGTCTACGGCGGCGCCGGGCTGCTGTTCTATCTGCTGGGCTGGCTGCTGCTGCCAGGCGAGTCCGACGAGGTGTCGGCGGCCGAGGCGCTGATCCATCGGGGGCGCAGCTCGACATCGGCCCTGCTGACCGTGCTGCTGTGCCTGGCGCTGATTCCGGCGAGCAGCTTCGTGCTCGGCGGGCCGATCAGCACCGTGGTCGGGGCGATCATGGTGCTGGCCGCGATGTACCTGCTGCATCGCGCCCGATCGGGGTATCGCCCGGAGGTGAGCCCGGTGGAGATGGAGCTGGGTCGCACCCTGTGGGGCGCCGACCCGCCGGCCGGGGCCGCCCCAACGGCGGGAAACCCGCCAGGCGACCCCAACCGGAGCGCCGTGCCGCCCAGTCCAGGCGTGGGCCAGGGGCGGCAGGGCGATGCGGAGGACAGCCCGCCGGCCTGGGATCCGTTGGGCGCGGCGCCATTCGCTTGGGATCTGCCCAATCCGAGCCCGCCGGCAGCCGAGCCGATGCAGCGACAGCGGCGGCCTCGGGTGGGTTGGGCGACCGTCGGCGCGGCGCTGGTCGTCACCGCCGGCCTGGCCGTGGTGTCGCCACACGTCGGCTGGCTCGATCTGCGACACGACGTCGGCATCGTGCTGGCCGTCCTGGGCGCGGGGATGGTGGCCGGCTCGTTCGTCCGCGGCGGGCGCGGGCTCATCGGCCCGGCGCTGATCCTGGCCCTGATCGGTCTGGTCCTGCCGATCGCCGGCCTGGATCGGTGGGCCGGCATGGGCAACGCCCGGTACGAGCCCAGCGTGATCAACGACGTGCAGCCGACGTACCAGCACTCGGCGGGCAACATGATCGTGGATCTCAGCCAGTTGGCCGGGTCGGGCACGGTGCACACGACCATCACCGAGGGCGCCGGCAACCTGTCGGTTCGGGTGCCGGCCGACGCGACGGTCCGCGCCTCGTGTCACACGAACGTCGGCACGGTGGACTGCCTCGGGGCGCACGACAACGGTCCCAACGCCGACCGGCAAGCGAGCCAGAACGGCACCGACGGTCTGACGATCATCGTGACGGCGACCAACGGCGCCGGATACTTGGAGGTGACCCGTGGCTGAGCGAGCAGACCGAGAAGACTTCGAGCGAGAGAATCCGGCGCGGACCGAGCCCGGCGCGGTCCGCCGGCGCGGCGGGCCGGACCCGATCGCGCTGATCGCCGGGCTGGCGACCCTGGGAGTGGCGGCGTATCTGGTCAGCGACGGTTCGGAGTGGCTGCCGCCGATCGATCCGCGATGGATCATCGCCGGGGGCGCACTGTTGATCGGCGTCCTGTTGATGGCGCTGTCGCTGCGATCAGGACGGCACTGATGCCGGCCTCTCGATCACTCCCATTCAGCCCGTCACTCCCATTCGATCGTGCCCGGCGGCTTGCTGGTCACATCCAGCACCACGCGGTTGACGTCGGCGACCTCGTTGGTGATCCGGGTGGAGACCCGTTCCAGCACGTCGTAGGGCAGCCTCGTCCAGTCCGCGGTCATCGCGTCCTCGCTGGACACCGGCCGCAGCACGACGGGGTGGCCGTAACTGCGGCCGTCGCCCTGCACGCCGACGCTCCGCACGTCCGCGAGCAGCACCACCGGGCACTGCCAGATGTCCCGGTCCAGGCCGGCGGCGGTCAGTTCCTCGCGGGCGATGGCGTCGGCCGCCCGGAGAACGGCCAGCCGATCCTCGGTGACCTCACCGATGATCCGGATGCCCAGACCCGGGCCGGGAAAAGGTTGCCGGTGCACGATCGTCTCCGGCAGACCCAGTTCCAGCCCGACCCGACGTACCTCGTCCTTGAACAAGGATCGCAGTGGTTCGACCAGCTCG
>DASZLR010000010.1:0-12530 GCA_035552275.1 Pseudonocardiaceae bacterium | reverse complement strand
TTCACTCCGCATGTGGAAAACTGCGGGCCTGGGTCTGTCCGCTTCATGTTGCAAGGGGCATCGATCAATTTTTGATGCTGTAGTCGGGTGGCACCCAGCCTCTTCTGTCGCTGCCTCGTCTTTGACACGGGATAATAATGGAGATGCCGTGAATCTTGGAGAGCTGGAAGAAGTTCTGAAAGCAAGGGGTGTGCGCGACGATCTTTACAGTTTGTCCGGAGGATTGGCCGAAGACACCCTCTGCATTGATGAAATTTACGGTAAGTGGTTTGTGTACTATGCCGAGCGTGGAAAAAAGTGGGACGAAAAGGAATTTGATTCCGAAGATGCTGCATGCAAGCACTTCCTCAAGTTGATCGAGGACATCGGGTAGTTCCGGGTCGCTCCATTTCAAGACCGCTGGCGGTGCCGGGTCTCACCGTCGGCGACGGGCGAGAATGGCGGCGCCCGCGGCGACGAGACCGGCTGCGGCGCCGACTAGGCGGGACAGTTCGACCGCACGGGTGACATGGCCGGCATCGGGGTTGCGACCGCCGCCCAACACGGGCCGGTCCTCGGCGCCGTGCCGGTACCGGACTCGGCCGCCGAGCCGGATTTCCAGCGCGCCGGCGAAAGCGGCCTCCACCTGGCCGGCGTTCGGGCTGGGGTGCGCGGAAGCGTCCCGACGCCACGTTTTCCAAGCCCCGGCCGCCGAACCGCCGACGACCGGCGCGCACAGCGTCGTCAGGATCGCCGCCAGCCGGGACGGCAGCAGGTTCGCCAGGTCGTCCAATCGTGCGGCCGCCCAGCCGAACCGGCGGTACCGCTCGTTGCGGTAGCCGATCATCGCGTCCAGGGTGTTCACCGCCCGATATCCGAGCAGGCCGGGCACCCCGGCGATCGCGCCCCACACCAACGGCCCGACCACCGCGTCCGACGTGTTCTCGGCGACCGATTCCACCGCCGCCCGCGACAAACCGGCCTGGTCCAACAGTTCTGGATCGCGACCGCACAGGTTGGGCAGCCGCCGCCGCGCCGCCGCCACGTCACCGGAGTCCAGCTCCTGGCCGATCGCCGTCCCCTGCTCGGCCAAGGATGCCCCGCCCAACACGGTCCAGGTCACCACCGCCGTGCTGATGACCTGCGCCAGCGGATGCCGCCGCGCGATCTTCTCGACGCCGACGCCCGTCGCGACCACGACACCGGCCAACCCGGCCGCATACACCGCGCCGGAAACCTTGTGGTCGCGGTAGCACAACCGCTCCGCCGCCTGTGCGAGCCGCCCGAAGCCGGCTACCGGATGCCCCCGCCGCGGATCGCCCACGATGCCATCCGCCGCCAGGCCGACCAGCAGCCCCATCGCCCGCGCCGCTCTCACGCGTGACCTCCCCGACACAACTTTTGTGGCCGAGGGCAACCTACTCAGTGGCGAGCGTGGCCGCGTCGGCAGGCCCGGTTGTCCCCCGATCCGGCGGCCGAAGCGCCACGCCGAGTCACGCCGTAATGTGACGGCCCGTGGAGCCGCAGCAGGACCCGACCGTAGACGCCCCAGCCGAGCGTCGCCTGCAGCTGTTCGCCTACCTGCAATCGGGCCGGCACCACCGCACGTACCTGGCGATTATGCGGCTGTTCACCTCGACACTGTTGGCGGACCTGTCCGTCGGCGAGGTCGCGGCCGCGCTCGCCGCCGCCGAGCGGGACGGCCGGATCGACCCGGGGGAGAGCCAGCTCGACGCCGTCATTCCCCGGCTGCGCCAGTTGGTCGACTGGGGAAACCTGGTGCTGGGCCGGCGGGAGACCGTCGCCGCCAGCATCGCCGAATTCCACCAGGGTGGCATGCGCTACCAGGTCAGCAAGCTGGCCGTGCGCGTCCAGCGCGACGTGGACGAGCTGCTGCGGGTTCCCGAAGGCGCCCGCGAGGTCTCCCGGGAACTGCTGCCGGCCATCGAACGCGGGTTGCGCCAACTCGCCGGCACGCTCGGCCAGGTCATGGACCACGAGCACCGCCGAGGGCGGGAGACCCTCGCCGAGCAGGTCACCACCCTGTTCCTGCAGCATGCCGAACTCGCCGCGACCGTGCGCGATTTCTACGCCTATCTCGGCCAGGTGCTGACCCGCAACCACCTCGCCCCGGACGAGATCGCCGGCTTCCGCGACCTGCTGGTCGAGTACATCCAGGTCGTGGTCGAGGACGTGCTCCGCCACACCCCGGCCATCGCCGCCGCGCTGACCGAACTCGCCCGCTCCCGCACCGACCTGCTGCGCCTGCTCGGCGGCGAATCGCTGGGCGCGGACGTGGAACGCGCCCGCGGCCGCACCGTCGCCGACTGGCGGGAACTGACCGACTGGTTCGTGGACCGCGCCGGCCGACCCAGCCAGGTCACCGCGTTGCGCGACGCGACCGCGCGGGCGATCGGCGCGCTGCTCGCCACTGTCAAGCGGGCCACCTCCGGCGCCACCCTGCTGCCCAGCCGCCGCGCCGAACTGCTCAAGCTGGCGCGCTGGTTCGACGCTGCCGACCAGGACCAGGCGCACACCCTCTACACCGCCGCGTTCGGCCTGTTCTCCGCGCGCAACCTGCTGCCCGCGCCCGACCACGACGCCGACGACGAGCGCACGCCGTGGCGGGACGGTCCGGTGCTGGACGTCACGGTCAGCGTGCGCAGTCGCGGTGACCGGGGAGCGCGCGGCCGGACCTCTCGGATCATGGACGACCCGATCGGCCGTGAGTCGCTGCTGATCCAGGCCCGCGGGGCCGACGACCGCCGCCGCGCCGCCGCCGCCGAACTCGTCGCCGCCGCACCGGATCTGGCCGCCGCCGAGCTGTCCCCGGACGCCCTGCGCGCCCTCTGCGAGCTGCTGACCATGGCGATGGCCGCCCGGGACAATCCCGCCGACACCGGCGAGGCCGCCGATCCGGTGCGCGGGCTGCGACTCACTGTCGCCCCGGCCGCCGGGCACACCACCACGGTGCGCAGCACCGCCGGGGTACTGACCCTGGCCAACACGTCACTCGCGCTGACTCGGGAGGGCAGCCGGTGAGCCCAGCGAACCCAATCAGCACAGTCGGCACAGTCAGCACCGACCGGGAAGACGGTGTGCTGGACGGCCTGTCCGAGATCGACGCGGCGAATGTGGTGCGCTGCGCCCGGGTCCTGTTGCGCCGCCCGCTGTTGCGCGCCGGCGGGCCGGACGGCGACCTGCTGCCGCTGGCGCACCGCCATCGTCGTCCGCTGACCGACCTGTTCGCCCGCGTCCTCGGCTACCGGCTGGTCGTGCAGCGCCAGTTCGCCCGGCTCTACAAGACGTCGCCGGGCACCGAGGTGGTGCGCGGCGAGATGAGCCTGTCCCCGCGCGGCTACGCCTACCTGGCGTTGACCATCGCCGCACTGACCGGCGTCGGCCGGCAGGTGCTGCTGTCCCGGCTGGTCGCCGACGTCCGCGCGACCGCCGCCGAAGCCGGCATCGACACCGCCGACGACGTGCCGGACCGCCGCGCGCTGGCCGCCGCGCTGCGCCATCTGGTGCGGCTGGGCGTGATCACCGAGACCGAGGGTTCGGTGTCCGGCCTGCTCGGCGCGCCCACGGTCAGCGGCAGCACCGAGGCGCTGATCACCATCGACACCGACCTGCTCGGGGTGCTGCTCGCCGCCCCGCTGGCCGAGGCGGCCGACCCGGCGCGGCTCATCGAGTTGGCGACCCGGCCCGGCGCCCGTGGCGTCGCGCATGTGGTGCGGCGCAAGCTGGTGGAGGACCCGCTGGTGCTCTACGCCGACCTCCCCGCCGACCAGGCCGACTGGCTGCGCCGCCGGGCCCGCCGCGAATCCGCCTTGCTGGAACGCTGTTTCGGGCTGATCACCGAGACCCGCGTCGAGGGCATCGCGGTGACCGACCCGGAGGACTACCTGACCGACGTGGTGTTTCCCGGCGCCAGCACGGTCGCCCGGATCGCCCTGCTGGCCCTGCCGGAGTTGTTGGAACACGCCGACCAGCGGCCCGGCGGCCGGGTGCCGGTGTCACTGGACCGGGTTCGTCTCGCGTGCGAGAAGCTGGTCGCCGACTATCCGGCGGCGTGGTCCCGGCAGGCCGTCGAGGATCTGGACAAGCTGGCCGAGGCGGCGCTGGACCTGTTGCGCGCCTTGGGTTTGGCCCGCCGGGAGGACGAGGGCTGGTCGCTGGCCCCGGCCGCGCACCGCTGGTCGCCGGAACCGGACGAGCGGCCCGGCCGGGACACGCCGCCGGAAGCGCAGCCCGAACCGGAGCCCGGCTGGTCCCTGTTTGATCGTGATGAGGACGAGGAGGCGCGGCCGTGACGGCGACCGATCAGGACCGGTGGCGGCTGCATCGCGGCGGGATCGTCAACATCTGGCAGTACGACGAGCAGGAGTTCGACTTCTCCGGCGGCCGCGCGGTCTTCCAGGGCACCAACGGTTCCGGCAAGTCCCGCACCCTGGAACTGTTGCTGCCGCTGTGTTTGGACGGCGATCTGCGCCAGCTCGGCTCCAAGGGCTTCGACACGGTCAGCATCCGCCGGCTGATGCTGGACGACTACGACGGCGGCCCGAACCGGATCGGCTACGCCTGGGTCGAGCTGCGCCGCGTCGATGCCGACGGGTCCGAGCGGTTCCTCACCTGCGGCCTCGGTCTGAAGGCTTCGGTGTCGTCCCAACAGGTCAGCGATTCCTGGCGGTTCATCACGCCGGCGCGGGTCGGCGCCGGCCTGTCGCTGGTCGGGTCGGATCGGGTGCCGGTCGGGCAGGCCGCGCTGCGCGACGAGATCGGCGCGGACGCGGTGTTGGACGACGGCGCCTTCCGCGCCCGCGTCGCCGAGCTGGTGTACGGGATGCCGGCCGCCCGCTACGGCGATCTGCTGCACCTGCAACGCACCCTGCGCAACCCGGACGTCGGGCTGAAGGTGTTGGAAGGGCAGCTGGAACAGATCCTGTCCGACGCGCTGCCACCGCTGGACGTCACGATGATCGAGCAGTTGGCCGGCTCGTTCGAGGACCTGGAGTCCATTCGGGAGAACATCACCCGACTGTCTACTGCGGACACCGCGTTGTCCGCGTTCCTGAGCGGCTACACGGGTTACGCGCTCGCGTCGCTGCGCTCGGCGACTGACCGGGCCAGGTCCTCGGCCGCCGAGGTGGCCGCCGACCGGGCCGAGGTGCGTACCTTGGTGGAGCGGCTGGATCGGCAGCGCGCCAAGCACGCCGAGGCGGAAACGTCGGTGGCCGGCAAGGAGCGCCGGGTGGACGACGTCGACTCGGCGATCGACGCGCTCAAGGAACTGCCCGCCTATCTCGGCCTGCGCGACCTCGGTGACCGGGAACGGCTGGTGGCCGCCGCCCGCACCGCCGCCGGCAACGCACTGGACGCCGCCGGCAAGCACCGCGCGCACGCCGACCGGGCGGTGGACGGCGTGCTCGCCGTGCTGCGTCGGCTGGGTGAGGACAGCGAGTCCGCGGTCGGGCTGGCCGAGACGACCAGGGGCCGGCTGGCCGAGGCCGGGCTGGACAGCGCGCTGTGCCCACGGGTGCCGGCCGCGCCGGACACGGCGGTCGAGACCGTGCGGGAGTCGGTGCGCGCCAAGCCCGATCCGGAGGCCGCGCCGGTGGAGATCGAGCGCCGGGTGCCTCCGCAGCCCCGGCCGGACGTGCTGGAAGCGGCCCTGCGTGACGCGGGCCAGCAGGCCGCGCGGATCGGGTCCATCGCCGGCCAGCGGGCCGCGTTGGCGCTGTCACTGCGGGAGCGCGCGATCGACCTGGACCGGGAGCGGACCAGGTTGGACGGGCTGCGGCAGTCGGCCCGGCAGGCGCAGTTGGACGCGACCGAGGCGGCCGGGCGGCGCAACGAGGCCGCCCAACGGCTTGAGGACGCCGCCGCGAGCTGGCGGGAGAAGGCGGTGAACTGGACTCGCGACAGCGCTCCCGAACCGCCCACAGTGGACGAACTCCGGGCCGGGCCGGACGTCACCCGCAGCGCCGCCGAGGCCGCCCGATCCTGGGCCGCGCCGAGGCTGCGCACACTGCGGCAGGCTGTGGTGACCGTGCAACAGCGGGTCGACGCGGTGACCGCGCGGATCACCGGCACCGAGGCCGAGCTGATCGCGGTGCGGGACGGCGTCACCGCGCCGCAGCCCCCGCCGCCGGCCTACGTCACCGCGCCCCGCGATCCGACCGCCGGCGCGTCGTTTCACCGGCTGGTCGACTTCGCCCCGGACCTGGACGGCCCCGGCCGGGCGGGGCTGGAGGCGGCGTTGCAGGCGTCCGGCCTGCTCGCCGCCTGGGTGTCCGCCAACGGAACCGTCGACCTGCCCGACGAACTGATCGCCATCCCCGCAGAACGGTCCACAATGGACCGAACGCTCGCGGCGACATTGGTGCCGGCCGTCGAACCGGGTTGCCCGGTATCGGTGGAGACGGTGCGCGGACTGCTGGACGCGGTCACGCTCGCCGACGATCCGGCGCGCGAGCCGGCCGGCGGCCTGGTGGTGTCCACCGGTGGTCACTGGCGGGCCGGGGTGCTCACCGGGGCGACCAGCAAATCGGCCGCCGAGTTCGTCGGCGCCGGGGCGCGGGAGGCGACTCGGGCACGCCGGATCGCCGAGCTGACCGCCCAGATCACCGAACTGGACGAAGCGCGGTCCGCCGCCGACGCCGAGCTGGCTCGGGAGTCGGCCGCCGTCGCCGCCTGGGAACAGCACCTGGACGGCTATCCCGACGATCGGGCGCTGATCGCCGCGCACGCCACGCTCGCCACCGCCGTCCGCGCGGCCGAGGAGGCCGGCGCGAGGTCGGTTCGGCTGCGCGCTGAGCACGAAGCGGCCGACCGCCGGCAGGAGGCCATCGAGGTCGAGCTGACCCAGTCCGCCGCCGAGGCCGGCCTGCCCGCCGACACCGACACGCTGCGCCGGGCGCACCGGGCCGCGCAGGATGCCCGGGAGGGCGCCGACCAGTTGCGGGACGCGCTGCTCGGGCGGTGCGCGCGCACGGTCACCAGCCTGGCCGACGCACTGCACGATCACCAGGCCGCCGTGGACGATCTGGCCGACGCGATGGGAGTGGCCGAGACCCGGTGCGCCGAGTACGCGCGGGAGGACGCGGCGCTGGCCGAGCTGACCGCCGCGATCGGCGGCGAGGCCGAGCAGGTCGCCGGCCAGCTCACGGAGTTGAACCGCGAACGGGAATCGCTGCGCGCCGAACTGCCGACGCTGCGATCCAGCGCGACCGAACTGTCCAACCAGGTGGTGAAGACCGAAACCGTGCTGGAGGCGAAAGCCGACGCGGTGGAAGGCAAGGCCGAGGCGGCGCGGACCGCCGAACAGGCGGCGCTGGCGGCGCTGGCCGCACCCGGCGTGTGGCGTGCCGCCGTGGGTGAGCAGGAGTTCCCGGACGATCTCGACGGGGCACTCGATGTGCTGGCCGGCATCGACCGGCGCGGCGCCAGCGAGGAACTGGTGATCACCAAGTTGCAGGCCTTGCAGTCCGCGCTGGCCGGCAGCTACGAGATCACTCCGGAACGGCACGCCGGCATCCTCACCATCGTGGTCGCCGGCGATGCCGGGCCGCGCCCGGTGGCCGACGCGGCCTGGATGGTCCGGGGGAAACTGGCCGAGCAGCGCGGTTTCCTGGGCGAGCGGTACCAGGAGATCTTCGCCACCTTCATGCTGCGCAACCTCGCCGAGCGGGTGTCCAACCAGATCGCCGTCGCCGAGGACCTGACCCGCCGGATGAACGATGTGCTCGATGTGGCGCGGTCCAGCCAGGGCGTGCACGTCCGGCTGGAATGGCAGCCCTCGCCGGCGCTGGACGAGTCGACGCTGACGGCGCTGGAGTTGGTGCGGCTGCCGTTCGCGGAGCGCACCGCCGAGCAGGACGAGCAACTGCGCCAGGCGTTCACCGAGCGGATCGACGCCGAGCGGGACGCGCATTCCGGCGGCTACGCGGAGATCCTCAGCCGCGCGCTGGACTACCGGTCCTGGTACACGTTCACCGTTCGAGTCCGGGACAACGGCCCGGACGGCAAGCCGCGCACCCGGCGGATGCGGCAACTGTCGTCCGGCGAGACCCGGCTGGTGTCCTACGTGACGCTGTTCGCCGCGGCCGCCGCCTTCTACGACGCGGTGAGCGGGCCGGACGACAATCGTGGCCCGCTGCGGCTGGTGCTGCTGGACGAGGCGTTCGAGCGGCTGGACGATCCGACCGTGGCGCGGATGCTGGGCCTGCTGGTCGATCTGGACATGGACTGGGTGATCACCTGGCCGTCCGGCTGGGGGGTGTCCGAGAAGATCCCCCGGATGCACATCTACGACGTGTTGCGGCCGAGGTCCGGGCGCGGCGTGGCATGCACGCACACCACGTGGGACGGCGCGGCGCTGGCGCTCACTGAGTAGCCACCGTTATCGAGTGACCGTTTCTGGGACCTCGGTTCCGGTGGCCTCGCGGGCTTCCTCTTCGGCGATCATCGCGGCGACCGCGTGCCGGCCGCGCACCCTGGTTGGCGCCCCGGCCTCGGCCCGCGCGGCCCGGCGACGGGCCCGGCCCTCCGGGGTCAGCGCGCCGCCTGGCTGGATTTCCCGCCAGGTGAAGTAGCCCAGGCCGCCGATGGCCATCACGCCGAAGGTGATCCACTGCCAGGCGTAGGAAAGGAACGGGCCGGGGTCCAGTTGCGGCAGCGGCAGCACGCCCAGCACGCCCGGCTGCCCGTCCACGAGCGCGAAGTAGCCGGGCTCGAAGCGCAGGCCGGTGCGTTCGGTGGCGACGGTGGTGTCGATCGAGTAGATCTCGCTGTGGCCGTTCTGGTACAGCGGGGCGCGGTGCGGGTCGGACTCGTCGGAGTGCACGCGGGCGGTCAGCGTGACGTGGCCGGCCGGCGCGGCCGGATAGCTCGGCACCTGGCCGTTGTTCGGCGACACCCAGCCGCGGTCGATCAGCAGGATGGTGCCGTCGTCCATGCGGAACGGGGTGAGGATCTCATCGGCCGGATCGTCGTTGACCTGGCGCAGCCGGGCCACCAGCTCGCCGGCCGGCAGGTAGTGGCCGGAGACGCTGACCTCGCGCCATTCCAGGCCCGACGGCGGTTCGCCGGTCGCCGGCAGCAGTTGGCGCAGCGGCACCGGACCGGTCGACTCGGCGGAGGTGATCGCGGAGTTCTGCCCGGATCGCTCGGAATTGCGGCCGAACTGCCAGGGCGACAGGATCCAGAAGCACGCCCCGGCGAAAATGATCACGCCGACGACCAGGGCCATCCACCCGGGCCGGAGCAGAAACCGCAACCGCCGCACCCGACAACGGTAACGCCGGGGGACTTCCCCAGGAGATCGGGCCGCTACTCGGCCTTACGGCCGCGGCGCCGAGCGCGCTGCTCGTGCTGGCGTTCAGTCGCCTTACATCCGGCGCGAGACTTCTGGTGGTCGCGCAGTGCGTCGGCGGCTTCCGTTGGCAGGTCGTAGGTCCACCGCACGTCGAACGTCCTCGGGTCGTCCAATTCGCGCATAACCACAACGAGGTCCCGGACCATGTCTTCCAGGGCTGTCACGGTGCGTGTTTCGGTGGCGCCCACGCCATCGACAACAGCAACCCACCACGGATCATCGCGGCGCACGGTCACGTGGTAGGTGCCTCGGCTCATCGGTCCAACATCGCTCATACCTTGGGTGCGCCCTCGGCTAGACAGTAGCCGCGGCGAGAGTCTGGCTGACGTAGCCGCCGCCGAACAGCACGACGTGCACCAGCAGGTGGAAGAGTTGGTGCAGGCCGATCCGGTCCGACCAGCCGTCGGCCAGCGGCGCGGTCTCCTGGTAGCCGGCCATGATCCGGTCCAGGTGTGGGCAGCCGAAGAGTCGCAGCATGGCCAGGTCCGTTTCCCGGTGGCCGCCGTGCGCGGCCGGGTCGATCAGCCAAGCGGTGCGGTCTGTGCCGGCTGCATTGACTGTGCTCCACAACACATTGCCGCTCCACAGGTCGCCGTGCAGCCGCGCCGGTGGCTCGGCCGGGCCGGCCAGTCGCGGCAGCCGGGCGCAGGCCCGTTCCACGATCGCCGCCTGGCCGGCGTCCATGGTCCGTTGGTCGACGGCGGTTCGCAGGTAGGGCAGCACCCGGTGCTCGGCATACCACTCCGGCCAGCTCGGGCCGGTGATGTTGCGCATCGGCGCGCGGCCGATCCACGCCTCGACCGGGCCGCCCGGCGGGGCCGAGCCGAACGCGGGCGCCCCGGCGGCGTGCAGCGCGGCCAGGCCCCGGCCCAGGTCCTCGGCGGCGCGCGCGGTCGGCGGGCCGGTGTCGATCCGGTCGATCACCAGCCGGGTGTCGTCCTCGTCGCGGATCGCCGGCACCCGGACCGCGCCGGAGTCGGCCAGCCAGCGCAGGCCAGCGGCTTCCGCGCGGATCGCGCCCGGACCGCAGCCGCGCTTGACGAACGTCGCGCCGGTCACACCCGCTCCCGAACCCAGACCAGTAGGCCCGGCATCGCGGCCTCGATCATGGCGAGCACGTCCTCGAACCCGTTCGGGCCGCCGTAGTACGGATCGGGCACGTCCAGATCACCCACGGCGTCCGGATCGAACGAGCGGAACATCCGCACCCGGTCCGGATCGGCGACGACTCGGCGCAACGCCTTCGCATGCCCGGAATCCATGGCCAGCAACAGGTCCGCGGTCAGCTGATCGGCGTCCAGTTGCGCGGCGACGTGATCGATCGGGTAGCCGTGCCGCGCCAGCACCGCGCCGGCTCGCGCGTCGATCGGCTCGCCGGCGTGCCACGGCCCGATGCCCGCGCTGCTCACCCGCACCACGTCCGCCAGCCCGGCTCGGCGCAGGTGCTCGGCGAACACCACGGCGGCGGTGGGGGAGCGGCAGATGTTGCCGGTGCAGACAAACACCGTGCGCAGCACCTTTTCGTCGTGTGACCGGAACGAGTTCTCGTTGGAGCTGGCCCTGATCATGTCCACCTGTCGATGGAGATGCACAAATTGCCTATCGGTTCGCTCGGGTTTGCGCGCCCTATAACTTGACGAGCTGGCTGATTCGCTGGGGGGCGACCTTCAAGATCCGGGCAGCATCCTGTTTCGACAGGCCGGCTTCAAGCAGTTTCCGCACTGCCGTCCGTAGTAGGTCCGCGGCCCGACGCTGGGCTTCGGCGGCCTTCTTGGTTTCCGTGCGGGCTCGGCGCACTTCCTCCGCGAGACCGCCAGGCGGCCGGAAGTCGATGTCGACGGTGACTTCATCCGCCGGAATCTCCAGCATGACCGAGACCAGATCGACGGCCATCCGCTGCGCCTCGGCCGTGTTTCGCCCTTGGGTCGCGCCGATGCCCGGAACAGTGACGACCCACCACCCGTCCTCGCGAGTCGAGGTCGCGCTGTAGGTGTTCATTGCAGCCATCCCTCTCGTAGGCAAGCCATCTGACGACTGATGCTCCGCACTACGCCGGCCTTGATGCTTCGGTGGTTAGGCACCGGCGCGGTGTGCGCTCCACAGGGGCACCCCCACACCTCATGACCGCCGGAATTGCGCAGCGGCGTGCATCCATTGGACTCCAGTGCGTCCACTACTTGGCTCCGCTTCAGCGGCTTGAACACCGCGACCGTACTCTAGTCCCCCTAGAGAGGGCAATCTCAACAGGGGCTAGATAGCAGTGGTAACGGATGGTGGTATGGCGCTTGTGGTTGACCTAGGTGCCGATATGACACGCCGTCAGATGTTGCCGGTGCAGATGAAACTGACGTGTGGTGCGGTCACGAAGAACAGTGTGGCGCGGTCGCGAAGATCAGTGCGATGACGGTGACCAACACCGCCGCGACAGCCACCACGCCGGTGACGCCGATCACCCGCAACAGCTCCGCGCCGACCGCCGCGCCGGCCAGCATCGCCAGCACCGAACCCAGCCGCCGGTACGGCTTCCCGCCTGGGCCGCCGGCGATGACGCTGTCCGCCGCCAGTCCGGTGAGCGTCAGGGTCAACACCGTGGTGGTCAGGTCGGCGGCGGCGAGCCGGCGCACGGTCGAGTTCTGCAATCCGAAACTCAGGCCCAGGATCGCGATCGTGACCAGCGCGGCGTGGCCGGTGTAGGCGAGCGCGCCGATGTCGCCGAGCACCGCGACCACCGCCAGCACCCCGGCCTGCAAGGCGAACGCCGTGTACAGCCACAGTCGGGGCCGGTGCGCCAGCCGAACGCCGATCCGACCGCCGAGCACCGCGCCGACCAGGAACCCGGCGATCGCCACCACCGACGACGGCGCCGACAGTCCGGAGCCGGGTTGCAGGGTGAAGCCCAGGAACACCACATTGCCGGTCATGTTCGCGACGAACACGTGGCCCAGCCGGAGATAGCTGACCGCGTCGATCAGCCCGGTCACCGCCGTCAACCCGAGCAGCGCGCCGACCAGCAACCGACGATCGATCGACACATCGACAGCCACGTGACCTCCCTGGTTGGCCGACACCGTACGCGGCGGTGGCATCTAGACTCGCCGGGATGACCGGGGACGTGTTGGACGAGCGGGCGCTGCTGCGCCACCACGGCGATGTGGATGCCGCGCCGGGGCTGGCG
>DASZLR010000009.1:0-25395 GCA_035552275.1 Pseudonocardiaceae bacterium | reverse complement strand
TCCGGCCGCCCATGCAGAAAGAGTTTCCTCGTCCGGTTTGGCCGTATCAGTGGGCACCATTCATCGCGACGGTGTCATCGCTCACTGTCGTGGGAATGCCCATCACATTTTTCCTGATGTTGCCGTTGGGCATGTCCAGTGACCCGTGCGGTAGCAATGACACCCGCTACTACATCTGCACGGATTCCGGCCAGCAGCTCGTCGTGGAATTGCCATGGATCGGCTTGGTCGCAGCGGTGATACTTTCCTTTGTCGGTGCGATTGTGGCGAGACTGTTCCGTCGGAGCCTGTTTTGGGCGCTGCCGCTGGCGGCTTTGGCGTATCTGGTGCCCACCGGAATAGCTATCGCTATCGGGGCGGCACCCTCATCCACTCCATGGTGAGCAGGTGAGGTGCCCGCTCGGGTTGGCCAAGGCGGGCACCTCACCAGTTCGGTCAGCTGAGTTGGCTGGTCTTGATCGCTGCCAGCAGGGCCGGTAGATCGGCCCGCAGGGCTGGGCCGGTTGGGTTCTTGCTGTCTCGCAGCCGATCGAGGGTGTTGGCGATCTCGACGCACTGAGCGTTGGTCGCGCTTTGGCTGCTCTTGCGCCAGGTTGTGATGGGCGTGTTCATGTCGCTTCTGCCCGATCCCTTTCTGCCTTGATGATTTCCGCCGATCGCTCGGGGGACGCGGCAGCGGAAGCCACGTCCTCCCAAACGCTTCTCAACGCGGCCACGGCATCTCGTCGCACCACTTCGATGCCGATGACGCTCTCCACGTAGGCCGCATCCTCGCTCTCGTCGTCCGAGAAGTCGAACAAGATGAGCGGCCCAGACATCAGACCGTGTTCGCCGAAGTCGAAGGGCAGCACCTGAATAGTGACGTTCGGCAACTCCATCATGGTCAACACATGATCAAGCTGTTCGGCCATGATCTTGGGGCTGCCGATCATGTTCCGGATCGCGGCCTCGGACACCAGGCTGTGAAATGCCAGCGGCTCAGCGGTCTGAGTCAACAGCGACTGGCGTTCTCGTCGCTCAGCGCCGGCACGCTCTTCCCAATGGTTGTCGCGGATCAGCCGATGGGCGGCCCGCGAGATCGCGGTCGCATAGGCCGGCGTTTGGAGGATGCCCGGTATGCCGACCATGTCGAGCGTTCGCTCCCGGGTGGCCTCGCTCTCGTCCAGCCGGAAGCGGCGGTACTTCACTGGCAGGTCCTCGGCGTGCGCGACCACCGCGGCGTCGACATCCGCGATCTCCCACAGTTGCCATGCGCGCTCGCGTTCCTCGTCGGTCACGCCGATGGCGGCCAGGATCGCTGAGATCCGAAGCCGGCTCGGCAGTGCCTCGCCGTTCTCAAGCCTGTACACCGTTTGCGCCGAGCAGGACGCGCGTTTGGCGATCTCTTCCACCTTCAGCGCGGATCGCTCCCGGATCGGCTTGATGAACCTGCCGAGCCGGCGCTTCCCCCGCGTCGTTCCTTGCGCCATGCGATCACCTTAGCCACTGGTCGTGACCCACCGTGTCCGAGATTCACCCGTTTGGAAGTAGTCATTTGTGAATCACAAACGCTATCTTCTCATGTGTTGGTCGAGTAAGGGTAGTGGAGCGAGGTGGCGACGGCCGCAACCACGGCGCTGCCTCGGACCCGAGCTTGACCAACAGCGGCTGGCCAGCCAGCACGGCCGGGACTGTGCCCGTCGACCCGGTTCCGGCCGTGCGTCCGCCCAACGAGCGGTGATGGGGAGTTGTCATGACGTCTGGTTGGACGGTCGCGTTGGCCGTCGTCTGCTTGGTGCTGACGGTGACCCTGATCTTCGCGGTGCTGTCACTGCTGCGGCATGAGCGCGAAGAACTGGACACCAAGATCGAACTGTTCCGGATCCATCGCTACTACCGCGAGCGGCTTGATGCCGCCCAACTGATGATCGAACAACAGAGGGAGTCAACGAGATGAGCTGTCACGTCGCCGGCTTTGCCAAGATCGAGTCTGGCGCCAAGATCACCAGTTCTGCCCAGCCCGACGAGATCATCTTCTACTTCGGTGCGGACGACGAGTTGGTGCAGGTCTTCGACCAGGACTCGCTGAGCGAATTCATCGCCGTGGCCGAAAAGACTCTTGAGCAGGCCCGCGCGAAATCCTTGGCAGTCGCGGGCTCCTGATCGAGACATCACGAGATGAGGGTGCCGCGCGTGCGGTGCCCTCATCTCGTTTCAGCGACGTGGGCTGAATTCCGAGGTGTCGATCTCGCCCGCGAAGGGTTGCGGCAGTGAGAGCATCGCGCCGAAAGACAACCGGTGCGCCTGTCGGTACGACTCGCCGGCAGGCGACGTGAACAGCGTGACCGTGTTGTCCAACGGGTCGACCAGCAGATAGATCGGAACACCGGAGGCGGCGTAGCCCCGGACCTTGACGACACGATCATCGCGGGCGCTTGATGATGCCACGATCTCCGCGACCAGTCGCGCGTCCTCGGCGTGACACAGCCAGTCATCCGAGTCGAGCTTATCCAGGGCCATGACCACGAGATCGGGCACGTATCGCTCGTTGGTGGCCGCCATATGCAGGGTGATGTTGTTGACTGAATCCATGTCGGCAGGTAGCAGGCGGTCGATCTGCCGGCTGAGTCGGGCGTAGATCAGAGCGTGACGACCAGTCCAGGTTGGCGACAGGACGATTCGGCCCTCAAGAACCTCGGCACGGAGGCCGCCAGGTGGGTCGAAGTGATCGTGGACTTCGAGGATCTGGTCGATTGTCGGGTCGTGGTGGGCCGGAGCCGCCATCGCCTGCCTTCCAGGTGTGGAGCGCCGGCGGACCGTACCGGCTGTCGTGGTAGACACGCTACGTGACCAGCGGAAGGACGACCGGGAAGGTCGCCGGGCGGGGGGAGCGGCGGCCGGCCGGGAGTCGGTCCGTCGCGCGGGTCGCTGTGGACATGCCGCTGGCCCACCTCGACCGCCCCTTCGACTATCGCGTGCCGGAACAACTCGATGCCGACGCCGTGCCCGGCTGCCGGGTCAGGGTCCGGTTCGCCGGGCAACTTGTGGACGGTTACCTGCTCGAACGTGCCGAGGAATCCGAGCATCAGGGCAAACTCGCGTTCCTGGAACGCGTCGTGTCGCCGGAACCGGTGCTGTCGCCGGAGATCGCGAAGCTCGCCCGCACGATCGCCGACCGTTATGCCGGCACCCTCGCCGATGTGCTCCGGCTCGCCATTCCGCCGCGCCACGGCCGGGTTGAAGGCGAGTCGCCCAAAGAACCGGCCGAACCACCCGAACCGCCGAACATCGACGCCTGGCATCGCTGGCCGCGCGGACCGTCCTTTCTGGACGCCGTGCGCGCCGGACGGCCGGCCCGCGCGGTGTGGCAGGCGTTGCCGATGGAGGACTGGCCGGCCCGGCTCGCCGAGGCGGCCGCGATGGCGGCCAGCGGCGGTCGTGGCGCACTGCTGGTGGTGCCCGACCATCGAGACGTTGCGCGACTGGAAACCGCTTGCG
Source organism: Pseudonocardiaceae bacterium (assembly GCA_035552275.1). Classification (GTDB taxonomy): domain Bacteria; phylum Actinomycetota; class Actinomycetes; order Mycobacteriales; family Pseudonocardiaceae; genus DASVLX01. The sequence goes on along the minus strand of DASZLR010000009.1, from coordinate 21,918 downwards.
CGCAACAGCTTGGCGAACGCGGCGTGGTGGCGTTGTCCGCCGATCTTGGCCCAGCCGAACGGTACCGACGCTGGTTGGCGGTCCGGCGCGGCACGGCCCGCGTCGCGATCGGCACCCGGGCCGCGATGTTCGCCCCGATCGCCGACCCTGGCCTGTTCGTGGTCTGGGACGACGGAGACGACCTGCACGCCGAGCCACGTTCCCCGTATCCGCACGTGCGGGACGTCCTGGTGCAGCGTGCCCACCAGACCGGCGCGGCGCTGCTCATCGCCGGATTCGCCCGCACCGCCGAATCCCAGTTGCTGGTCGACACCGGCTGGGCGCACGAGATCGTCGCCGCCCGGGACACCGTTCGCGCCGCCGCGCCGAGGGTCACCGCGATCGGCGAGACCGACGATCAGATCGCCCGCGACCCGGCCGCCCGCGCGGCCCGCCTGCCCTCCGTCGCCTTTGAGGCGGCTCGCGCGGCGCTTGCCGCGAACGCCCCGGTGCTGATCCAGGTGCCGCGCCGAGGGTATGTGCCGGGCCTCGCCTGCGCGCAGTGCCGTGCCCCGGCCCGCTGCCGACGCTGCGCCGGCCCGCTCGCGCTGCCCGGCGGTGGCGGCGAGGAGGCACGGCCGGCGGCCTGCCGCTGGTGTGGTGCCGCCGAAGCCGCTTTCCGTTGCCCTGCCTGTGGTTCACGCCGGTTGCGGGCCACCGTGGTAGGAGCCCGGCGCACTGCCGAGGAACTGGGCCGGGCCTTTCCGGGCGTGCCGGTGCGTACCTCCGGTGGCGCGGAGGTGTTGGCCGAGGTCGACGATGCGCCCGCGCTGGTGGTCTGCACGCCCGGCGCCGAACCGGTCGCCGCCACCGGCTACGGCGCCGCGCTGCTGTTGGACGGTTGGGCGCTGCTGTCCCGCCCGGACCTGCGGGCTGGCGAGGAAACGCTGCGTCGCTGGCTGACCGCCGCCGCGCTGGTCCGGCCCGCGTCGGCCGGTGGCCGGGTGATCGTGATCGCCGACTCGACGCTGGTCCCGGTTCAGGCGCTGGTGCGCTGGGATCCGGCCTGGCACGCCGCGCAGGAACTGGCCGGCCGCGCCGAACTGGGCTTTCCGCCGGTCACTCGGATGGCCACGGTCGATGGCACGCCAACGGCGCTGGCCGACCTGCTGGACGCGGTGCGGCTGCCCGAGAACGCGGATGTGCTCGGCCCGGTGCCGATCGACCCGCCACCGGGCCGGCCGTATACCGGTGAGCAGCCGGCCGAGGAACGGGAACGGGCGCTGGTCCGCGCCCCCCGTGAACAGGGCCGGGCGCTGGCGGTGGCGCTGCGGGACGCGGTCAAGGTCCGCACCGCTCGCAAGGAGGCCGAACCGGTTCGGGTCCGGCTCGATCCGTTGGACCTGGTCTGATTAGTAGACTGGTCACGACTTCCAGTGAATTGTGTGTGAGGGGCATCCTTGACGGTTCAGCCGATTCGCCTGTTCGGTGATCCGGTGCTGCGCACCCGCGCCGCCGAGGTCGTGGACTTCGACAGGGAACTGCGCGTCCTGATCCGCGACCTGTGGGACACCATGTCCGACGAGGGCGGCGCCGGCCTGGCCGCGCCGCAGCTCGGCGTCGGCCTGCGCGTGTTCACCTATCACTGCGACGGCGGGGAAGGGCACATCGTCAACCCGACCTGGAACGTCCTCGGCGATGGTTATCAGGAAGGCCCCGAGGGCTGCCTGTCCATTCCCGGCCTGGCCTGGGACTGCCGCCGGCACGAGCACGTGGTCGCGACCGGTTGGAACGAGCACGGCGAGCCCGTCACCGTTGAGGGAACACACAAGCTCGCCCGGTGCATCCAGCATGAGACAGATCACCTGGACGGCGTGCTGTTCGTGGACCGGCTGGACGCGGAGACCCGCAAGCAGGCGATGCGCGAGATCCGGCAGGCCGAGTGGTTCGAGGGCGCGGTCCCGGTCGTCAAGCAGAGCCCGCATCCGCTGTTCGGGGCGCGCTGACCATGCGGCTGGTTTTCGCCGGCACGCCCGAGGTGGCGCTGCCCTCGCTCCGCGCGCTGCTCGACTCGCCCCGGCACGAGGTGGCCGCCGTCGTGACCCGGCCGGACGCGCCCGCCGGCCGCGGCCGAAAGCTGGTGCGCTCACCGGTCGGCGCGCTGGCCGAGGAGCACGGCATCGAGGTGCTTACCCCGCGCCGCGCCGGTGACCCCGATTTCCTGGCCCGGCTGGCCGAACTCGAACCGGACTGCTGCCCGGTGGTCGCGTTCGGCGCGCTGCTGCCGCAGTCGGCGCTGGACGTCCCGAAGCTTGGCTGGGTCAACCTGCATTTCTCGGTGCTGCCCGCCTGGCGCGGCGCGGCGCCGGTGCAGGCCGCGATCCGGCATGGCGACGAGATCACCGGCGCGAGCGTGTTCCAGATCGTCAAGGCGCTCGACGCCGGCCCGGTGTTCGGCGTGCTGACCGAGCCGATCCGGCCGACCGACACCGCCGGCGAGTTGCTGGACCGGTTGGCCGACGCCGGCGCGACCCTGCTCCGGGACGTGCTGGACGGCATCGAGGACGGCGCGCTGAACGCCGTCGACCAACCCCAGGACGGGGTCAGTTACGCGCCGAAGGTGACCGTCGAGGACGCCAAAGTGGACTTCGGGCTACCGGCCGTCGCGGTGGACCGAATCGTGCGCTCGGTGACTCCGGAGCCGGGCGCGTGGGCGAACTTCCGGGACGAGCGGATCAAGCTCGGCCCGGTGCTGCCGGTGGACGGGCCGTCACCAGCGCCCGGCGAACTGGTGGTGGAGCGCCACCGGGTGCTGGTCGGTACCGCGACCGCACCGGTGGCGCTCGGCGACGTTCGCGCGCAGGGGAAGAAGCTGATGCCCGCACCGGACTGGGCGCGCGGCGCGCGCATCGAACCAGGGGAGCGGCTGACATGACAGAGTCCATGCCGCGCAAGCCATCCCGACCACGGCGGCCCCGCCCACCGGGCCGGCGGCGCGGTCCGGAGCGGCCGCCGGCCGACGACCCGGCCCGGCTGGCCGCCCTGGACACCCTGCGGGCGGTCCGGGAACGGGATGCCTACGCCAATCTGGTGTTGCCGGGACTGCTGCGGCAGCGCCGGATCACCGGCCGCGATGCCGCCCTGGCCACCGAACTCGCCTATGGCGCGTGCCGGGCACAGGGGCTCTTGGACCAGATTCTGGCTGTCTGCGTGGACCGGCCACTGTCCGCATTGGATGGTCCGGCGCTGGATGTGCTGCGGCTGGGCTGCTATCAGTTGCTGCGCACCAGGATTCCTCCGCACGCCGCTGTCGCGGCCACCGTCGACCTGGCCAGGAGCACGGCCGGCAGTCCGGTCGCCGGCCTGGTGAACGCCGTGCTGCGCAAGGTCTCGGAGCAGGACGAGCGGGCCTGGGTGGACCAACTCGCCCCGGACCGGGAGACCGACCCGATCGGCTACCTGGCCGTCGCGACCGCGCACCCGCGCTGGATCGCCGAAGCGTTCGGCAAAGCCTTGGGCGACAACGAGAACGAGCTCGCGGCCGCACTGACCGCCGACGACGAGCGGCCCGCCGTGCACCTGGCCGCCCGGCCGGGCGAGGTGAGCGCCGAGGAACTGGCCGCGATGACCGGCGGCGAGGAAGCGCCGTACTCGCCGTACGGGGTGCGGCTGGATGCCGGCGCCGGCGATCCGGCTGACCTTGATCCGGTGCGCGAGAAGCTGGCCGCGGTGCAGGACGAGGGCAGCCAGTTGTGCGCGCTGGCGCTGACCAGGGCCGAACTGACCGGCCCGGACGAGCGGTGGCTGGATCTGTGCGCCGGACCGGGCGGCAAGGCCGCGCTGCTCGGCGCGCTGGTCCGGATGAACGGCGGCACGGTGGACGCCGTCGAGCACGCCCCGCATCGCGCCGATCTGGTGCGCAAGGCCACCAGCGGGCTGCCGGTCACCGTGCACGTGGTTGATGGACGCGATCCCGGCCTCCCGCCGGGCGAATACGACCGGGTGCTGGTCGACGCGCCGTGCACCGGGCTCGGCGCGCTGCGCCGCCGGCCGGAGGCCCGCTGGCGACGGCGACCCGAAGACGTGCCGGAACTGGTTGCCCTGCAACGGGAATTGCTCATGTCGGCGCTGCGGCTGGTCCGGCCCGGCGGCGTGGTGGCGTACGTGGTGTGCACGCCGCACCTGCCGGAGACCACTGAGCTGGTGGACGGCGTGCTCGCGGACAGCGGCGCGCAGCGGCTGGACGCCCGCGAGTGTTTTCCCGGCGTGTCGGACCTGGGTGACGGTCCGTACGTGCAGCTGTGGCCGTACCGGCAGGGCACCGACGCGATGTTCTGCGCCCTGCTGCGTCGTCCGGTCCGTCCGGCCACATGACGGATCGGCTGTTGCTGCTGGTGGCCTCCGGTGCGGCCGGCGTCGAGCGCCGGTTGCGGGTCGAAGTCGCCGAGCCTGCGGTGCGGCGCGGCTGGCGGCTCGCGGTGACCGTCACGCCGACGGCCGGGCGTTGGCTGGACGCAGCCGGCGAACTGGACCGGCTGCGGGAGCTGACCGACCTACCGGTGCGGTCTACCACGCGACTGCCCACCGAACCGAAGCCATATCGCACTCCGGACGCCTGCCTGTTCGTACCGGCCACCGCGAATTCGGTTGCCAAGCTGGCACTGGGCATCTGCGACAACCAGGCCCTCACCCAGGTGGGTGAGGCGATCGGCACACCCGGCGTGCCGGTGGTGTTGCGACCGCAGGCCGGCGAGCCGTATCGGGCGCATCCGGCCTGGTCAGGGCACCTGGCGATGCTGCGGGCGGCCGGTGTGCAGGTGGCCGACGAGCCGCCCGACCAGCCGTGGGAACCGCTGCTGGACGCAGTGACCAGCGGATAGGTAATCTCTACCGCCATGTCGACCCGGACCGGGAGATCCAACCGATCGCGCCGGTCGACCCTGCTCGCTGTCCTGGCACTGATCGCCGGCCTCACCGGCATCGTCGTGGTGGCCGTCCAGCAGCCGGCCTCGGCCGGCGCGACCACCACGCCGCCGTCCACCGGCAGTCCGGTCACCCCAGTCCCGACGATCCCCACCACCTCGACCAATCCCGACCAGCGCGGCCCGGACCCGACGGAGGCCAGTATCGAAGCCGCGGTCGGGCCGTTCGGCACCGCCGAACTCACCGTGCCGGCCGGCACCGTGTCGGGATTCGGCGGCGGCACCGTCTATTACCCGACGGACACCAGCCAAGGCACCTTCGGCGCCGCCGCGATCGCGCCCGGCCTCAACGGCGGCCAGCCCGACATCAGTTGGTACGGGCCGCGATTGGCGTCCCAAGGCTTCGTCGTGTTCACCATCGACACGCTCACGTTGACCGATTCGACCGGCAGCCGGGCCGCCCAACTCGGCGCCGCACTGCGCTATCTCACGTCGGCCAGCGGGGTGAAGGACCGTGTCGATCCCCACCGGCTGGCCGTGCTGGGCCATTCCTACGGCGGCGGCGGCGCGCTGGAAGCGGCCAACGCGTGGCCGGTGCTCAAGGCGGCGATCGCGCTCGCGCCGTGGGACAACCCGACCGCGACGTGGGCCACGGTCAAGGTGCCGACGTTGGTCGTGGGCGCGCAGGACGACATCATCGCGCCGCCGGCCAACTACGCGCGGCCGTTCTACCAGACCCTGCCCACCGCCGGGCCCAAGGCGTATCTGGAGATCGCCGGCGGCAGCCACGTCACACCGACCCTGCCGAACACCACGATCGCCAAGGTCGCGATCGCCTGGCTGAAGCGGTTTGTCGACAACGACACCCGCTACAACCAGTTCCTCTGGCCACCGTCCAATGCGGACAACTCGATCTCGGCGTACTGGTCCATCTCACCGAAGTGACACCTGTCGCCAGTTACTCCCACGACCACTGCGGCACCGGGCCGGGATCGCCGATGTCGCCGCCGGGCTGGGACACGTCCCGGGCGATCGCGGTGCCCCACTCGATGTACTCGCCAAACCGGCGTCGCAGCACATCGTTCGCCGGTAGCACCTGACGCGCCGACGCCATCATCAGTTCGACCCAGCGGATGCGTTGTTCCTCGGTGATCGCCAGGCCCAGGTGCCGGGTCAGCACATCGCGATGGCCGCCGTGGCCGGTCGAGTAGTCCGCCGGGCCGCCGAACACCTCGCCCAGCCAGACGGCGACCTTGGTCACGTGCTCCGGGGTGAAATGCTCGAACACCGGCGCCAGCAACGGATCCGCCAGCACCTTGGCGTAGAAGACCTCGGTCAGTTCGCGGAATGCCGGTGCACCGCCAGCGAACTCGTAGATCGTCGGCCGCTCGCCGGCGACATCGGTCACCGCGTAGTGCTTCATCTCGGCGATGTCGGCGAAGAACGGCTTGACCGCGGCGAAGAACTCGGCGAACTCGGGGCTGGCGCGGAAGCCGGACTCGTGCCCCTCGACCGAGTCCCACTCGATCCGCAGCACATAGTTGTCCGGTTCCTCGACGCCGTGCGCGAGTTCGTAACGGAGGCAGTGCGGTGAGGCGCGCAGCGATCGGCCGGCGGCGCGGTAGGCGTCCTCGAACGCGGCGCGACGGTCCTCCGGAATGCGGTAGCGGACATATTCGACGACCATGATGGCCCCCTCGGTCCGGCGTGTGCCGGATAGCATGATGAGGTGTCTGAGCATAAAGACAGTTTGGTCGGTCGCCAAGGTACCTCAGCCGAGAGCGAACAGCCTGCTGCTGACACCGAGCCCACCGATCACGTGGAGCGAGTTCGGGCGCTGTGGGCGCGGGAGCGGCCCGACCTGGACACCAGCCCGATCGCGGTGATCGCGCGACTGGGCCGGGCGCGGGGATATCTCGAGTACGGCATCGACCGGCATCTCGACCAGTTCGGGTTGAGCCGGCCGGCCTGGGACGTGTTGGCCAGCCTGCGGCGGGCCGGCGCGCCGTTCCGGCTGTCGCCGACCGAGCTGTACCGCGGGCTGATGCGCACGTCAGGTGCGCTGACCCGGCGGCTTGAACATCTGGACCGCGAGGGCCTGATCGCCCGGGTGCCCGATCCGACGGACGGCCGGTCCCTGCTGGTCGAGTTGACTCCGCGCGGCCGGGAATTGGTCGACCGGGTGGCGGCCAGCCATCTCGACAATGAGCGCCGGCTGCTCGCCGCCCTGTCCGCCGGCGAGCAGGAAATCCTGGCCGGTCTACTGTCCAAGCTGCTGGTCGCGCTGGAACGCGACCTGCCCTACCCGCCGCCGCGAAGCCGTACCGGAGGTGCCCGCGATGCCGCCAAGCAGCCATGACAAGACGGGCGAGAAGGGTGTCTCGGACGGGGTCGCCCGCGTCGGCGGGGTCACCTACCTGCGCATCCCGGCGGCCGACCCGCAGCGGTCCGCCGCCTTCTATCAGGCGGTGTTCGGCTGGACACTGGGCGGCACGCCCGAGAATCCGAGCTTCGCCGATGGCACCGGCCACGTCATCGGGCACTGGCGGACCGATCTGGCCCCGGTCGGCGAGGCCGGCGTGCTGCCCTACGTCTTCGTCCGGAGCGTGGACGAGACGCTGCGGCTGATCATCGAGTCCGGCGGCGAGATCGCGACCGCGCCCTATCCCGAGGGTGATCTGTGGGTAGCCACGTTCCGCGACCCGGCCGGCAACGTGATCGGCGTCTGGCACGGCGGCCCGCGCGGTTGACCGTTCTACGATCCTCCGCCAGGGTCATTCGCGGTAAAGATCACCGATGCCGATCAACAGCACATCGTCGAGTTGGTCCGCTCGGCGGCGTAGTTCATCGGTGAAGCCGGCGGCGCTGTAGAGGGCGATCTTGGTTCTGCTCGTGTCGTAGCGGTCGTTGTGGTCGAGCAGTTCCTTGATTCCGCACATCCGGTCCAGATGGCCCATTCCGATGGTGTCGTTCCATTTCACCTCACCAATGGACAGCAGCGGTGGTTTACCGTTGTCAGCGATTCCGACGACGACCACATCAATTTCGTGATGGGCGCGAGCCGCTGGATCGTTCACTGCCGCGCTACCCACCACGGCCGGCAGCCCGCCCAGTTGTTCCGGGTCCGCGAAATGCAGCGCCCAGGCGCGGCAGATGCGCTCGAAATGCGGTCCCAGGATATTGCTGACGAACCGGCGATGGCTGGCCCGCCAGACCCGTCGCGCCGAGCCGGGCCGCTCGAGTTGGCCCCAGACCGGCCGCATGATCGTGTGATAGAAGGTGACTAGCGGCTCGGCGATGCGGTACGAGGATCGGTTGTGCCGCAGGATATCCGGCTCGTGGGTCAGCAGGCCAGCGGCCTCGAGTACGTGCAGCGGGTGAGCGATGTCCTGCGCCTTGCGTTCGAGGTAGCCAGCGATCCCGCCCCGGCTATTGTTGCCCGCGGCCACGGCCGCAAGTACGGAATGGTAAAGAGCGTCATCACGAATATTTGGTTCCTCAACGAGCAGATATCGCGCTTCACGGAACAGCGGACTTTCCGGGTTGAGCACGGTGCGGATCACCCACGAGTCGAAGTCGTCTGGCCCGGCGGGTGTGTCGTTGCGGATGAATTCCCGGCGATAGGCCGGAGTTCCGCCGACGACCGCGTTGACCCGGACCGCCAGCGCGGGGTCGGCGATGTCCCAGAATCGGGCGGCCAAGCGGTAATCCAGGGTCGGCACCACCAGTTCAAGGCCGGCCCGACCACGCAGCGGAGCATTCCCGGCCAGCAGCCCGCCCATGAAGGACATGGCCGAGCCGCACAGCAGCAGACGGGTTCGAGATTGCTCGCGTTCAGCCCGTCGGGTGCGCAACGCCTGCTGGATGATCGAGGGTAGCGCCGGGCTGGCTTTGACCAGGTACGGGAACTCATCGATGACGACGGGCATCGGCCGCTGCGAGCCCAGGGCGAGCAGCGCGTCGAACACTTCGTGCCAATCGGTGAAGTGAAACGGGCTGGGCGGGTGGACGTGTTCGGTCATCTCGGCGCTGATGAGCCGCAAGGACTCGGTCTCGGTTGCCAAGGTGGCGCCGAAGTAGAAGCCACCGGCTTGCTGGCAGGCCGCGTCCAGCAGGTAGGTCTTGCCCTGTCGGCGGCGGCCAGAGACCACACCCAAAGTCGCCCCCGGCCGGTCGTCGTTGATGAACCTCGTCAGCGCCGACCATTCATGGTCGCGGTCGAACATGTCCGCCGGCTTCCGCATCCCACTCCCGATATGTAGGTCCATACTTTTTAAAACTGTACACCTACAAGCTACCGGCCGGCGGACGGCAACGAGACGATCCCTAGACTGCGGGCGTGTCCGGTGAGCCGATGATCGCGCCCAGCATCCTGTCCGCCGACTTCGCCCACCTGGCCGACGAGGCCAGCGCGGTGGCCGGGTCGGACTGGCTGCATGTCGACGTGATGGACGCGCACTTCGTGCCGAACCTGACCATCGGCCTGCCGGTGGTCCAGGCGCTGCTCAAGGCGACCTCCATCCCGCTGGACTGCCACCTGATGATCGACGACCCGGACCGCTGGGCGATCGGCTACGCCGAGGCCGGCGCCTACAACGTGACCGTGCACGTCGAGGCCGCGCACGACCCGATCCGGCTGGCCAAGGACCTGCGGGCCGCCGGTGCCAAGGCCGGGCTCTCGGTGAAACCGGGCACGCCGCTGGAACCGCACCTGGACACCCTCAAGCACTACGACACCCTGCTGGTGATGTCGGTCGAGCCCGGCTTCGGCGGCCAGTCCTTCATCGCGGACGTGCTGGACAAGGTGCGCACCGCCCGTCGGCTGGTCGACACCGGCCACCTCACCCTGCTGGTGGAGATCGACGGCGGCGTCAACGCCGACACCATCGAGGCGGCTGCCGAGGCCGGCGTGGACTGCTTCGTCGCCGGCTCGGCGGTCTACGGCGCGGCAGATCCGGCCCGAGCCGTCCGCGCGCTGCGCGAGCAGGCGGCCGCCGCCTCGCCGCACCTTTTCCTGTGACGAATCGAACGAACAATCACACGTTGGTATGACGTGAGTTGAGCCGCGCGTCCGGCGCTGCTAGAACGGACGGCACTGGGGATCGCGCCGTTGCCTGGCGCGTTTTCTTTCGCCGTTCGTTCCGTTGATTCGCCATGGATTGCTGGAGATTATGACGCAGGCGCAGGCGCCGGCCGTAGACCGAGACGTGACCATTCCTTCGCAGGACCGGCCGGCCGAATCGGTTCCGTGGCGCCGATCCTTTCGGGGTGTGGACCGCGCCGCCGTCGGCGTCGGCGCGCTGGCTTTGGTGCTGGGCATCGGATTCGTCGTCGTTGACCTCGTCTACAACAGTGGCAAGCTGATGGCGCCCATCGATGATGTCTATATTCACCTGCAGTACGGCAGCCAGATCGGTCGTGGACACTTTCTGCAGTGGAACACCGGCGACCCGATCAGCACCGGCGCAAGCAGCCTGCTGTATGTCCTCATCCTGGGCGCGGCGTACGCGGTCGGTTTCCAGGGACACTGGCTCCAGCCGTTCGCCGTTGGCTTCGGAATCGTCTGTTTCGCGGTCGCCTCGATGGGGGTGTGTCTGCTGGGCCGGCGGCTGGTCAGCCGCACTGTCGGGCTGTGGGCGGGTGTGCTGGTCGCGGTCAGCGGCCCCGTGCTGTGGGGCGCCACCAGCGGCATGGAGGTCGGGTTGGCCTCGATGCTGTTCGTGCTGAGCGTGTTGCTGTTCGTCCGGGAAACGGATTTCGGCCGATTCCGGTGGACACCCGTCGTCGCCGCCCTGTTGGCGTTGACTCGAATCGAGGGCCTGATATTCGACGTGGCGCTGTGCGCGGCCATGCTCTGGATCGTCGCCGGCCCGGTCCGCCGACGCGAGATCACCGTCGGGGTCGGACTGCGCCGGGCCGCCTGGACGTTGTTGCCGTTGGCGTTCGGCGCCGCCGAACTCCTGTTCTTCAAACTGGCCACCGGCACGTTCTCCGCCAACGGGATTCAGGCGAAGTCGATTTTCCAGGTCAATCCGGTGACGTATCCGACCGAGGCCGTTGAGCAGACGATCGCCAACCTGCGCAATCTGGTCGAGTTGTTCGGCGGGCTGAGCAATCGGGACTTCGCGATGCCGGGTGCGATCTTTTTCTTCGCGCTAGGACTCGCCTATCTCGCCGGCGCCGCACCCCGCCGGCGGCCGTTGGCCATGGCCCTCGGGCTGGGCTTCGTGGTGGTCTTCACCGCCACCGCGACCCTGACTTCGTCGCAGGTCCACCATTTCCGGTATCTGCAACCACTGCTGCCGCTGTTCCTGTTGTTGGTGGTGATCGGCGTGCACGCAGTCACCAGGGTGGTGCCGCACCAGCGGGCCCGCCGCACCGCGCTGCACGGCGTGCTGGCCATCGCCCTGCTCTTCTCCCTGATCATGTTGCCGGTCTGGGCTACCCGGACCGGTCGGGAGTCCGCCACGATCCGCGACACCGATGTGTCCGTCGGCAACTGGGTGCGCGGCAACCTGCCGCCGAATGCCATCGTGGCGGTCAAGGACGTCGGCGCCGTCACGTATTTCGGCGGCCATCGGGTGATCGACATGATCGGCCTGACCACCGACAACTTCGCTCCGGCAAGCAACAACGGTCCCGGCAGTCTGTATGAGGCCCTGCGCCACCTGCCGCCCAACCAGCGGCCGGACTACGTCGTCAGCTACGACACCGGTCCCGGCCCGTCGATGGCCGACCTCCGTGCGGCCGGCGTGCTCGGCGCCGGCTCGCTGGCCACGTTCTACGTCACCTCGCCGGCCACGGACAACAGCCTGGCGGTGCCGTTCCGCACCATCGAGGCGTACCGGGCGGACTGGACCCTCGCCGGCACCGGCGATCAGCAGCAGGTGCCCGGACAACTCCGGGACTACGTCAATGTCGGCGACCTGACCAGCGAGCAGGCGCACGGATACCAGACCGAGGCGGCGAACGTCGGATTCCAGCCCGACACCACGGTGCGACGGGTCGGGCAGGTCGTGGACAGCGGGCGGCAGATCATGGGCGGCGAGCGGTTCACCGCCACCAACCTTGAGCCCGGCAGGCCGCTCACCATCACCTCGCGCGCCGACCAGACCGGCGGCGTGCCGCAGATGACGGTCCTGGTGAACGGCCGGCCGATCGGCCTGTGGTCCCGCGACCGCGTCACCGGCGGCTGGGGCGTCTACCGGTTCACCATCCCCGGCAACGTCATCACCGGGCCGACCGCGCGGATCGAACTCGCACCGCCGCGTCCCCTGCTCAATCCCTACCCGTGGTACCTGTCCTTCGGTTACTGGCTGAGCCAGTAACCGAAGGTGCTGACCCCTTTGCGCTCAGTGGCGGCAACGGCCCAATGGCCGGGTGATGTCGGATCTTTGTGAAATGGACAACCTCAGGCTCGACCAATCCAATCCGGACGCCACCCCACTGAAACCGTGCCGGCCGCGGCATCGTCCGCGTGCCGCGCTGGTCCCGTCGTCGTCCTAGCCAGTGGACTCGCGAGTAACTTGTGGGCGTGGCAGCCGTCACGCGGGCACACTGATGCGTCGATAAAGGTCCAGGATGGACGTGTACCGCACAGTCGCGGGTACGGCAGCGTCGTGGGTACGGCAGGGTAGCCATCGGGATGGAGGACGGGGTGTTCACCGGGATCGTCGAGGAACGCGGTGAGATCGTCGCCGTGGAGCCACTGCCGGACGGGGCCCGGCTCACCGTCGCCGGGCCGCTGGTCACCTCGGACGCCCAGCTCGGCGACTCGATCGCGGTCAACGGCGTGTGCCTGACCGTGGTGGAGACCGCTGGCGGCCGGTTCACCGTGGACGTGGTGCGCGAGACGCTGCGCCGGTCCAGCCTGGACAAGATCCACGTCGGCGATCGGGTGAACCTGGAGCGGGCGGTGGCGGTCGGGCAACGGTTCGGCGGCCACATCGTGCAGGGCCACGTGGACGGCACCGGCGTGCTGCGGACCCGGGACGCCAGCGGGCTGACCCGGTTCGGAATGCCCGGCGAGTTGGCCCGGTTCGTGGTGGAGAAGGGCTCGATCGCGGTCGACGGCGTGTCCCTGACCGTGGCCGAAGTCGGCCCGGTCGGCGCGGTCGGCGGTGACTGGTTCGCGGTGGCGCTGATCCCGACCACCCTGGACGTCACCACGCTGGGCGAGCGAGAGCCGGGTGATCCGGTGAACCTGGAGGTCGATGTCATGGCGAAGTACGTGCAGCGGCTCGCCGAACCGCATCTCGCCCGGTTCGTCCGGCCGGTCCAGACCAGCGCCGGCGGCGAGGTGACCGACGGTGAGTGAGTTCGACAGCATCGAGCGGGCGATCGCCGACATCGCGGCCGGCCGGCCGGTGATCGTGGTGGACAACGAGGACCGGGAGAACGAGGGCGACCTGATCTTCGCCGCCGAGAAGGCCACCCCCGAACTGGTGGCGTTCATGGTGCGGCACACCTCCGGCTACATCTGCGTCGCGCTGACCGGCGAGGACTGCGACCGGCTCGACCTGCCGCCGATGTACCACACCAACCAGGATCGCCGGGGCACCGCGTACTCGGTCACCGTCGATGCCAAGGAGGGGATCGGCACCGGCATCTCGGCCACCGACCGCGCGCACACCACGCGGCTGCTCGCCGACGCCAAGGCCGCCGCCACCGACTTCAGCCGGCCCGGTCACGTGGTTCCGTTGCGCGCCAAGGAAGGCGGCGTGCTGCGTCGGCCCGGCCACACCGAGGCGTCCGTCGACCTGGCCCGGCTGGCCGGGCTACGGCCGGCCGGCGTGCTGTGCGAGATGGTCAGTGAGAAGGACGAGGGCGAGATGGCCCGCCGCGACGAACTAGAGGTGTTCGCCGCCGACCACGAGCTGACCCTGATCAGCATCGCCGACCTCATCGCCTACCGGCGGCGCAACGAGAAGCAGGTCGCCCGGGTCGCCGAGACCCGCATTCCCACCGTGCACGGCACTTTCCGCGCGGTCGGCTACGACAGCCTGCTCGATGGCATCGAGCACATCGCCTTCGTCTACGGCGAGATCGGCGACGGCGAGAACCTCCTGGTCCGGGTGCACTCCGAATGCCTGACCGGGGACGTGTTCGGCTCGCTGCGCTGCGACTGCGGGCCACAGTTGGACGCCGCGATGGCGATGGTCGCCGCCGAGGGTCGGGGAGTGGTGCTCTACGTCCGCGGGCACGAGGGCCGCGGCATCGGGTTGCTGCACAAACTCCAGGCGTACCAACTGCAGGACGACGGGCACGACACCGTGGACGCCAACCTGGCGCTGGGCGTGCCGGCGGACGCCCGCGACTACGGCACCGGCGCGCAGATCCTGTGCGATCTCGGCGTGCACTCGATGCGGTTGCTGACCAACAATCCGACCAAGCGCAGCGCTCTGGAAGGCTATGGGCTGCGGGTGGTCGACCGCGTGCCGCTGCCGATCTCACCGAACCCGGAGAACCTGCGCTACCTGCGCACCAAGCGGGATCGGATGGGGCACGAGCTCGACCACCTCGATGAAGATCGATGGCAACAGGTTCAGCAGGTCCGGCCCGATCCGGAAGGGGCGGTGACCAAGCGGACCGCGTCAGCGGAGTAGCGACAGATGAGTGGTGAAGGACGTCCCGAGCTCCCGGTGCCGGATGGCGAGGGGATGCGGCTGGGCATCGTGGCGACCCGGTGGCATGAGACGATCACCGATCAGCTTGTCGAGCGGGCGCTGGCCGCCGCCAAGGCCGCCGGCACCGACGAGCCGACCGTGGTGCGCGTCGCCGGCGCGGTCGAACTGCCGCTGATCGCCCAGGCGCTGGCCAAGCGGCATGATGCCGTGGTCGCGCTGGGCGTGGTGATCCGCGGTGGCACCCCGCACTTCGAGTACGTCTGCGACGCGGTGACCGCCGGTCTGACCAGGGTCGCGCTGGACGAGAGCACCCCGGTCGGCAACGGCGTGCTGACCGTCGAGACCGAGCGACAGGCGCTGGACCGCTGCGGGCTGCCGGATTCGGTGGAGGACAAGGGTTTCGCGGCCTGCGTGGCCGCGCTGGACGCCGCCGTGGTGCTGCGTCAGCTGCGTCACCCGTGGACCGAGCGGAGCCGCTCGTGACCGCGCCACACCGCGATCGTCAGGTCGATCACCAGCCGCTGGTCATCCGGCCGCACCGGGTGCGGCAGATCGCGATCCCGATCGCTGCCGTGCTGGTGGTGATTTTCGCCGTGGTGGCGGTGCTGCTGCGCAACAGCTACACCGGCGTCAACTTCACCCTCGGCGACCAGGTCGCGGTCGCGCTGATCGGCCCGCTGCTGGCCGCCGGGGTGCTGCTGGCGATCCGGCCGAAGGTGCGGGCCGACGCCGAGGGCGTCGAGGTGCGCAATGTGTTCTTCGGCCAGCGGGTGCCGTGGGAGCTGATTCGCGGAGTCCGGTTCCCGGACGGCGCGCCCTGGGCGCGGCTGGAACTGCCCGAGTACGAATACGTTCCGCTGGTGGCGATCCAGGCGTTCGACGGTGAGCGTGCGGTGCACGCGATCCGCGAACTGCGCGCCCTGCACCGGGCGTACGGAGACCACGACAAGGAGCACGGGTGACGAACCGGGCGGGCCTGCCCCGTCGGCAGCTGTTGTGCGGGCTGGCCGTGGGCCTGCTCGCGCCAGGAGTGCTGGCCGCCTGCGGCACCGGCACCAGCCGGGTGAACGGTGTCGGCAGCGCCAAGCCGGGCACTCAGGTCGCGGCGGTGAACGACATTCCGGTCGGCGGCGGCAACCTGGTCAACGTCGGGACGGACGGCTACCTGCTGGTCACCCAGCCGACCGCCGGCGACATCAAGGCGTTCGATCCGACCTGCCCGCACCTCGGCGCCACGGTCGACCCGCCGGCTGGCGGGATCATCACCTGTCCGGCGCACGGCAGCGAGTTCAACCCGGACAACGGCGCGGTGGAACGCGGACCGGCGACCACCGGACTCACCGAGGTCCCGGTTCGGGTCCAGGCCGGCCAGATCGTGCTGGCATAGCGGACCGGAAAGATCCGGGCCAGCCTGGTCGGTTCATGACCAGCGCACTCGGACGCACCGGGCCCAGTCGGCCAGCAGGCGGTCGTCGCCGGTGATCGTGAGCGTGCTCAGCGGCTGCCGGTTCCACAACGCCAGATACACCGCCTCGGCGCGGCCGCTGACGGTCGCTTCGGCGTCGACAGTGTCGACGCTGTCGACGCTGTCGACCGGGATGCCCGACCGCTCAGTGCGCGGCGCGTCTGGGCCGATCCGCACCAGCCAGTTCCGGTCGACGTCGGTGACGTGCACGCCGATGGTGTGCTCGGTGTCCCGGCGCAGCCTTCGGTTGCGGGCAAGGAAACCGGTCAGCAACTCGTCCACGCCGTCCGCCGCGACCTCGGCCTTGACCGGTGTCACCGTGCCAGCCGCCGCCGTGCCGCCAGCCGCCGTCTCCGCGTCGACGCGGTGGATCGCGGTCTCGTGGGTCTGCCGGCGGGCCCAGAACGCCAGCGGGCTCGGCGCCGGCTGGAAGGTCCAGCAGTCCAGATCCGGCGGGGCCGTCTCCAGGGTGCGGACCAGCGCGGCGTGCCCGTCGGCGAACCAGTCGACCAGCGCCGCGTCCGAGGGCAGGTCCGCGACGATGTCCTGCGGTCGCGCCAGCCCGACCGGCTCGGCGCACGCCTGGCCGACGATCGTCGCCGCCCAGCGGTGCACACCGCCGGTGTGCAGCAACAGATCCCGCACGGTCCAGTCCGGGCAGGTCGGCACGGGCGCGGTCGGCTCGACACCGCCGGCCGCGACGGCCATCAGCTCACCTTGCGCACGCAGCGCGGCGATAAACTCTGACACCTCCATGGCCTCGCAGCCTGCCACAGCGGACCGCCGGCTAGGGTTCTCGCGGGATCATGGATCGTGCGAATGGAGTCGTTGATGCCCAGCGGTGGACAGCGGCCGGCGTTCGGTCGGATCGACCCGGTGGTCTGGATCCCGGTCGCCGCGATTCTCATCGTCGCCATGCTGTTCCTCTTCGGCGGCTTCCCGCCGGTGGGCATCGGGATGGTGGTGCTGGCCGTGCTGCTGGTGCTCATCGACGCCCGCATCCACCGGCCGCGCGGTGGCGCCGACCGCCAGCCGGTCCGCTCCCGGCCGCAGCGGCGACCGAGTCCGCAGGGACGTCAGCGCCGCGACATAAGGTAGGGACGTGCCCGACCCGTCGACCTACCGCCCCGCGACGGGGACCATCCCGGACGCGCCCGGCGTGTACAAGTTCCGCGACGGCGCCCGGCGGGTGATCTACGTCGGGAAGGCGAAGAGCCTGCGCAGCCGGCTCAACTCGTACTTCGCCGACCTCGCCGGCCTGCACCCGCGCACTCGCCAGATGGTCACCACCGCCGCCGCCGTCGAGTGGACCGTGGTCACCACCGAGGTCGAGGCGCTCCAGCTCGAATACAACTGGATCAAGGAATTCGACCCGCGGTTCAACGTCCGCTACCGCGACGACAAGTCCTACCCGGTGCTCGCGGTCACGCTCAACGAGCAGTTCCCGCGGCTGCACGTCTACCGCGGCCCCCGCCGCAAGGGCGTCCGCTACTTCGGCCCCTACGCGCACGCCTGGGCGATCCGGGAAACCCTGGACCTGCTACTGCGGGTTTTCCCGGCCCGCACCTGCTCGGCCGGCGTGTTCAAACGGCACGGCCAGATCGGCCGGCCCTGCCTGCTCGGCTACATCGACAAGTGCTCCGCGCCCTGCGTCGGCCGGGTCGACGAGCAGGAGCATCGGCAGATCGTCAACGACTTCTGCGATTTCCTGGCCGGCCGGACCGACGCGCTGGTGCGCCGGCTGGACCGGCAGATGCGGCAGGCCGCGCAGGGCCTTGAGTTCGAGCGGGCGGCCCGGCTGCGCGATGACGCGGCCGCGCTGCGCCGGGCGTTGGAGAAGCAGGCCGTGGTGCTCGGCGACGGCACCGACGCGGACGTGATCGCCTTCGCCAAGGACGAGTTGCAGGCCGCCGTCCAGGTTTTCCACGTGCGTGGCGGCCGGGTGCGCGGCCAGCGCGGCTGGGTGATCGACCGCACCGACGACCTGACCGGCACGCTCGTCTCGCATTTCGTCAGCCAGTTCTACGGCGAGCAGGCGTCGCTGGCCGAGCAGGCCGACGCCGGCGGTTCGCCGGTGCCGCGCGAGGTCCTGGTGCCCGAACTGCCCGAGGACGCCGACACGTTGGCCGACTGGCTGTCCGAGTTGCGCGGTTCCCGGGTGGCGCTTCGGGTGCCGCAGCGCGGCGACAAACGGGCGCTGATGGACACCGTGAGCCGCAACGCGGCCGAGGCGTTCGCCCAGCACAAGCTGCGCCGCGCCGGCGACCTGACCGCGCGCTCGGCGGCGTTGCAGGAACTCCAGGACGCGCTGGCGCTGGACAGCGCGCCGCTGCGCATCGAGTGCATCGACGTCAGCCACGTGCAGGGCACCGATGTGGTGGCGTCGCTGGTGGTGTTCGAGGACGGCCTGGCGCGCAAGTCCGAGTACCGGCGGTTCGCGATCAGGGAAGGCGCCGAGGGCGGCGACGTCGGCTCGATCGCCGAGGTGGTGCGCCGCCGGTTCCTCCGCTACCGCGCCGAAACGGACGGCGAAACCGAAACCGAGTCTGGTGAGTCCGGGAGCCGGCGGGGCATCGACCCGGAGACCGGCCGGCCGCGCAAGTTCGCCTACCCGCCGAACCTGCTGGTCATCGACGGTGGCGCGCCCCAGGTCAGTGCCGCCTCCGACGTGCTGGCCGAGCTGGGCATCACCGATGTCGCGGCGATCGGCCTGGCCAAGCGGCTGGAGGAGGTGTGGCTGCCGGGTGAGCCGGACCCGGCGATCCTGCCGCGCACCAGCGAGGCGCTGTACCTTCTACAGCGGGTCCGCGATGAGGCGCACCGGTTCGCCATCAGCTACCACCGGCAGAAGCGCGGCCAGCGGATGACCAACTCGGCCCTGGACAATGTGCCCGGACTGGGGCAGGCGCGGAAGACCGCCCTGCTGAAGCACTTCGGTTCGCTGAAGAAGCTGCGCCAGGCCAGTGTCGAGGACATCAGCGAGGTACAGGGCGTCGGGCCGCGGATCGCGGCCGCGGTGCACGCCAGCCTGAACGAAGGAGCGAGCGGTGACTAGCGGGACACGGTCGTACGCCGCGTCGGGTGCGACGCCCGGTGTGGAGGTCGCGGTGGTGACCGGCCTGTCCGGCGCCGGCCGGAGCACCGCGGCGAAATGCCTGGAGGATCTGGGCTGGTTCGTGGTGGACAACCTGCCGCCGGAACTGGTCGCCACCATGGTCGAGCTGGGCGCGCAGGCGCGCGGCGCGATCACCAGGGTGGCCGTGGTGATGGACGTGCGCAGCCGGGCGTTCACCGACGACCTGGCCGCCGTGATCAAGGACCTGGACGCCCGCGGCTACAAGCCGAGGGTGCTCTACCTGGAAGCCACCGACGACGCGCTGATCCGCCGGTTCGAGCAGGTCCGGCGCACCCACCCGATGCAGGGCGACGGCCGGCTCGCGGACGGGATCAAGGCCGAGCGGCACGTGCTGACCCCGCTGCGCGAGCAGGCGGATCTGGTGCTGGACACCACCGCGCTGTCCGTGCACGACCTGCGGGCCAAGATCGAGGACGCGTTCGGCACCGAGACCAGCGCGCAGACCAGGGTGACCGTGCTGTCCTTCGGCTACAAGTACGGCCTGCCGATGGACGCCGACCTGGTGATCGACGTCCGGTTCCTGCCCAACCCGTTCTGGATCCCCGAGCTGCGCGAGATGACCGGCCTGGACACCGACGTGCGCAACTACGTGCTGTCCCAGGAGAATGCCGAGGAGTTCCTGGACCGCTACCACGAGTTGCTGCGGCTGATCGGCGCCGGCTACCAGCGCGAGGGCAAGCGGTACCTGACGCTGGCGGTCGGTTGCACCGGCGGCAAGCACCGCAGTGTGGCGATCTCCGAGGAACTGGCGCGCAAACTCGCCAGCGAGGACCGGATGACCGTCAAAGTGGTGCACCGGGATCTGGGTCGCGAGTGACGGAAGGCGCCGCACCGTTGAAAGCGGTCGCGTTGGGCGGCGGCCATGGGTTGCAGGCGACCCTGGCGGCGCTGCGGTCGATCACCCCGAACGTGACCGCCGTGGTCACCGTGGCCGACGACGGCGGATCGTCCGGCCGGCTGCGCCGCGAACTGGGCCTGTTGCCGCCCGGCGACCTGCGCAAGGCGTTGATCGCGCTGGCTGATCCGGTCGACGGCGACTGGCCCGCCGTGTTCGGCCACCGGTTCGGCGGCGTCGGCGCGCTCGCCGGGCACGCCGTCGGCAACCTGGTGCTGGCCGGGCTGCTGGAGGTCCTCGGCGATCCGGTCACCGCCCTGGACACCGCCGCCGCACTGCTCGGCGTGCGCGGCCGGGTGCTGCCGATGTGCGCCGAGCCGCTGGACATCGAGGCCGATGTGCTCGGTCTGGCCGAGGATCCGTCCGTGGTGCGCCGGATTCGCGGCCAGGTCGCGGTCGCCAGCACGCCCGGCCGGGTCGCCCGGGTTCGGCTGCACGCCGCGCACCGGCCGGACACCCCGCCACGCGCCTGCCCAGCCGCCGTGTCCGCCGTCCTGAACGCCGACCTGGTGCTGCTCGGTCCCGGGTCGTGGTTCACCAGCGTGCTGCCGCACCTGCTGGTGCCCGAACTGCACGAGGCGCTGGTCAGCACCACCGCCACGAAGGTCGTGGTGCTCAATCTCGTCCCCCAACCGGGTGAAACAGCCGGTTTCTCCGCCGAACGCCATCTGGACGTGCTCTTCGAGCACGCCCCCCGGCTGCGGGCGCACGCGGTGATCGCCGACGTCGACGCTGTGCCTACGCCAGAACGGTTTGTGGCCGCGGCGGCCGAGCTCGGGGCACGGGCGCACCTGGCCCGAGTGGCCGCCGCGGATGCGCCGGAACGGCATGATCCGGTGGCACTGGCCGGTAGCCTGCGACAAGCTATCGCTTTCTCGGGGGATCGGACCGGTATCGGCGGGGAATTGGGCGGGGAGGAGTGCGCCAGTGGCGATGACCGCTGAGGTGAAGGACGAGCTGAGTCGGCTGGCTCTGACGAAGACGTGCTGCCGACGGGCGCAGGTGGCGTCGGTGCTGCGGTTCGCCGGCGGCCTGCACATCGTCGGCGGCCGGGTGGTGGTCGAGGCGGAGGTGGACACCGGCGCGGTGGCCAGGTTGCTGCGCAAGGAGATTCACGACCTGTTCGGGCACACCGCGGACGTGCACGTGATCACCTCGGGCGGGCTGCGCAAGGGCACGCGGTACGTGATCCGGGTGATCCGCGACGGCGAGGGGCTGGCCCGCCAGACCGGCCTGCTCGACCCGCGCGGCCGTCCGGTGCGCGGACTGCCCGCGCCGGTGGTGGCCGGCGGCGCGTGCGACGCGGAAGCCGCCTGGCGGGGCGCGTTCCTGGCGCACGGCTCGCTCACCGAACCCGGCCGGTCCTCGGCGCTGGAGATCACCTGCCCCGGCCCGGAAGCGGCGCTGGCGTTGGTCGGCGCGGCCCGAAGGCTTGGCGTGCAGGCGAAATCACGGGAAGTGCGCGGCGCGGACCGGGTGGTCGTCCGCGACGGCGACGCGATCGGCGCACTGCTCACCCGGCTCGGCGCGCACCAGACCGTGCTGGCCTGGGAGGAACGCCGGATGCGCCGCGAGGTGCGGGCCACCGCGAACCGGCTGGCGAACTTCGATGACGCGAACCTGCGGCGGTCCGCGCGGGCCGCGGTCGCGGCGGCGGCGAAGGTGGAGCGGGCGCTGAACCTGCTGGGTCCGGAAGCGCCGGACCACCTCACCTCGGCCGGCAAGCTGCGGCTGTCCAACCGGCAGGCGTCGCTGGAGGAGTTGGGCCAGCTGGCCGATCCGCCGATGACCAAGGACGCGGTGGCCGGCCGGATTCGCCGGCTGCTGGCGATGGCCGACAAGCGGGCCAAGGAAATGGGCGTGCCGGACACCGACTCGGCCGTCACTCAGGAGAT
>DASZLR010000008.1:0-19560 GCA_035552275.1 Pseudonocardiaceae bacterium | reverse complement strand
CAAGGGCCGAGCAGATTCCGGTGCGCAGGGTCGGTCAGCCGGAGGACATCGCCAACGTCGCGGCGTTCCTGGCCAGCGATGACGCCTCGTTCGTGTCCGGACAGGTGATCTACGTGGCAGGCGGGCCAAAGGGCTGAACGGTGGCACTCGACGATCGGTTGCTCGATGTTCTCGCCTGCCCCAACGACAAGGGCGCGCTGTTGTACTTCGTCCAGGAGGGCGTGCTCTACAACCCTCGGCTTCGGCGGATGCACTACGTCGTGGCCGATGTTCCACTGATACGTGTGGACCAGGCTTTCCCCGTCGACGCAATGCGACACCGGCAGCTGCTGACTCGTGCGGCGGCCGGTGCCGCGGTCGGCACCATTGGCGCCTCGGTCGTCCAGATGCTGATCGACTCGGTCACCGAGATGCTGATCACCGAATCCTGAGGGGCCAAGGGCTGGCTCAGCGGATGCGGCCGGTCACCCAGGCCCGGTCGCCGGGCTCCTCGATCACGTCGACAACGCGTCCATCCACAATAGACTCAAGTGGCTCGACGAGACCGCTGTCGACAGCTTGCTGCCATGCCTGATGCGGGCCGACGCCCCACGGGTACCAGGGAATCACATCGTCCACAACGATCAGTGCCCCGGATTTGGCGATTCGGGCCCCGTTGGCGATGTCGGCACGGGCGGTCTCGTACTCGTGGCCGCCGTCGACGAACACCAGGTCGTACGGCGCGCCGTGGCTCTCGGCGTGGGCGGGAACGGTCTCGACCGAGTTACCGATGATCATGTCGTGTCGGCCGGGGTATCGCTCGTCCACGAATCGTTTGGCGAGTTCGACTGCGGGCCGCTGGTCGAGTTCGAACGAGACGACGGTGACTTCCGGCGAGCTCTCCAGGAACGCGATGCTGGAGAACCCCACGTTGAAGCCGATTTCCGCGACGCGGACCGCGTTCGCGGAGACAGTGAGGTCGCGCAGGTAGGTCGCCTCGGCGACGCTGGCTCCGCCCTCGTAGATCCGCGCGCCACCGTCCCTTACGTAGCCGTACACCTCCCACATGAGTCGTTCCAGCTCGGTCATGTCGTGGTCGAGCGCTGGTTGCATGGTGTCGTTCCTTGGCCGTTGAGTGGGAACGGGGAGCCGGCTTGCTGTTCGACTCGGCGTACAACAGAATAAAATATATAATAGACTCTGCGCTGAGTTCGCAACACGTGACTGAGGGCAACGCACCCATCAGGTGCCGTTGGGCGATGTCACCGAACGGTTCGGTCCGGAATGGTGGATCTGCCACTCCGGACCGACGGACATGAAATCTCCGTGGCCCGCCCGAGCATCGAGGCTCGGCGTGTCACCGGCAGGTTGACGCTGATCGCCGAGCCGTGCCGACCACGTCCTGGAGGGGTCACCTTGACCAAGTCTGACAGGGAGATCATGGGCATCCTGGAAGCATTCGATCTGACCCGCTGCGCCCACTCCGCCGCACGGCTGGCCGGGGTCGACGAGAAGACCGTCGCCCGCTATGTCGCGATCCGCGACTCAGGTGGAGACCCGCTGGCACCGAGCCGCCGGCCTCGGTCGATCGACGCGTTCCTCGTCAAGATCGAGGAACTCGTTGCCAGGTCGGACGGTCTGATCCGAGCCGACGTCGTGCATCAGCGCCTAGTCGCGATGGGATTCACCGGTTCGGACCGGGGGACCAGGCGCGCGGTTGCCGAGGCGAAAGCAGCCTGGCGGGATGGGCATCGCCCGGCCGGCCGGCCCTGGGTGACCGAGCCGGGCAGGTGGATGCAGTTCGGCTGGTCCGACGGACCTCGGGTATCCGGCCGGGGCACCCAGCTGTTCCACGGGTGGCTGCCGTGGTCGCGGTACCGGTCCGTCATTCCCACCTGGGACCGGACTCGCGGCACGTTGAGGTCCGCTATGGACACGACGCTGCGCCGGTTCGGCGGCGCACCCACCTGTCTGGTGACCGATGACACGAGGATGCTCGCGTTCGACGGGAGAACCGGTGCGCCGGTGCGGCACCCGGAGTTCGTCGCAATGGGCCGGCATTACGGCTGTCAGGTGCTCGGCTGCCAGCCGTACGCACCCGGCGGCACCGGCACCGGCGAATTCACGGCCAGGATCGCCAAGGACGACCTGATGCCCACGACCGCAGGCATGCTCCCCGCCTACGACTCCTTCGCCGAGCTGACGCAGGCGTGCGCACTGTGGCGCGAACGCGCGAACAACCGGCCGCAGCGCAAAACCGGCACCAGCCCGACCGCTCGACTGGCGATCGAACGGCAGCACCTGCACGCCGTACCCACCGAGCCGCACGCAGCGGCGCGTGGCGAACTGCGGCTGATCGAAACAGATCGGCGGTTCTTGGAACTGGTGGGCGACGGCGGCCGGGTCGCGGCCGCCATGGGCGCCCGACAGCGGCTGTGACGGATCTCGAGCGACGGGACGAGCATGCGAGGACCACGGATCGACGTGCGGGGAATTGGCAAGTCCTACGGTGAGGTGGCCGCGCTGGTGGATATCACCCTGCACGTCGACGCGGGCACCGTGCTCGGCGTACTCGGCCACAACGGTGCCGGCAAGACCACGTTGATCGACATACTCGCCACCCGGATCCGCCCCACCACCGGCTCGGCGTCGGTGTGCGGCTGGGACGTGCTGCGCCACGGCGCCCGGGTACGCAGACACATCGGGATGACCAGCCAGTTCGTCGCGGTCGACGAGGCCATGTCCGGACGCGCCAACCTGGTGTTGATCGCGCGTCTGCTCGGTGCGAACGCACGGCAGGCCAAGGCCCGCGCTGAGGTGCTGCTGGAGGCGTTCGGTCTTGGCGACGCGGCGACCCGCAAGGCCGGCACCTATTCGGGCGGCATGCGCCGCCGTCTCGATCTTGCCGCGAGCCTGATCGGACGCCCGGACGTGTTGTTCCTCGACGAGCCGACCACCGGGCTTGACCCGATGAGCAGAAATGACCTGTGGGGATTCGTCGAGCACCTCGCCGCCGAGGGCACAACCGTGGTGCTGACCACCCAATATCTTGAGGAAGCCGACCGGCTGGCCGACGAGGTCGTTGTCCTGGCCGGCGGCCGGGTGGTGGCAACCGGAACACCGTGGCAGCTCAAGGCGGGGCTCGGTGAGCGCATCGCGACGGTCACCTTCCGCGACCCGGCCGCGGCGCGCTACGCCCTCGGCGCGCTCGCCTGGGTCGGGCTGCGGCCGTTGCCGGCCATCGACCAACGCGTCGCCACGGTGCCGATCTCAGGCCAGGGCGACATCGCCCGCCTGGTGCGCTGCCTGGACTCGGTGGGCATCGAGATCCACGACCTCTCGGTCACCGAGCCGACGCTCAACGATGTGTACCTCTCCCTGCACGGCGCGCCGCGGACAGCCAGGTGAACCGCCACCGGGCCGACATCGTCAAGCGCGATCCCCGGCCAAGGCCGGAAGTCCAAGCCGCCGCACCGAACCGGCAGGCTGTTGGTGAGCGGTGGGGGGCCTGCGGTTTCGGCACCCAGGTCGCGGTGTTGACCGGACGGTCGCTGCGTACCGCCTTCGGCGATTACCGGCTTGTCTTCTTCGGCCTGCTGCAACCGGTGGTGATGCTGCTGCTGTTCAGTCAGGTCTTCAGCAGGATCGGCACGCTGCCGGGCGTTGTCCAGTACCGGGGCTACATCAACTTCCTGATGCCGGCGACACTGATCAACATCGCGGTCACCACCGCGATGAGTTCCGGGGTCGGCGTGCTCGCCGAGATCTACACCGGGTTCATCGGCCGCTTGCGCGCCATGCCGATCAGCATGTTCGCCGTCCTGGTCGCTCGTACCCTCTCCGACGCGCTTCGGCTGGCCGTGCAACTCACGGTCGCGGTCGTCGCGGCGGTGCTGTTCCTGGATTTCCGTCCGGCCGGGTTCGCCGGCATCGCCACGGCGCTCGGACTCGCGGTGCTGGTCGGCTGGGGTCTCGGGTGGCTGTTCGTGGCGATCGCCACCTGGCAGCGCAAAGCCGAGACCATGCAGGCGGTCTCGTTCATCGTGATGTTTCCGCTGATGTTCGGTTCGAGCGCCTACATGCCGGTGGCCGCCATGCCGGGGTGGTTACGGGTGCTGTCCACGGTCAATCCGTTGACCTATGCCATCAACGCGACCCGGGCGCTGACCGCGGGCGCGCCCGCGGCTTCCGCCCTGGCCACCGCGATCGGTATCGTCGTCGCCCTTGCGGTTCTCGGCGCGGCGGGCGCGGCCCGAAACTTCCGGCGTACCCGATGACAGGGCTCAGGCGCGAGCAGATTTGGCCAGTCTGGTCAGCTCCCAGGCGGCGGAGACCGCCCCGCCAGCCATCTGAAACGATCGCTGGACGCGTTGAGCATTGGCGCGGTAGGAGGGTTCGGTGAGCACGGTGTCGATCGCGCTGCCGATGTGCTCGGCCCTTGCGTGGTCGAACCGCAACCGCACGGCCGCCCCGACGCTGGTCACCTGGTCGGCGATGATCGGCTGGTCGTCGCGGATCGGCGCGACCACCAGCGGAACGCCGTGGCCGAGCGCCTCGCACACGGTGTTGTGGCCCGCGTGGCAGACCACGACGTTCGCCCTGGCGAGTACCGCCAGCTGCGCCACCCGCCCACGCACGATCACCTGTTTCGGCGCGCCCAGCACCGCACCGGTCGGATCGACGACGACGGCCTGGAGATCGGGCCTGCGGCGCAGGGCCTCGACGGTCTCAACCAGGAACCGCTCGCCGGCATCGGCGTTCGCCGTGCCGAGACTGACGAATACCAGCGGACGGTGCGGATCCAGCGCCTGCCAGGGCAGCGGGGCAACGTCGTGCTCGACCCGCGCCGGGCCGACGAAGCACACCGAATCGGGTAGCCGGGCCGGTTCGCCGAGCAACGCCGTTGTGGTGAACGCCAGGACAAGGTGAGGGGAGAATCTCAGGTCCACGGTAGACGGGCAGTGGTTGGCCGTCGACAGTTCCTTCAGCAACCCGGTCAACCACTCGCGGACCTTCGGCAGGTCGCCAAGCGGATCGGTCAGTTCGGCCGAGGTTGTCGCCGAGGTTGCCCACGGCAGGCGGAGCCGCTCGGCCGCGAGAGCGCCGGCAAGGGCCTGCTGGTCGGCGACCACGATATCGGGTCGAAATTCCGCCACCGCCTCCAGTACGCCGGGCAGCATCGCGGTCGCGAGTGGAATCAGTGACTGTTCCCAGAGGAACTTCAACGCGGCGAAGCCACGCAGGGCGGGCGGCCGAGCCGAGGTGGCGGGCGTTTCGCAGTGGTACACGCTCGTCCACGGCAGCACCACGCGGTCCAATACGCCACAGTCTCCGGCCCACGCCACCTCGTGGCCATGCCTGGCGAGTTCGTCGGCCACCGCCAGCACCGGATTGACATGGCCGAGGAACGGCGGCACCACGAACAGGAACCTGCTCAAGGCCGCGCTCCGTCCGCGAGCAGCCCGACCGGATCGTGCTCGGCGAGCCAGCCCAGCAGCAGCTTGCGGACGAGCTGGTGGCGTTCCACCAAAACCGAATGGTTCTGGCCGTCGATCACCTCGGTGCGGCAGTCGGGCAGCATCGCTTCGACGGCGCCGAGATCGTCGCATTGAAACCCCTCACCGCCGAGAATGGCCAACACCGGACACCGGATCGACGACAGTGCCTGCTCGTCCAGCAGTGGGCCGTCGGCGACCTCCTCGACGATCGTGGTCGAGCGGATCACCGCGGCCGCGGCTCTGGTCAGTCGTGCGTAGTGGCTGCCGAATGTCTCAGTGATCCAGGCGAGATTGGCCTCGTCGGACATGGCGTCGACCGTGTTGCGAAACGTTCGGCCCATCTTCGCCGACCAGACCTCGGTCGCCGGTTCCGACTCGATGGACACGATGCTGCGCACCCGTTCCGGGTACCGCACGGCCAGGCTGAACGCGATCGTGCCGCCGAAGGAGTTGCCGACCAGATGAACCGGTTCGGTACCGACCATCATGTCCAGCAGCGAACGGAGATCGTCGACGAAATCGCCGAGGCGGTAGCCGGTGGCCGGCCGCTGCGAGCGGCCGTGGCCACGCAGGTCGTAGGTGAGCACATCGACGCCCGCTTCCGCCAGTGGCGCGGCCAGCGTCAGGTAGAAGCTGGCCAGGCTGTCATAGCCGAGACCATGAACGCAGACCACCTTCGGCGCCGTGCGCCCCGTGCTGGGCCGGGCCGGCATGTGCTCGTAGTGGGTGAGCACGTCGTTGACGATCGCCACCGCCATTGGTCAGCGCTCCGCTGCGAGGCCGGGTGCCAACCCGTCCACCACGAACTCGACCAGGGTGCCGACCGTCAACGCGATCACGTCGTCGATATCCATCTCGGCCAGGAACGCGGCCAGATTGAGCCGACGACCATAGCGTTCGGCGAGCATGGCGCCGACGGTGATCAGGTCGATGCTTTCCAGCCCGAGGTCAGCGGTCAACGACATCTCGGCGTTGATCTCGACGTCGTCGAGGACGTAGTCGCCGAGCACCTTGATCAGGATGACTCGAATCGCGCCGAGCGCGGCCGCTGGCGACGGCACATGAGAGTTGGTCACTGGAGCGTCTCCTTCAGCTTGATGCGTCACTCGCCACTGGTCCAGGCGACGACATAGCGCCGAGCCGGCAGACCGGCCGGGTCGGCGATGGCTTCGGTGTGCACCGGCGACGATGGCCGCCGTCCGGTCTCGACGTGCAGCCGCTCGATGAGTCGTCGCCGGACGACCTCGCTGACGGTGTCGCGGTCCGATCCAGCGGCGGCAAGGGTTTCGACGAGCTGGATCGCGTTTCGTGGACCGGATCCGTTCGTTTCGGCGACGAGCGCAACCGCGATCCGCTGCGACGCCGCGACGGCGACGCTGAGCCCGGGCAGCAGCAACCCATGCCGGCCGGTCACCCTGGTGTGCCCCGAGTCGTCGACGCCGACCGCTATCTCGGCCGGGAACACCGGGCCGAAGCCGTGCTCCCAGAGCCATCCGCGGACCGCGTCCTTGATCACGATCCGCCGCAGCAACCACTCACGGCGCTCGCGCGGGGCACAGTCCTCGTACTCCTGGTGTTCCGGACCGCCGAGATACTTGCGCAGATAGAATTCGCGCGAGGCGAGACTCGGAGAACTCTCGACCATGAGCCACCAGCCACCGGCTCGCTGTTCGGACAGTGTGTTGTGCTCAGGGAATCGGTGCACGGCAGCGCCGCGCTCCGCGCTGTCGAACCGGCGGTCGCACCAGCCGGAGATCGACATCAGCGGTCGGCCGCCGCAGGTCAGCCTGGCATCGGCTTCCACGGTGTCCTCGGTCAGGGCCCGAACCCGGACCGAACACGCGACCCTGGTCCCGGCCGGTGGCACCGCCGCGTGCTGGCGGACCTGGCGGATGCGTATGGGAAACGCGATCCACCGGGCCGGGTGCGTCTCCACCAACCACTGGCCGAGCAGTTGGCCGACGCCGTCCAACAGCGCCCCTGGTGCGGTCGGCACGGTGAGCTCGCCGCGGATCCCGCCGT
This sequence comes from Pseudonocardiaceae bacterium, assembly GCA_035552275.1. Classification (GTDB taxonomy): domain Bacteria; phylum Actinomycetota; class Actinomycetes; order Mycobacteriales; family Pseudonocardiaceae; genus DASVLX01. The sequence continues at coordinate 12,061 of DASZLR010000008.1, read as the reverse complement.
CGGAAATGGCGGTGGAGGCCGTGATCACCTGGAATTGCCGACCATGGAACATCCACCGCTGGCGGTAGAGTGCATCGGCGGACAGGGCCGGTGCTCGCTCGTCCGTCTCCAGTTGCCAGGCAACGGTGATGTCGGCCGGGTAGTCCCGGCCGAGCAGCACCACGCCCTCGGCATAGTCACCGAGGGCGACCCGCATCCGGTCCGGGCCGACGCGGCGCACCTGTACTGCCACCTCGACAGCGGGCTCGGCGACCAGCCAACGATCAAACCTGAGGTCCTCGACCCCGACGGCCAGCTGTCCCTGCGCATTTTTCTCGGCCAGTTCCATCAGCTGAGCGAGGATGGTCGTCGCCGGCATCACCGGCCTGCGGTCGGCGACGCTTGGCCAGTCGGCCCGTTGCGGCACGAAACAGTGATCGAGCAGGTAGGGCATGGTGGCGGTGGACACCGAAAGGCTGGTGCCGACCACCGACGGCCGTACCGTGCGGCTGCTGGCGTCGAGTACGGTCGCCACCGAGCCGGCCACATCGTCGAGTAGAGCGGCGAATTCCCGCGCGACCGGGAGCCGGGTGCCCAGCTCTCGCAACCGGATCAGTGGCTCGGCGACACCGACTCCGGAGACGGACGTGGCCGGCATGGCGGGAGCCGACGCTGTATGTCCTATGTGGATAGGTTTGATGAGGCGCAGAACGTCGTTACCCGGTTCGAGCGCGTCGAAGTCCGGGGTGGCGCCTTCGACCCACAGCGCGGTGGCCAACCTGCGTAGCTGGTCGATGCCGCCTCGGTGCGCGGAGTTCGCGGCCACGGTCAGGTGCTCGACGTCGGCCAGCGTGTCATCGATCAGCGACCCGAGCTGACCCGCGCCGACCTGGACGAAGACCCTGGTTCCTGCGGCGTACATGGCCTTGACCGTGTCCCGGAAACGGACCGGTTCGAGTAGGTGGCGAACACACAATCGGCGGATCGCCTCGGTATCTGCCGGAAACGGCCGCGCGGTGGTGGCCGACCAGACCGGCATCAGGGCGTCGGCGATGCGCAGACTCGGGACACCGGCCTCGAACGCGGCCAGATACGGCTTGAGCGTAGGAGTGTGGAATCCGGAACGGAACGGCAGGATCTGGCAGATCGTCCCCTGCTCGCGGAAGGTGTCGACCAGTTCGGCGATCGCGGCATCCGGTCCGCAGGCGATCGTCTGGTTGGTCGAGTTGTCGTGCGATATCACCAACCCGGCTCGTCCGGCCAGTTCCGCACTGACCTGGTCGACACCGCAGCCGAGCACCGCGAACTGGACTCCCGGGACCCGAATGGCATCCAGATCGGTGCTGGTGAGCATCTCGTCGAATTCGGTGCCGGAGAAGATGCCACCGACGATCATCGCCACCCATTCACCGACGCTGTGCCCGGCGACGGCGTCCGGCCGCACCGCGAGTTTGCCCAACGCCCGTGCCAACAACCTGCCGACGGCGCTCAGGCTCTCGGCATGTCGACCGATCGAGGAATCATCGAGTTTCGGGGTCGGCACGCCGAGCCAGTCGGCGACATCGGCGATCTGGGGCGCGAAGTCTGCTTCCAGTCCGGGGAAGAGGAAGGCGATACCGGCACCGGGAGCGGTGAGTAGCGGCGCCGGGCTGAACCAGACATCGTTGCGGCCCCGCCAGTGCTTGCCGCCGTCGACGACCTTGCGCGCCAAGGTGAGCCGTTTCGCCGTCGGGTCGACGATGCCAAGCCGAAAGGCGGGGCCGCCATCGACCAGTTCGGATGAGTCCGGGGTCGCCGCGGCCAGCAGCTTAAGTAGCTCGTCACGACTCCCTGCGGCGAGCCGCAGTATCCGCTCGGGTTCCCGGACCCGGGCCATGGAGTTCGCCATCACCGCTCATCGAGGGGTTGCCGGGCCAACGAAGTCGCAGCGGTGTAGACGACCGAGCGCAGTTGGGGCGGGCCGAAGGCGAGCTCGCGGATCAGACCGGCGACACCGGCATCGGGATCGATCAGTTCGATACCCCGACGAACGTAGTCGCGGGCGAGTTCGGCGCCCACCATGCCGCCATGGTCCGAGCCGGGAGCCCATGGTCCCCAGTGGACGGTCAGCGCCCGCCGTCCCGTATCGACAGCCCATACGGTGCCGAGTCTCTCCAATGCGTCGTTGCCGGCGGCGTAGTCGGCCTGGCCCCGGTTTCCGGTGACCGCGGCGATGCTGCCGAACAGCACCACGAATCCGGGCACCTCGGGTAGTTCGGCCAGTTCGGCCAGCAGGGTCGCACAACCGTCAGCTTTGGTACCGAAAACCCGCGCGAAGGACTCGGCGTCCTTGTCGGCGATCGATCGGTCCTCGATCACGCCGGCGGCATAGACCACCGCGTCGATCCGGCCGTGCTCGGCGTAGAGCTGCTTGACCAACTGTCGAAGCGCCTGGCCGTCTCGAACGTCGACGGTGTGGTAGCGCGCAACACTGCCGGACCTCTCCAACTCGGCCAGAGTGGCGTCGACCTCTCGACGCGCCATGATCCGCCGGGCCGACTGCTCGATCTCGGCCGGCTCGGTGTGGCCGAGATCAGCCAACGCGGCTCGTAGCGCGGCGAGGTCGGCGGCGGACGCGGTGGCCGGATGCTCGGGATCACCAGGATCGGTGCGGCCGACAAGCTCGATGCGGCAGCCGCTGCCGGCCGCGAGCGCGCCCGCGACCTGCGCGGTGATGCCGCGCGCCCCGCCGACCAGCAGCAGGACCGAGTCCTGGTTCAGACCGGTCGACGCGACGTCGGCGGAGATGTCCTGGGCCGGTGCGTCGAGGTCGGTGGCGATCAGCTCGAACACCCGGCGTCGCTGGTCATCGTCGACGACGACAACCGGTTGGTTGGTGTCGACGAGCAGTTCGGTTCGGATGATGGTGGCGATCGCCTCGACCGGGATGGTCGAGGCCACCTCGACCAGTCGGCTGGTGGTGTTCGGATATTCGAGTGCGATGCTGCGGAACAGGCCACGCAGACCGGCGGCTCGGGTCGTGTTCTCTGGCGCCACCGCCAGCAACCAGCGCGGTGCCTGGCCGAGGACCGAGCGGAACGTCGAGAAGGCCGCCGGTAGCACGTATTCGGCACCACTGCGCAGCGCGTCGAGAAAGATCACGCCGTCGATCGGAGCATCAGCGGGAACGGCACCCGCGGTGACGGTGGTCAGGGCGCCGTCGGCACCCAGTCGAGCCGCGACGGCATCGGTGAGTTCGTGCTCGCCACCGATGAGCACGAAGTGCCGGCCGACCAGCACGGCCGACGCATCGACAGGAGTCTCGACGTCGGCGTCCACCAGCCACTGAACGAACCGTTGCGGAGCCACGCCGACAAAGGCGGCCTCGGCCGGGGCGTCCGGCGCAGCGGTCGGCCCGTCGCTCTCGCCGAACCAGTCGGCCATGGTCCGCGCGGTGCGCGCCCGGACCAGCTCGTCGAACCGGGAGTCGGTGGCGTTGCGGCCGAATCGGACACACAGTTCGCCGGCCAGTTCGGTTCGTTTGATCGAGTCGATGCTCAGGTCGGCTTCCAGGTCCAGGTCCGGATCGATCAGCTCGACCGGATAGCCGGTCCGCTGTGCGATCAACGCGATCACCGTGGTCAGCCCGTCGACCGCCGGCGCGGTCGGTTCTGGCGGGACCGGCTCAGCGGCCAGCATGGGGCGTTCGATCGCGGCGAGCGCCGGCGTTGCCGGGATCGCGGCGGGCGGCGCACCGAGGAAGCCGAGTACGACATCCCGCTGCGCCGCGACCAGCTCCCGTCCCGCCCGCAGGAACTCTGCGACAACCGTGTCCCGGCCGTCCCGCTCCAGCGGTCCGTGACCGGCAGGCTCTGGCGACATCGACATCTCCCTTATTCGGCGGGCCGGCCGCACGCCGCCGGGTACGGGCATCCCGTCGACGGTGCGCACCAGCTGACCATCGACGACCCAGCCGGGCCTTGGCGCGGCGACGGCCCGGCTGACATCCACCACGCCGCGTCCGGAGGTCAGCCACCCGGTGCGCAGTTCGACACCGGCAACGGCCAGTTGGGCGACTGCGGCAAGGAAACCGCGCAGGCCGCTGCCGGCCTGGCCCTCGCAACTGACCACGCTGTGCTGACGGTCGCCGAGGATCGCGGTGACCAGCCTGCCGAGCACCCGGCCGGGCCCGGCCTCGAAGAACACCCGCGCGCCATCCGCGTACATCGCCTCGATCTGCTCGACGAACCGGACCGGCGCGCTGATCTGCGCGGCAAGTCCGGCGCGCACAGCGTCGGGCCGGGACGGATATCGCTGAGCCGTCTGGTTGGACCACACCGGTATCCGAGGCGTCTCGATCCGGCTTCCGGCCAGTGTTTCGACGAACCGTGCGCTGGCCGCGCCCAGCGCCGGGGTGTGGAACGCGCAGGCCACCGGGAGTTTCTTGGCCGAGAGACCTGCATCGCGCAGCGCGGGCAGCGCCTGCTCGATCAGCGCTGTCGGGCCGGAGATCACCAGCTGGCGCGGTGCGTTGTAGTTGGCCAACACGACGGCGTCGGTAAGGCCCGCATCGGCAAGCACCTGCCGGACCGCGTCCGGACCAGCGGAAACCGCCGCCATCGCACCGGGATCATCGCCACTGGCTGCGACGATCGCGGCCGCGCGTGCCGCGCTGAGTTCCGCGAGCGCCCGGGGACCGAACGAACCGGCCGCGGCCAGTGCGACGAGTTCGCCGTAGCTGTGCCCGGCCATCATGTCCGGCGTGATGGCGAGGCGCGACAGCAGGTGGTGCACGGCGAGGCCGGCAATGCCGAGCGCGGGCTGCGCGATCGCGGTGTCCCGCAGCCTGTCTCGCTGGTCCTGGCGCGCCGCGATGTCGAAGGCACTGGGCGGAAACATCGCCGCGGCGACCGCGTCGCTGCTCGATGCCAAGCGCTGCAATTCGGGGAAGGCGACGAACAGATCGGCCAGCATCCCGGGATATTGGCTGCCCTGGCCGGGGAAGACCACCGCCAGTTTGCCTGGTAGCGCGGAAGGCCGGGGGACGGCTACGAAGATTCCCCGCGCCGGGTCGGACTCGCCGGCCAGCGCCGCTGCCAACAGCTCGTCCAGTTCGTCGGTGTCCTTGGCCAGCAGCGCGAGCGCGACCGGCGCTGGACCGCGATCAGCCCGGCCTGCCGCGGCGTGGGCCAGATCGCGCAACCGCAAGGGGCGACCGTGTTGATCGTTGCTGGCGATCAGGTCGCGCAGCCAGGTCACCTCGGCGTGCACTGCCTGCTCATCGCTGCCACGGAAGGTGAACAGCTCGACCGGCCATTCGGGCAGGCCGTGCCGCAGGAGTTCGGCGGAGGGATGGCCGCGCAGGACGGCGTGGAAGTTGGTGCCGCCGAAGCCGAAAGCGCTGACGCCCGCTATCCGCTGTGCCGGAGCGGCCGGCCACGGAACCGCGTCGGCGCGGAAGACGAACGGGCTGGTCTCGGCCCGCCAGGCCGGATTGGGCTTACTGACCGACGCCGTCGGCGGTCGCACCCCACGGTGCACGGCCAGCGCGGACTTGATCAGGCCGGCCAGTCCCGCAGCGCACTTGGTATGGCCGATCTGCGATTTCACCGAACCGAGCGTGCAACTTCCCGGTGCGGCGCCCGCACCGAGAAAGACCTCGTTGAGTGTGGTCAGCTCGGTTCGGTCACCCACTACGGTGCCGGTACCGTGCGCCTCGACCAGGCCGACATCGGCAGGGGAACATCCGGCCGCGTGATAAGCCCGCTCCAACGCGCGGCGTTGTCCCTCCGGGCGTGGTGCGGTCAGGCCGAGAGACTTTCCGTCGCTGGCCGCGCCGATGCCGGTGACGACCGCGTAGATCCGGTCACCGTCGCGTTCGGCATCCGCGAGGCGTTTCAGCACAACGCACGCGACACCTTCGCCGAGCGCGATGCCGTCGGCGGACTCGTCGAAGGTCCGGCAGCGGCCGGTGGCCGACAGGGCGCCGACCGAGGAGAACATCAGGTAGTCGTGGATTCCGTTGTGCAGGTCGGCGCCACCGCAGAGCACCATGTCGCTGGTCCCGCCCACCAGTTCCTTGCAGGCGACATCGAGCGCTGCGAGCGAGGCGGCGCACGCGGCGTCGACGGTGAAGTTCGCGCCGCCGAGGTCGAGGCGGTTGGCGATCCGACCGGCGATCACGTTGACCAGTGCGCCGGGGAAGGAGTCCTCGGTCAGGTTCGGCAACTGCTCGTCGAGATCGGCGGGAATCGTGTCGACGTAGCCGGGCAGCATGGTGCGCAGGATCGTCGCGTTGGCCAGGTCACTGCCTGCTTCGGCGCCGAACACCACACTGGTGCGCGACCGGTCGAAACCGCCGTCGGCATAGCCCGCGTCGGCGATGGCCCGCGCCGACACCTCCAGGGCGAGCAGCTGTACCGGTTCGATCGCCGCCAACGTCGCCGGCGGGATGCCGAAGCGCAACGCGTCGAAAGGTATTTCCGGCAGGAAGCCACCCCATTTCGACGGTGTCTTGAGGCCGCTGCGACCGCCGCCCTGCGCGTAGTACGTGGTCGGGTCCCAGCGGTGGGCGGGCACCTCGGTGACCGAGTCGACGTTGCCGACGATGTTGGCCCAGAAGCTGTCCAGGTCCGGTGCTCCGGGGAACACCCCGGCCATGCCGACGATGGCCACGTCGAGGGGTTGCGGCGCGGGTTGCGCCACCGGCCGTGCGATGCCCAGCTCGGCGCGGAGCACCTCGTTGCGGGCCGACCGGAAGGTCTCGGCGCCCGTGGAGACGCCTTCGTGCAGCGCCGCCACGGTGGTGACCGAGGAACGCAACGCGGCCACCTGCCCGGCCATGAACAGTCCGTCGGCGAGCTGGCCCGCGTCGGTCACGTCGACCAGCCCGGCGCCATCGCGGCGCCGTCCCTTGCTGGCGATGCGCAACCGCCCGATGTTGAGGGCTTCCAGCTCGGCCCAGACCTCCCGGCTCGGGATGCCGCTGGCGATCAGTTCCTCGCGCCTGGCCACGAAGGTGTCCACGAACGGACTCGGCAGGCACCGGGTCGCGTGACCGGGTGCGGTCTCCAGCAGGGCGGTGGTCTTGGCGGCGACAGCCTGTTGTTGGAACACCGGTCGCACCGCACCGTATTCGACCGCTTCCTCGGTGAACAGGTAGCCGGTGCCCATCAAGACCCCGACCGAGACCCCACGCCGGGCCAATGATCGCGTCAGCGCCGAGACCATTGCGGCCGAACGGGGATCGTGCACTCCGCCGGCGAACAGCAACTGGAGCTCGGCGGCGGCGCCGCCGTTGCCGAGATATTCCTCGATGACGCCGAGCTGGGTTTCCCACAGGGAAAAGCTCGACCTCGGCCCGACGTGTCCGCCGCATTCGGCACCTTCGAAGACGAACTTCCTGGCTCCCGCGTCCAGGAACTGGCTCAGCAGCCCGGGTGAGGCGACATGGAGAAAGGTGCTGATGCCGACATCCTCGAGTGCCTTGGCCTGGCCCGGATGGCCGCCTGCGATCAGCGCCGCGGCAGGTCGGATCTCGTGCACGACCGCCAGCTGAGCCGCTCGGACCTCCTCCGGTGCGAAGCCGAGAATCCCTACGCCCCAAGGGCGATCACCCAGTGCGGCCTTGGTCTGCCGCAGCATGCCGGTGGTCTGCTCCTTGGTGGCGAGGGCCAGCGCGATGAAAGGCAGTGCGCCTTGCTTGCTCACTGACGCGGCGAATCCGGCCTGGTCGCTGACCCTGGTCATCGGACCCTGCACCACTGGCAGGTCGACACCCAGCGCGGTGGCCAGCGCCGAACCCGGCGCGAGCACCGAGAACTCCGCGCCGTCCAACGAGTCGACGATGGCGCCCCGCACGGCCCGAACCGACCTGGCCACCGTGCCGAAATCAGTGGCGAACCTGCTGGCAAGACCAGCGTCCTGGCCGACTGGCAGCCACGGTGAGCCTGGGCTTTCCGTCTCGAGGAGGGCCACGTGCAGACTGGCTTCGGTCACCACCTGCGGATTGGTGCCCCGTCTTGTGGCCAGGACCCGATGACGGGCCAGGTTGGTCGTGTCGGTGCCGTCGCTGGCCGCGATGACGGCCGCGGTCTCGGCTGGCAGGTCCATCTCGGGCAACAGCGCGAGCTGGGTGTCCAGCACGACCCCGGCCGCGCCGCCGGTAACCGCGGCGGCAGCGGTGTGCGGCCCGATGCCACCGCACAGCCAGACGGGCAGCTGGATGGCGTTGTCGGCCAGCAGCCGCTGCAACAGGACGAACGACCCGAATTCGCTGACCCTGCCGCCTGCCTCGTTACCCCTGGCGATCAGACCGTCGGCGCCGGACGCGGCAGCGCGCAGCGCCTCATCGAGCGTCGTCACCTCGACAAGGACCCGCTGGGTGATGTCCTCGATCGTCCACCGAGCACCCCAGCCGAGCACGACGGTGTCCAGCCGGTCGGAGTGCGCGCCGAATTCAGCAGCCAGGTCGCTGTAGCCGAGCCCGCAGCCCGCGGACACCCGGACCCCGATCGGGCCCGTCGTCCAGCGCAGCGCCAATTCAAGCTCGGTCCGAGCGGCCTGGTCACCGGCGCCGAGATCGAGAATGCCGAGCCCGCCGCAACCACTCACCGAGGCGCACAGCCTGGCGCTGGGCTTGCCCAGCGGGCTGATCCCGATGACCAGGTCGCGCTCCCTACGACGCACTTCCATCACCACTCCGCTGGTGTCACTTCGCTGGCAGGACTTTGTTCAGGTCGGGACACCGTGTCTCGACACCGCCCGGTGTGCGCCGCCTGATTCACGGTCGGCGCCATTCATGGGCAGACGTCGACCCGCGGTCGCGCGGATCCACGCATCCGGGTCGGTCGCCTTGGCCACGGTGCTCCGCGCGACCTCGGGATGCGGCAGGATGAGGAACCGTTCGCTGTCGAGCCCGGCGACGACCGCTTCGGCGACGTCCACGGGCTCCAGCACCGGGCCGGCCGCCAGTACCGCCTGGGCAGACGGATGACCGGCGTCGACGCCCTGCATGAGCAGGTCGGTGCGCACCCCGAGCGGACACAGCGCGCTGACCCGCACCCCCCGGGGCAGGTAGGTGAATGCCAGCCACTCGGCAAGGCCGACCGCGGCGTGCTTGGTCACCGAATACGGGGCGTCGCCAGGCAGACCGAGCAGGCCGACGGCAGAGGCGGTGATGAGCAGATACCCATCACGGCGAATCGCCATTCCCGGCAGCACTGCCTGAGCAAGATGGACGTGGCCCATGACATTGACATCCCACGCCCGTGCCCAGCTTTCCTTCCTGGCATAAAGGCTCGTGCCGGTGGCGATTCCGGCATTGGAACAGACCACGTCCAGTGAACCGAACTCCTGCTGGGCCACCCTGACCAGTTCTGTGACCTGGTCGACCTCGGCAACATCGGCCCGCAGCGCAATGGCCCGGACCCCATGGTCGGCAACCTGCCCGGCGACGGTCCGCACCGCGTCGAGGTCGATGTCCGAGACGACGATTCCGCGCGGTTTCTCGGCAGCGAATCGCAATGCCAACGCCGCACCGATTCCTCGGCCGGCGCCGGTGATGAGCGCGGACCGACCTGTTATTTTCACGAACCCTCCGCATTGGAATACGTGCATGTCCCGACTGCTTTCGCGGTATTCACCGTAGAATGCATCGAGCACAGATCGGCGATCAGTACGCTAGGGCAGCAGTTCGGAAACCGTCAACAGTTGAACATGAATGCCGGCAGACGGCAATTGACTGTTCCGGGCCGGTGGACAATAGGTTCCGGGCTCGCGGACACCATAACTCCGGGCTGCGGAATTCGCTTAAACATATAAACACAGCATGGAACGATTCGGCATGACAAACCGCATGTCGTTCGAGCAGAATGTTCGAGCAGAATGAACGTACGCTCAGCCCAGCACGATGCCGAGTCGGCCAAGGACGCGTTCGGTTGACGCGCCGAGCGGTTCGGCGCCGGTCGACGGACGGCGGGCCCGTGGTGCTTGTGCCCGGACCGTTGCCTCGGTGGCGCCGGGTGCCGTCACCGAAGCCGCGACGTCGCGAAGGGACATGTCGATGAGCCAGCAGCCCGGCACGGCAAGGCAGGCCAAGATCGCGAGGGCCGCATGGATGCCGGTCAGCGGATCGGCGATCGCGTCGCCTGCGAAGACCGGTCCCTGTTCGTCCCAGCCGACCAGACCTCCGGCGACGGCGGCGTCGTCACCGAAGCCGATCCGGTTGGCCGCTTGTCCGTGTCCGGTGATGCGTGCCCAGACAGCAGGTCCGCCATCGGGAAACACGGCGTCGGCGGACAGGCCGAGAGCGCGTAGAGCTCGCGGCCGGCTCGCCTCGATCACCACGTCCGCGGCACGCAGCAGGTCGCGGAGCGCGGCCCGACCGGTTGAGCTCGCCGGGTCGATGGCCACCGACTCGTGGCCTGCGTGCAGCAGGTCGAAGAACGCGGTGTTGCCGCGCCGGGCCCCGTCCGGCCGATGTGGACTCTCCACATGGACCACCTGTGCACCGGCCTTGCCGAGGAGCTGCGCGCACAGCGGCGCCGCCCACAGCGAGCCGAGGTTGACGACGAGGGGTCGGTCCACACGAGCCTTTCTCGGCGTGACCGGCACAGGCCGGATCGACCAGGGCGCGACCGGGACAGGCGACGAGGTCAATTCGCCCGCCGCCAGTCCGAGCAGGGCCGCCCTGGCAACGACTTCCGGGCCGGTTCTGACTCGCGACCAGGCTGACACGCTGACCCAGCAGTCATCGCCGGGCGTGTCCTCCAGTAAGGCGGGTACCAGCGCCAGGTCGCTTTCGCGAGCCAGGCTCAGCGCCCACCAGCCCTGCGCCGTGCGCAGCATTCTGGTAGCTCCGCCGACGGAGGTGGCTCCGTGTCTGGTGAACCCGGTCAGTGCCGCCCGCTCGCCGAGCAGCGCGGCGCCGTCGACGACGACGCGCCGGTCCCGCGAGGTCAGCAGTTCCAGCACCAGCGCCGCGCCGCGGGCCCGGCTCGCCGGCAGGCCGACGCAGTGCAGCGGCGGGCCATCCGCTCGTCCGGTCAGCGCCATCGCACCGGATCTCGCCCAGTCGGTGACGGCATCGGCTTCCTCCGCCCACACCTCGGTGCCACCGCAGACCAGCGCGGGACCGGCGCCGGCCTGGAAGGTCACCGCCGCACCGAGAGCGCGGAGCAGCACGCCGGCCTCCCGCGCGGCAGGCCATGACGCGGCCGTGACCGTGGGCAGGTTGGTCAGAGGTCCGTCCGCCACTACCCAAGACTGGCAGATTCGCGGGCCGATGTGGAGGATGGCGCGACCATGCCAACTCCACTGACCTCTCTCACCGACCTGGACCGCATCCCGGTCGGCCCGATACTCGACCTGGACCCGGCCGGGCATCCGCGCAATCCACTCCTCGCCTTCGACGGCGACTCCTGCCAGGACGCCTCCGAGGAAACGCTGGCCGACGTGGCCCGCCACGTTCGTCACTGCCGCGCGATCACGATCGCGATTGGACGGCGCGCACCAGTGCCCGCGCAGGTCGCCGAGGCGGTCGATCTGGTCCTGGCGCCGAACCCGCTCGATCGCCACACGGTCGCGGTCGAGGATCCGCTGGCCGAGCTCGACGCACTCGAGCAGATGGTCACCGCATCGCCACGCGCTGCCCTGGCACTCACCTGGCTGCTGCGTGACGCCCGGCCCGACGTGCCGGAGGCGCTGGTCGCCGAGTCGGCCACCTACTCCATGTTGCTGGCCGGCCCGGACTTCGCCTCGTGGCTGCGCCGCAGGGGACCGGCAAGGCCGGACGACGGGGGTGAGCGAGTGCGAATGACCCGCGCAGGCGACCAACTGGACGTGGTGCTCGCCCGCCCGGCCCGCCGCAACGCCGTGGACACCGCCATGCGCACCGCGCTGCTCGAAGCCCTCACGATCGCCGGCTACGACCGCGCGCTGCGGGTCCGGATCAGCGCGCTCGGACCGGATTTCTCGGCAGGCGGCGACCTCGACGAATTCGGCAGCGCGCCGGACCCGGCGGCGGCGCACCTGGTCCGGGTCGTGGCGAGCGTCGGAGGTCTGCTGCACGAGCTCCGGGACCGGGTCACGGTGCGGGTCCACG
>DASZLR010000007.1:0-3122 GCA_035552275.1 Pseudonocardiaceae bacterium | reverse complement strand
CCGGGTCGCGAGCGTGTGCCGCAGCGAGTGCATGCCGTGGCGGCGTTTCTCGCTCACCGGAACATGTGCCGCCCGAGCGTGTTTGACCAGGATCTGATGCAGATGGTCCTGATCGGAGAACTCGCCGATCGGCGCGGTGTGCCGCACGAACACCTGCGGGCAGTCACAATCCGGGCGGCCGTGGCGCAGGTAGTCAATGACCGCCCAGCCGACATCTTTCAGCAACGGCAACCGCACCGGGTGACCGGTCTTGGCTTGTGACACCAGCAGCCGGTTGCCCGGCCAGTCGAAAGTCGCCGAACTCCAGCCGCTTGACGTCGACACCACGCAGACCGAGCCGGGTGATCAGCAGGACGATCGCGTAATCCCGCTTCCCACAAGGGTTGTCACGATCGATCGCTTCCACGATTCTGGCCACCTCACTCGGATCCCACACCGAGGGGATTCTGGTCTGCCGGGCCGAACGCGCAGCCGGCACCGCGTCCACGCAGGCGCCGTTGACCAGGCCCGCCGCGGCGGCAAACCGCAGAAACGACCGCACCGCGGACAGTTTCTGCTCGACGGTCTTGAACTGATAGCCGGTCAAGGTGGCCACGAAAGCCCCATCACGGCGGCAGGTCGTGCGTCACAGATTGATCATGTTTGGCCGGTTTCGCGTCGGGTTCGGCCCGCGGACCGGGGCGACCGATGCCGACGGGTACTGGCCGCGAGCCGATCATGCCGCAACGTTCGCAGGGCGGGAATGTCGAGTGGGGTCAAAGGGCCGCCCGTCACACAGGTCAGCAGCAGATCGGCGAGTTCGGGGTTGCGGGCCAGCACCGGACCATGGAGGTAGGTGGCGACAATCCGGCCGTACACGGCGCCGTCGGTGTGGTCACCGTTGCCGGTGCCACGAACGACGTGGGCCAACGGCTGGGCGTCGGCACCCAGTGCGGTACGTCCCTGGTGGTTCTCGAAACCGGTCAGGGGCTCCACGAGCATCCGGCTGGCAGGCTGGGAAACGATCTCACCGACTGCCCGGCTGCTCCCAGCCGTACTGACCAGATCCAGTAGCCCCAAGCCGCGTTCGGTGCTGCCATCAGCGGCCGCGAACTCGTGGCCGAACAGTTGCAGGCCGGCACACACGGCGAGCATCGGCGCCCCGCGCATGGCGGCCCGACGCAGGCCGGGTTGCGCGGCAAGATGGCGCGCGGCCATCAACTGAGCGGCGTCCTCGCCCCCGCCCAACAGATAGACGTCCAGGGATTCGGGAACGGCGCGGTCAATGGTGATCGGTACGACAGTGGCCCGCATGTCCCGCCATTGCAGACGCCGTAGGAGAACGACAGCGTTGCCGTTGTCCCCGTAGGTACCCAGCACATCGGGCAGTACCAAGCCGATGCGCACCGTCGACTCACCGGTCATGAGCGAACCTGGCGGTAACATCGCGAAACGCGGTGTAGTTGGCGACCACGTCGACAGGTCCCGGCGCCAGCGACGCAACGGCCTGGCCGGGGTCGGCGAGCATGCGGTAGGCCACCCCGGCGTAGCTGAGCCGTACCGCGAGGTCAGCAGCGCGTTCACCGCACACGCTGACATGTCGCCCGTGCAGTTGCTCGAAAGGAACGTCCCACAGCCACGACAGGTCCCGGCCATCCACCCCGCGGGCATTGACCGCCAGCACCAGCGGATGCGTGTGCTCTCCGAGAATTCGGAGTGTCTCCACCCACCCGGCCGGGTTCTTGGCCAGGAGCAGCCGCACAGCGTGGTCATGGAAGTCGACGACGCGGTACCGGCCGTCCACCTCGGCCACGGATTGGACACCGGCCACGGCTTGCGATACCGGTATGCCGAGGCTGGCGGCTGCCGCGACAGCCATCGCGGCATTGCGGACGTTGACCAAGCCCGGCAGCCTCAGAGCCAGTGGCACGGATTGCCCGCCAGGCCCAGCCAACCGAGACGGTCCGGACAGTTGCCAGTCCGGCTGTGGCCGGGCCAGCCCGCAGCGGCAGTGCCAACCTCCTGGCCATCGGTACAGCGCCGCGCCGCAGCGGGGACAGGAGAAGCTGTCGCTGTTCCATAGCGCGCCCGCGCCGACCCACACTTGGCGGTCGGTTGCCTGGGCCGCGTCGGTCACGAGCGGGTCGTCACCGTTGGCGACGACCGTGATCGTCGGATGCCTCGCCAGCGCATTATGCCAGGCACGAACGGTATTCCTGACCTCGGCCATCCGATCTAGCTGGTCGCGGCTGAGATTCAGCAGCACCACCATGGCCGGCGTGGTTCTCGGCAGTACGGCGGGAACATAACGTTCGTCGACTTCGAGCACGGCATAGGGAGCATAGGGGCGCTCGGCCAGGGCGGCGATCATCCCGTCGGGCATATTGGCGCCGCTGGCGTTGCAGGCAACCTCAACCGGCGTGCCGACGGCGCTGGCCACCATGCGCGTGGTGGTGGTCTTGCCATTGGTACCGGAGACCAACACGACAGTCCGGTTTCGACACAGGTCGGCCAGGATGGTGGGCTGCAACGCACGCATGACGCGACCACCGATCGTGCCGCCACTGCCCAGCCGGCACGCTCGCGACAGTGCCGCCGCGAACGTGCCGACCGCGACCGCGCACCTGGTGCGCAGCGGCAGCCGGGATGGCGCAGTCCGTTGAGGGCGGACCGTGACCGGTCGCGGAACCGGGGCCAATGGCGTGGTGACGGGGATGGGCGGTGTGGTGGCCGCTGTCGAGATGGATCGGCCGCACAACATGAGTTCATGCTCCGGTGGCGGCGCGGAACACCGGTGGGGCTCGTCGCGAGGCCGCACCGTCTTGGGGGAACCAGCCATGTCTCCGACGCTACGAGGACGTCGGTACGGCATTGCCTAACCGAAGGTTAGCGTCCGGCAAACTATCCGGCCGGATCGAACCGCACCCTGTCCAGGTCGCGCGGTGCACCGACACCTCAGTAGGAGGAGCCATTAGCAAAACTCTGGAGTCCAGTCTGCGGCTGCACGGACATGACGTCCGTTGAGGCGGCGGCGGCCCTGTCCGGGCTTCTGGTCCTCACCGGTAGCCAACGCAGGTGGGCACGCCTGTTGTCTCCGTTGGCCCGGGTCAGCCCGGTCAACCTCGCCGCGGGGGCGGCGCAGG
>DASZLR010000006.1:0-27255 GCA_035552275.1 Pseudonocardiaceae bacterium | reverse complement strand
GTCTTCTTCGCCGCCCCGCATCCGGCTTCCCTCGTCCGGACCGGCGTGTTGTTGGTGGTGTACGTCGTCGGCGCGGTGTTCGTGGTCCGGCCGGTGCTGCGCCGGTGGCTGCGCACCGAACTGTTCGCCCGACAACGGGTTCCGATCCTGGTGGGGTTGGCGTTCGCGTCGGCGTGGGCGACCGCCGGCCTCGGACTGCACACGATCTTCGGCGCGGTGCTGCTGGGTGTGCTCACTCCACGCGGGAGCGACGGTTCGCCCAGGGAGGATCTGCTTCAGCCGATCGAGCGGGCCGGTGCTGTGCTGTTGCCGGTCTTCTTCGTCACTGCCGGACTTTCCGTGGACATCGGCTCCCTCCGCGGCTCCGATTACCTGCTGTTGGCGGTCGTTCTCGTCGTCGCGATGGCCGGCAAGCTCCTCGGCGCGGGGGCGGGCGCGCGCGCCGCCGGTCTCGGGTGGCGCGACTCCACCGCTGTCGCCGCACTGATGAACACCCGCGGCCTGACCGAGCTGATCGCGCTGAGCGTCGGAAAACAGGTGGGCCTGCTGGACAGCCGCCTCTACGCGGTTCTGGTCCTGATGGCGCTGATCACGACCGTCACCACCGCGCCCTTGCTCACCGCGCTGGGATTCCGCCCGACCCGTGGCTCCGGACTCGTGGAGGTCGATCTTTCCGTCGCCAAGAGCTGAGCCGGGGTGGCTGGCCGCCGGCGCGACTGAACGCCTCCATCACCTCGACCAGTTCGTGGCGTTGCTGGTCTGGCATTCGAGCGACGATGCCGGCGATCTCCCGGCGATGTCGTTGGTCGGTGAGCCGCCTGACCAATCTGTCGACCGTGACCACCTCCAGCCATCGCGGCTCGGTGACCGACTCGGCCACCGTGGCGATGGAGCGTGCCGACACCGCGATCAGCAGGTGCGAAGCGGTGAGCAGAGCATCAGTGACGGCCTCGGCGTCGGCGGGTGAAAGGCCGACGCCGGCCGGTGGGCTGGTGGCCATCGCCGGCTTGGCGCCGTGGCCGTGGTAACCGAGGTAGCCGTAGCTGGCGCCGATCAGGAGCGCGCCGCCGACGAGGTTGCCCGAGCCGACCAGCAGCATGTTTCGGCCGAAGGCGCCTGCCGAGGCCGCCGGCACGTGTTCGAACAGACCCAGCGCGTAGACGGTCATGTTGGTGACGACATGCTCGAAACCGGAGCCGATGAAGGCCAACAGGCACCAGAAGATCAGCGCGAGTCGGGCTCCGTCGGAGTTCGTGCGCCCGCCCGCCCACACCGCCAGGCAACACAGGAAGTTGCACAGCACACCGCGAAAGAACAGCGCCGAGCCGGTCTCGGCGGACTTGATGTGCAGCACGAGCGTCAGGAGGGCCAGTCCGGGCGCGCGATGCCCGGCCACCGCGTCCGCGCCGACCAGCCCGCTGGCGTGGCACCAGCCAGGCGAACATGATGGAGCCCAGCAGGTTGCCGACAAACGATCCGACGATGACCGCGATGCCGCCGCCAATCCCGCGGCGGCGGGCGATCGCGCCTTGCGCCATGGTCATTGTCGTGCCGGCCACCGCCTGGGCGTCGGCGAACACGACCAAGGTCAGGGAAATGCCGAACACCAGGGCCTGGACCAGTCTCGCCCACGGCGAATGCGCGCTGAGCAGTGGTCCGGCCATGGCGAGCATGACCACCACGGCAACCCCGATGTACGCGCCGGCCAGCATCGAGCTGATCAGGAAGCGGACCGGCCGGCGCAGATCGTTGATCTTGCTCGCGGCGAGCCGCGCCTGATAGTCGACGGCCACCGAAATCGGCACCGAGGTCGGCGCCGAAATCGGCACTGGCGTCGAGACCGAGGTCGGCAACGCTCGCTCAGCCGATCTGTTCCGGGATGTTTCCCGGTTCCCGCACCGATGCCAGCGTTCCCCGGTTCGGATCGACCAGATACACCCGGGCCGCTGAGATGTCGAAGTACATCCCGATCAGGGACAGCCGTCCGGTGCTCAGCGCGTGCCGCACGGTGGGGAAAGTGGTCAGATTATCCAGCTGCCGCAGCACATTGAGCACGCTCGCTCGCTCCACAGTGGGCAGTCCGGCGACGTCCGCCGCGACGTGCTTGCCGGCCGGGCCGGTGCCGGACTCCGCGTGCCGCAGCCAGGCCCGCAGATAGGAGCCGTGGGGAGCCGACTCGTCCAGCACCGTCTGCACCGCGCCGCAGTCGGAATGTCCACAGATCACGATCGAGGACACCTCCAGGGTGTCCACGGCGAACTCCACCGCTGCGCCTACCGAGGCGTCGGCCGTCGGATGAGCGTACGGCGGAACCAGGTTGCCGACATTGCGCACGCAGAACTGGTCGCCTGGTCCACTGGTGGTGAGCAGGCTGGGCACCACGCGCGAGTCGGCGCAGGTGATGAACAGCTGGGTCGGTTGTTGGCCGTGCGCGGCGAGATCGGTGAGCAGCGGCCGCAGCAGTGGCGCCGAGCGCCGTTCAAACTCGTGCATCCCGCGGATCAGCTGGCTCGGAATGGCATCCTCGGGCGCGGAATCCTTCCCGGCTGCCTGCTGGGACTGGCCGTTCTGCCACTGGGACCATGGCGCCAACCCGCGCTCCGGCGAGGGCAGCGTCCGGCGCACCTCGGGCCGCCCGGAGAGCGCCCGGTAGTACCAGGTGTCGTGGATCTCCTCGATCACCACCTCGCCGCCGAGCCGCTCGTGCGCGGTCCGCCAGTCGTGAATCGCCTCGAACACGGCGAAGTCCATGAAGTCGATGTGCAGCTCGATCACCACCCGGGTGCCGGCCGGAATCCGGCGCAACTCCCGAGTGAGCCGGCCGACGCCCAGAAAGACGAGCGAGCCGCGGGCGGTGACCTGCCAGTGATCCTGCTCCCGCTCCACCGTCACCGAGGAATGCGTCAGCCGCCACAACGTGCGCAGCAGCGCCACCGCGACGCCCAGCAGCACGCCTTCGACCAGCCCGAGGAACACCACGCCGAGCACGGTGATCGCGTATATCGTCAGTTCCCGGTGCCGCCACAGCTGGCGGATGTGGCCGACGTTGACCAGCCGCACCCCGGTCACCACCAGCATCGCGGACAGCGCCGCGACCGGGATCATCTCCAACACACCGCCGAGCACCAGGACGAATAGCGCGATCCACAGGCCATGCAGGATGGCCGACGCGCGGGTGCGGGCGCCGGAGGTGACGTTGGCCTCGCTGCGGATGATCACACTCGCGATGGGCAGGCCGCCCAGCGCGCCGGAGATGATGTTGGCCGCACCCTGGCCGAGTAGTTCCCGGTCCAGGTTGGCCCTTGGCCCGGTGTGCAGCTTGTCCACCGCGACAACGGCCAACAGCGACGCCACACTGGTCGCCAGGGCCATGGTGAGCACGGCGCCACCGATGCTGGCCACGCTGCCGTGCGGCAACTGCGGCAGGGTGAACGCCAACGGGTTGCGCGGCAGCCGAACCCGGGTGACGTTCAGGTGCGTCAACGCGGCTATCGCGGTCGCGAGGGCGACGGCCAGCAGTGGCGCCGGAATCACCGACGCCTTGGGGATCTTCGGCCACCCCACCAGTACCACGATGCAGATCTCGGCGATCAGGATCGGCCCGGTGTGGTGTGCCATCAGCACGGCGGGGAGGTCGCGCAGGTTCGACCACACCGAGCTGAGCGCGGAACCGCCGAGTGCCACATGCGCCTGCTGCACCGCGATGGTCACCCCGATGCCGGCCATCATGCCGTGCACGATGCCCGGTGAGAGCGACAGCGCGAACCGCCCCGCCTTGGTGAATCCGAGCAACAACTGCAACGCGCCCGCCGCGACGGTGATCGCGGCCGTCGCCGGCCAGCCGAACTTGACCACCAGTCCGGCGACGACCACCGTCAGCCCGGCCGCCGGGCCGCTGACGCTGAGCGGGGAGCCGCCGAGCGCACCGGCGACCACGCCGCCGATCACCGCCGCGATCAGTCCGGACATCAGCGGAGCCCCGGACGCCACCGCGATGCCCAGGGACAGCGGAATCGCGATGAGGAACACCACAATGGACGCCGGCAGGTCGTGTCGGGCGATGGTCAGCAGCCGGCCGGCGAATGTCGCGGGTGGCGAGTCGCCGGCGGCTGTGCCCGCTGGTGTGGGGGAGGTGTCGGAGGTGGTCACGGTATTCCTTAGTTCAGCGCCGATTGCGTGAATGTCGACATGGCCCGTGGCGTCGATGGCGGGCCGTGGCTGCGCGATGCCGCGTCCGGGTGCGACGTGGCATTGCCTGACTGGGATAAGGCCCGACGTCCGACGTCGGTGGCGGCCGGAGAACCGTCTAGGCCTGATGATAAGCGTAGCGCGAACCTGGGGACTGGGAAAGGTAACGGCCAACCGGCCGCGTGCGATACTGGTATCGGACGGTCGGTTCCTGGTTGCTCAAGTGTTAAAAGTCATTCACCCGGCCGGTCAGCGCGTTGTGATGTTGGGGTTTTCGGTGGACCGGCGTTACGGCGGTCGCCAGGCATAGACTTACCTTGGGAACGTCATTCGGCAGGCCATTCAGCCATGGCGGCTGTCGGGTATTTGTCTGACGCATAATTAATGGTCGACGTCGGCGGTTCGGCCCGCTCGGTGACGTAAGTGGCCCGTAGCTGGCCCGTTGACCTGCTGATACGTGCGTCCATCACGTTCGGAAGTTGATTGTTTCCGGCTGTTACACCGGCAGTTGAGAGCGTTGCGGCCGGCCCTATCTCGCGCTTGACAACGCATGCCGTACGTCTAGTCTTGGGCTGGCCAAGGTTCTCAGGAAATTTTAAGGAGGATCGCCACCGCGAGGGTAGGTCGATGGCGATCGTCGGCAATGGCAGTAGACCGCACAAATACCGCCTGTTCACGGTGAGGAGTTTGTTGATGTCGTGTTCCGCGCTGCCCGAAAAACCCGACCACGGGTCGCCGAGGGCGCCGCCGGTCACCGACGTTTCCACACGGTGTCCAACATGAAGAAATATCCCTTCGGGCAGCCCCATCCCGGGCGCTCCCGTTCGTTTGTTGTGGAGAGGAACAGGTAGTGAGTCAACATCCACCACCCCGCCGCTTGCGAGGGCTTAGCCGCGTCAAGGCGGTGTGTCTGCTGGCCGTCGCGGCGCTCATCCCCACAGTGGCGCTGACCTCGGCCCAGGCCAACGCCCAGCCGGTCGGGCTCCCCGGGCTGCCGATCGAGTTCCATATCAGGGACAACGTCGACTCGTGGTTCGACACCAACGTCAGCCTCTTCGGCGACCGGTCGCTGGCCGCCGCCGTGATCCCGAGGATCGGTCCCGCCGGAAGTGTCGGCGGCACGTCCGGCACCTCGGGCAGCAGTTCGACCGGGGGACTTGGTCTCCCGGATCTGGGCAGCACGCCGGGCCTGCTGGGTTCGTCCACGCAGGCGCTCTCGCAGGTGATCAACTCGGTGGTGCCGGGCGTCGACCTGCAGCAGCTGGCCGGTGCTGTGCAGCACAACAGCAACGCGTTGATCGGCAGCCTGGGCATTGACCCGCTGAAGCTGCTGGGTCTGGACAAGCTCCAGACGAACATCACCAAGCTGTTCGGCAACAGCAACCCGCTGGCGCAGCGCGCCGACGCGGACATCGCCCAGATCGGCAAGTTGGCCGCCAACAGGCCGGTGTCGGCCCCGCTCGACCTCGGCAGCCTGCCGGTGGGCGTGGACCTTCAGGGCCTGTTGGACGACATGAAGAAGATCACCAGCACGGGCGCGCCCGTGTCGGTCGACTTCAATGTCAGCGCTCCGACGTCAGCGGGCGGACACGACGTCAGCTCGCTGATCTGGCCGGACGGCGCGAAGGGTTTCCCGTTCACCCAGCCGGCCAGTTTCATCGGCGACCAGCAGATCCAGCTCACCCAGCCCGGTCTGTACGCCTTCTTCTGCAAGCTGCACCCGTACATGCTGGGCGCCATTGTGGTGACCGACCCGCTCAGCATCGGTCTCAGCTTCGGCAAGAAGTTGGACACCGTGCTGAACAACCTGAGCGTGCCGTCCACGGCCGACATCATGGACCAGTTGGTGTACACGTTCTTCAAGATCACCGCACCGGAGAACTGGCAGACCTACGCCACTGACCACCCCACGGTCTGGGCGCCGAAGTTCCCGGTCGCGCCGATCCTGAAGTACGACATCAACGGCAACCCGGTGCTGATCCCGGATCTGGACGCCTACTTCGACCAGAAGTTCGGTCTGCCAAAGGTGCTGCCAGCGGCGAACCTACGACCATCGGTGCCCGGCGTTGGCGAAGTCTGGGTCGACACCCAGATGGAAACCTGGGCCGGCAAGGACAAACCCGGCTCGATCACCGAGATCAACGCCGACGACTGGAGCATCGAGCGAAAGATCGGCGCCCCGCAGATCGATATGAACAACGCCCACAACCAGTGGACGGACAAAGACTACAAGTACATCATGGCGGACGAATGGTGGAATAACCGGACGGACGTCTTCGACCGCAAGACCGGCGCGTTTCTCCGGTCGGTCACCGTCGGTCCAGATCCGTCGCACATCATGAGCCGGCCGAACAATGACGAGCTCATGGTCGACATCAACGGCGGAAACTCGATCGCCATTCTGGCTCCGGGCGCGACCAAGGTCCTCCGGCAGTACCAGATCGCGAGTCCGACCCAGCACATCGCGATGCCGCACGGCCAGTGGATGACCTCTGATGGTCAGTACGGTGTCACCCCGGATGTCGGGCTCGACCAGGCCGGCATCATTAACCTCGACACCGGCCAGGTCAAGTTCGGCCCGTCCGGCGTCGAACCGCTGGCCGTGGGCATCCCCGGTGACGACTCGCGCTACTACATGGCGAACTTCCTCTCCTCGTACCTCACCTGTGGGTCGCTGGAGAAGGAAAACGCCTGTGCCGATCCCGGCACCGGGCAGATGGCCAGCACCACGAACATCGACCTGTGGAGCGGGTACGACCCGGCGCACTTCGACCCGACTGGTAACGCGGATCAGCCCATGGGCGGCCTGTCGATCCAGAACCCGGTCAGCCCGGACGGCAAGGCGGAGTTGGTGGCGAACGTTCTCGGTGGCACCACCCTGGTCGACGCGCGCACCAACAAGGTCGTCAAAACCCTGCCTTGTACCCCTGGTTGCCACGGCGTCCAGTTCGGGGCCAAGAAGGGTGGCGGCTACTACGCCTACGAGGCCAGCAAGTTCGCCAACATGATGTACATCTACGACCTCGACCCGGCAGGCGACGGCGACCTTTCCAAGGCCTCCGTCGTGGGCGAGATCGTGCTCGCACCAGAGGCGAACACGAAGATGGACGGCACCATCACCCAGTACGCCGGAATGGGCGGCCAGGGTGTTCTGCCGATTCCGCTGGTCTACAACGGATGGTCGGAGAACCCGAACAACGCACAGTGGAACCTGACCTGCAAGCAGATTCACCCGGTCACCTTCGCGACCGACTGTAAGTAATCCACAGGTGCCGGGAGGCCGCCAGCCAGGTGGCCTCCCGGCATCACCACGAAGCATATGGCGCATCTCAGATGCGCATGCGGAGAGGAAAATATGCGTTCAACATTCTGGCCGCCAGGGATCGCTCGACGTATCGTCGCGCTTTTCTCGGCACGCAAGATGCGAATCTATGTCGCGGGGCTGTTGGCCATGGGCATGATCAGTGCCGTCGCGGCGCTGACCACGCAAACCGCGAGCGCGGCTGATCACACGATCAGCATCAAGAACGTGCAGTTCAACCCCAACTCGCTCACCATCAACGTGGGCGACAGCGTCACCTGGGTGAACAACGAGACCGACGGCACGGTGCACAGCACGACCAGCGACGACGGTCTCTGGAACTCGCCGGACCTTTCGGCGGGCAACACGTACTCGTTCACCTTCACCACGGCCGGCACCTTCACTTTCCACTGCCGGTTCCACACGGCGATGACCGGCACCATCACGGTCGTCGGTGGCGGCGGGTCGCCCCCTCCGCCTCCGCCACCGCCGTCAAGCACGACGCCGCCGCCGGTCACCACGACGGCGCCGAGCACGACGGAGCCGACCAGCAGCAGCACGGTGCCGACCAGTCCGAGCGGGTCGACCACCAGCACCACGGAGCCGTCGAGCAGCTCCAGCGCGCCGGTGCCGGGGCCGCCCACCACACCCTCGCCGACCAACACCTGCGTCATTCCGCCTGGTGCGTCGGCTCAGTGGCCGCCGTGTCTGATATCGCCGCCGCTCTGCGTCCCATTGTTGGGATCCATCCTGCCAACGCAGGCGACGTCGATCATCATTCCGACGTGTGTTCCGCCGCCGCCAATCAATATCGGCGGACCCGGCAGCTTCTGATTCAGCAGAACAGCTGATCAACACGAACAGCTGAGTAACCGAATGCGGGGTTCGGGACGGCGATCACCTATCACCGTCCCGAACCCCGCATCCCTTATCCCTTTTCCTGGTTTGACGATTTCCCTGGAGTGACGATGTCACGTTCTCTCGCCCGGGCCGTGCTCTTTGTCATGGCGGCCGTCCTGGCCACGCTCACCGTCACCGCCGGTACGGCTTCGGCCCAGAACGCCCTGACCTTTTCCGACCCCTCCGATGGCGCCACGCTCAGCTCGGCGCCCGAAGCGATCACGCTGGTGTTCAACGATAATCTCGACCCAGCCCACACGAGGGTGACGATCACCGGGCCGCACGGCGCACCCTCGACCGGCCCAGCCTATATCGATGGCATCACCGCCTCCCTGCGTTTCGACGGCGGCCCGAACGGCCTCTACACGATCAACTACGCGGTCAACTCGACGGAAGGCACCCCGTTCACCGGTGTCCTGCACTTCACGCTCGCGGTGAAACCGACGGCGAACCAGAACGGCGCCGGAGCGGCCAACGCCGGTCCGACAACGACGTTCTCGATGCCGATGTCCACCCAGCCCACCGCGATTTCCGGCGGACCCGCTGTCAACGCCGGGCATGTGACCGCCGACCAGAACAACAGCACCCCCCTGTGGCCGTGGCTGGCCATCGGCGGGCTCGCGGTCGCCATTGTCGTGGTCCTCTTCGGACGTCGACGCCGCCGAGCGGATGAGGCCGCCTCGGATTCGTCTACCAGTGAATGATTCAAGGAGGAAACCGGTGGGAAAGCACTCCGCCCGCCGCGCGCCGATCATGCCGCCGATGCCGTCCGCCAGCGCCGACGCGGTGCTGTCGGCGGCGCGGCTGCTGATGGCGGTGTCCGCGCGCTCGATCGGGTCGGTGGACGAGTCGATCACGCTGCCCCAGTTCCGGGTGCTGGTCGTGCTGAGCACCCAGGGCGCGCTGCCGCTGTCCGCCGTGGCGGCGCAACTGGGCGTCAGCCTGGCCGCCGCGCGCCGGCTGGTCGACGGCCTGATCGCGTCCGGTCTGGTTCGCGAGTCGGCCGGATCGAACGTCCAACGACAGAACGTGGTCGAGATGACCGAGTCGGGGGCGGAGATCGTGGCGATGGTGACCCGGCAGCGTCGGGACGACATCGCCGAGATCATCGCCCGGATTCCCGACCGGCCGCGTTCGGACTGGGTGGCGGCGTTGCGGTCGTTCGCCGAAGTCGGCGGGGAGCCGCGGATACCCCGGCCGGCACTCCAGCCGGACTGAGACGGCGGTAGGCGAGGCTTGTTGCGCATGCCCTGGTCGATCGGGTGCGGGTGTCCCGCAAGATTCTGGTGCACGCTGGAGAGATGACCGACCTCCACGAACTGAGCGCCTTGGAGCAGGCCGCGGCCATCCGGCGCGGCGAGCTCAGCCCGGCCGAGCTGGTCGCGCACCAGTTGGCCCGGATCGACCGGCTGAACTCCGACTACGGCGCGTTTATCACAGTGACCTCGGACCGGGCCATGGCCGCCGCCGCTTTCGTTCGCGCACCGGGCTCCCCGCTGGCCGGGGTACCGACCGCGATCAAGGACCTGACCCCGACGGCCGGTGTGCGCACCACCTACGGGTCGCGGGTGCACGCCGATTCGGTGCCCACAGTGGACGCCCACTCGGTCACGCTGCTGCGCGAGGCCGGCTTGATCAGCCTGGGCAAGACGACCACGCCGGAATTCGGCATGGTCGCCTACACCGACAACGATCTGGTCGGCCCGGCCCGCACTCCGTGGAACCGGGAATACGGCGCCGGCGGGTCCAGCGGCGGCGCGGCTGTCGCGGTCGCGCTGGGCCTGGTTCCGGTCGCGCATGGCAGCGACGGCGGCGGCTCGATCCGCATCCCGGCCAGCCTGTGCGGGGTGTTCGGGATCAAACCGTCCCGAGGCCGGGTCAGTGCCGGACCGGACACAGTGGACATCACCGGAATGTCGGTGCAGGGCCCGATCGCCCGGACCGTCCGCGACGCCGCCGCGCTGCTGGACGTGCTCGCCGTGCCGATGCCCGGCGATCCGTACTGGGCGCCGCCGCTGCCGCCCGGCGAGACCTTCCTCGGCCACGCCGACCGCGATCCCGGCCGGCTGCGGATCGGCCGGTACGCGGTTCCGGCCAGCGGACAGGACGTCGATCCGGTCTGCCTCGCCGCCTGGGACCACGCTTCCGGTCTGCTCGAAGGCCTCGGCCACGAGATCGAGGACATCCCGACCCCGTTCCCGGCCGAGATCGTGCGGTCGTTCGCCACCTGCTGGGCGGTGCGGTCGCTGGGTCACGCCGTGCCACCCGAGCAGGAATCCTTGCTGCGTCCGGTAACCAGGGCGTGGCGGGAGTACGGGCGGAAGATCGACGGCGCGGATTTCGCCGCCGCGATCGCGACCATGCAGGTCGTCGCCGGCCGCTCGATCCGGGCGACCGCCGACTACGACGTGGTGCTCACTCCGACCCTGGCGACCGCGCCACAGCCGGTGGCGCATTTCGCCGAGGACGATCCCGAGGCCAACCTGCGCCGGCAGGCCGCGTTCAGCGCCTTCACCAGCGTCTACAACATGACCGGCCAGCCAGCGGTCAACATTCCCCTGCACTGGACCGACGACAACCTGCCGGTGGGTGTGAGCCTGATCGGCCGGCCCGCCGACGAGGCGACCTTGATCGCGCTGTCCGCCCAGTTGGAAGCGGCCCACCCATGGCAGCACCGCCGCCCACCGGCCTGGTAATACTGGGTTATACTCGGTGGCATGAAGACAGCGATTTCCGTGCCAGACGAGACGTTCGCGCAGGTGGAACGGAGCGTGAAGCGATTGGGTGTCACACGCTCCGAGTTCTATGCGAGCGCGGCGCGTTACTACCTCGCGCACCTGGATCAGCAGTCGTTGACCAACGAGATCAACTCGGCCCTCGATCTCATTGACGGTGGTGACGACTCGGCGGCGGCCGCGGTCGCCGCGGGACGACGTCGGCTCGCATTGACGGACGATAAGTGGTGATCGAACGGGGCAGCATTCACTGGGCCGATCTGGGCGAACCGGACGGTTCCCGGCCAGCCAACCGTCGTCCGGTCCTCGTCGTGCAGGCCGATCCCTACAACGCGAGCAAACTGGCAACGGTGCTCGTCGCGGTCATCACGTCTAACACTCGGCTGGCGACAGCGCCGGGGAACGTGTTTCTGCCCGCGTCCGCGACGGGACTTCCTCGGGACTCGGTGGTGAACGTGACCGCGTTGGTCACACTGAACAAAGACGATCTGGCCGAGCGGGCCGGCAACGTGCCCTTCAGCCTGATCCGGGACATGGACTCGGGGCTGCGCCGGGTCCTCGGGTTGTGATCGCCGGACGTCGGCCGCTGACTGTCACCAGGGCACCGGCCCCGCGTCGTCGAAGAAGGCGCCGGTCGGGCCGTCGTCGGGCAGGGCCGCGAGCCGGATCGCGATCGCCGCGCCCTGTTCGGGGGTGCGGACGCCGCGGAAGCCGTTGAGGTCGGTCGCGCAGTAGCCGGGGCAGCCGGCGTTGATCAGGATGTTCGTGTCGTGCAGTTCCTTGGCGTACTGGACGGTGATGGCGTTGAGGAACGTCTTCGACGGCGAGTATGCGCCGGAAATCGGGCCGGTCTGGGCGCCGGGCGTGGTCTGCAGGGTGAGGGAGCCGACGCTGCTGGACATGTTCACGATCCGCGGCGACGCCGAGCGGCGCAGCAACGGCACCATCGCGTTGATGACGCGGATGACGCCGATCACGTTCGTCTCCACGACCGCCCGCACCGTCGCCGGGTCCACCAGGGTCGGTTCCTGTGGCGGGCCGCCGGTGATCCCGGCGTTGTTGACGAGCACGTCGAGGTGTCCGGCGCGATCCTCGATCAAGGCGGCGGCGGTCGCCACGCTCGTATCGTCGGCCACGTCGAGCGGCACGCCGAACGCGTCGGCTCCGGCCGCGCGCAGCTTCGCCACTGCGGCCTCGCGGCGCTGTTCGTCCCGGGCGCCGACGCCGACGCTCCAGCCGAGGGCGCCCAGGCCGGCAGCGATCTCGTACCCGATGCCCTTGTTCGCGCCGGTCACCAGCGCGATCGTCTGTTCACTCATACGGCCAATCGTGTCCCCGGCCCCAGCGGAGCCGCCAACACCGATTCGGTGGGCAGCGATACCGCGCGGGTATCGATCGCGGTCGGGGCCGGGTACCGTGGCGGCGTGGAGACGCGGGAGCTGCGGTACTTCGTCGCCGTCGCCGAAGAACTGCATTTCGGACGGGCGGCACAGCGGCTCGGGATCGCGCAGCCGCCGCTGTCGCGGGCGATCCGCCAGCTCGAACGGCGCCTCGGGGCGGCGCTGCTGGAACGCACCAGCCGCGCGGTCGCGCTGACCGAAGCCGGGTTGGTCCTGCTGCGGGAGGGCCGGGCGGCGCTGGACGCGGTCGAGGCGGCTGACCGCCGCACCCGCCGAGCCGCGCTCGCCGCGACCGGCCACGCCGGCGTGGTCCTCGTCACGAAGGCCGGCGCGTCCAACGAACTGCTGGCGAAAATACTGGACGCCTACGCCGCCGAACCCGACGCCGTCACCGTCGACGTCCTGCTGTGCGGGCCCGGTGAACAGGAACGACGGCTGCGCGACGGGCGGGCCGACGTGGCGCTGCTGCACCGGCCGTTCGACACGACGGCCGGGTTCGACACCGAGGAGCTGCGCACGGAGGGCCAGGTGGTGGTCCTGCCGGCCGGGCATCCGCTCACCGGCCAGACTCAGGTGCGGATCGCCGACGTCACCGACCTGCCGATGCCGCGCTGGCCCCTGCCGGACGGCACGTACCCGAACGGTCCCGGTCCGCCGGTTCGAGACCACACGCAGCTGCTCCAGTTGATCGCCCTCGGCCGGGCTTCGGCGGTCCTGCCGGAGTCGGTCCGCGCCCACCTACGCGACGACCTCGCCGCCGTGCCGGTGCTCGACGCGCCGACCGTGACGACGGTGATCGCGTGGCCACCGCACAGCCGGTCCCGCGCCGTCGCGGGGCTCGTCCGGGCCGCGACCCGTCTCTAGCCGTACCTGGTTTCGCCAATGAACTCGCGCTGGCGAAACTATGGCTCGTGCCGGCGGACGTCGCGGAACACCACCCAGCGCATCGCGGCATACATGTAGCCGGCCTCGCAGATGCCGGCCACGGTCCGGGCGAGGTGGTATTCGACGCCGAGCGCGGCCAGGCCGGCGCCGATGCCGAGAATCCAGACCAGATAGTTGATCGCGACGACGATCAGGTACACCGCGAGCTGCGGGCCCAGCGGCGCGTGCGAGCGGAAGTTGAGGGCGCGGTTGAGGGTGAAGCTCAGCCCGAACGCCGTGAGATAGCCGATCGTGATGGCCAACGGCAGCGGCCAGCGGAAGACGCCGTGTAGCAGAGTCAACAACGCCATGTCGATGGCGAAGCAGACACCGTTGACGAGGGCGAAGCCGAGCAGGCTGGGGGCGACGATCCTGGACAGGCCGAACGGCAGCCGCCGAACGACGGCCGCCATCGCCGTGGTGAAGCGTTGACTGAATCTGTGGCCGAACGGTCCGCCCCGATCAACCCGGTCGCCCTGTTGGCCGCTCTGTCGACGCTGTCGCGGCGCAGTCGCCCCCACCGATGCCATAGGACCAGTGTGGCACTGGATGCGTTCAGCGCCGCCAGGCGCGGCGACGGCGGGCGATGTCGATCAGCAGCCCGATCACCAGGGTGGTGCCGGTGATCACCAGGAAGATGTCCTCGACGTGGCCGATCTGGTTGCCGATCAGCATCAGGAACATCACCGCGGCGGTGAACCAGCCCGCGATCTGGGTGGCGCGAGGGAAGGAGCCGTGCCAACCCCACTCGACCGACGGCTCGTCGTGCGGGTCCACGGCGTTCGCGGGACGCTTCGCCAGTTCCGAACGAGAACCCGAAGACACCGCCACGCTCCTCAACTCCATCCGACGAAACTCGGTGCGACCAGCCGGGGAAGACTACCGAGGACGACATCGTCGCACACCCGCCCCACGTGGTGATTTCGGACACCGGCGCTCCGTCGACGCCCCCCATTCGCTCCATGGGGACCGCGTCTCACACCACGTTCAGGCCGTTCGGGAAGAATGGTCGCCAATGGAACATTCCGCAGTCACCCAACGGCGGGTGCTCATCCTCGGCTCGACCGGGTCGATCGGCACCCAGGCCCTGGACGTCATCGCCGCGAACCCGGACGCGTTCGCGGTCGCCGGGATCGCCGCCGGCGGCAAGGACCCGGCCGCGCTGGCCGAGCAGATCCGCCGGTTCGACGTGCCGTTCGTGTCCGTCAGCCGGGTCGGCGCGGCTGAGGAGATCCGCGCCGCGCTGCCGGCCGGCGCCCGCCAACCGGTGATCTTCGCCGGCCCGGACGCGGTCGCCGAGCTGATCGATGCCGCCGAGGCCGACATCGTGCTCAACGGCATCGACGGCTCACGCGGACTCGCCCCCACCCTCCGCGCGTTGGCCACCGGCGCGACGCTGGCGCTGGCCAACAAGGAATCGCTGGTGGCCGGCGGACCGCTGGTGACCAAGGCGGCCCGGCCCGGCCAGATCGTGCCGGTCGACTCCGAACACTCGGCGCTCGCCCAGTGCCTGCGCGGCGGCCGGGAAGCCGAGGTCGCCAAACTCGTGCTCACCGCGTCCGGCGGCCCGTTCCGCGGTCGCACCCGCGACGAGCTGGCCGATGTCACCGTCGAGTCGGCGCTGGCGCACCCCACCTGGTCGATGGGGCCGGTGGTGACGATCAACTCGGCCAGCCTGATGAACAAGGGACTGGAGCTGATCGAGGCGCACCTGCTGTTCGGCGTGCCCTACGACCGGATCGACGTGGTGGTGCACCCGCAGTCGATCGTGCACTCGATGGTCACCTTCGCCGACGGCTCCACGCTCGCCCAGGCCAGCCCGCCGGACATGCGGCTGCCGATCTCCCTGGCGCTGGGCTGGCCGAACCGGGTCCCGCACGCGGCCCGGCCGTGCACGTTCGACGCGGCTTCGGCCTGGACGTTCGAGCCGCTGGACGAGCTGACCTTCCCGGCGGTCGGGCTGGCCAGGCAGGCCGGCGAGGCGGGCGGCTGCCTGCCGGCGGTGTTCAACGCGGCCAACGAGGAAGCGGTCTACGCGTTCCTCGACGGCGGCACCACCTTCACCGCCATCGTGGACACCGTGCGCCGGGTGCTGGACGACGCGGGCGAATGGGGCCGGGAGCCGGCCGGCGTCGAGGACGTGCTGGCCGCCGAAGCGTGGGCGCGCACCCGGTCCCGCTCACATCTCGCCGCTGTCGGAACAGCCGGAAAGGACTGACGTGCTCGCGTTCATCATCGGAGTGGTGCTCTTCGCCCTCGGTATCGGGCTGGCGGTGGCGCTACACGAGGCCGGGCACATGCTGACCGCCAAGGCGTTCGGGATGAAGGTCCGCCGCTACTACATCGGCTTCGGGCCGAAGATCTTCTCGTTCCGGCGCGGCGAGACCGAGTACGGGCTCAAGGCGATTCCGGCCGGCGGGTTCTGCGACATCGCCGGCATGACCGCCCTGGACGAGGTGACCGAAGCCGAGAAACCGCGGGCGATGTGGCGCTTCCCGCTGTGGAAGCGGGTCGTGGTGCTCGCCTCCGGCTCGGTGACCCACTTCATCCTCGGCTTCATCGTGCTGTATCTGATGGCCTTGGTTATGGGGCTGCCCAACAACTCCGACAAGCCGCTGGTGGACTCGCTCACCTGCGTGTCGAACTGGTCGGTCAGCGGCAGCACGGTCAACCAGCCGACGTGCAAGCCCGGCGACCCGATGCCGGCCAAGGCCGGCGGCATCCAGCCGGGCGATCTGGTGACCTCGATCAACGGGCAGCCCACGCCGACCTACGACGCGGTGAAGTCGATCACCCAGAAGCTGCACGGGCCGGCGACGTTCGTGGTGGAGCGCAACGGCAAGCCGGTCACCCTGAAAGTCGACATCGCCACCGCGCTGGAACTGCCGGTCGGTGAGGCCCAGTCGGCCAAGCCGACGCTGGCCCCGGTCGGCGCGGTCGGCGTGGCGATGGCCCAGTACCTGCACTATGGCCCGGTTTCGGCGTTCGGCGGCACGATCACCGGCACCGGGCAGATCTTCGCCGACGTCTGGCAGGGCCTGGGGAACCTGCCGAACCGGATTCCGGATCTGCTGAAGGCGATCGGCGGCCAGCCGCGCGACCCGACCGGCCCGATCAGCGTGGTCGGCGCCAGCGAGTTGGGCGGCCAGGCGGTGCAGAGCGGCCTGTGGTCGGTGTTCTGGGGTCTGTTCGCCACCCTCCAGTTCTTCCTCGGGGTGTTCAACCTGTTGCCGCTGCTACCGTTGGATGGTGGCCACATCGCGGTGGCCCTCTACGAGCGGGCACGTGACTGGTTCCGGCGGTTGGCCGGTCGGCCGGCCGGCGGCCCGGTGGACTACACGAAACTGGCTCCGCTGACCCTGGTAGTGGTTTTCCTGGGCGGCGCCCTGATGCTGTTGACCGTCACCGCGGATATCGTTAACCCGATCCGGCTGCCGGGCCAATGATCACCTCAGGGCCCGTGCGGCCAGTGCCGACCCTGGAGGTGTGATGACCGCCGACGGTGTCCTGCTGGGAATGCCTTCCCTGCCACCGCCCGTTCTGTCGGAACGACGCAAGACCCGTCAACTGATGGTCGGCTCGGTGGGGGTGGGCAGCGACCACCCCATCTCGGTGCAGTCGATGACCACGACCCTGACCGCCGATGTGAACGCCACCCTGCAGCAGATCGCGGAACTGACCGCGGCCGGCTGCGACATCGTCCGAGTGGCCTGTCCGTCCCAGGACGACGCCGACGCGCTGCCGGCGATCGCGTCGAAGTCGCAGATCCCGGTGATCGCCGACATCCACTTCCAGCCCAAGTACGTGTTCGCCGCCATCGACGCCGGTTGTGCGGCGGTGCGGGTGAATCCGGGCAACATCAAGAAGTTCGACGACAAGGTCAGGGAGATCGCGGCCGCGGCGAAGGAGCACGGCACGCCGATCCGGATCGGCGTCAACGCCGGCTCGCTGGACCCCCGACTGCTGGCCAAGTACGGCAAGGCGACGCCGGAGGCGTTGGTCGAGTCGGCGTTGTGGGAGGCGTCGCTGTTCGCCGAGCACGACTTCTACGACGTGAAGATCTCGGTGAAGCACAACGACCCGGTGGTGATGATCCGGGCGTACGAGCTGCTGGCGGAGCAGTGCGACTATCCGTTGCACCTCGGCGTCACGGAGGCCGGTCCGGCGTTCCAGGGCACCGTGAAGTCGGCGGTGGCGTTCGGCGCACTGCTGCGGCAGGGGATCGGCGACACCATCCGGGTGTCACTGTCCGCACCGCCGGTGGAAGAGGTCAAGGTCGGCGCGCAGATCCTGCAGTCGCTGAACCTGCGGCCGCGCAAGCTGGAGATCGTGTCCTGCCCGTCGTGTGGCCGGGCCCAGGTCGACGTGTACAAGCTGGCCGACGAGGTGACCGCCGGGTTGCAGGGCATGGAGGTTCCGCTGCGGGTCGCGGTGATGGGCTGCGTGGTGAACGGGCCGGGCGAGGCGCGCGAGGCCGATCTCGGTGTCGCCTCGGGCAACGGCAAGGGACAGATCTTCGTGCGCGGCGAAGTGATCAAGACTGTTCCCGAGCACCAGATCGTGGAGACGCTGATCGAAGAGGCCATGCGGATCGCCGAGGAAGCCGGCGAAACCGGCGACTCGGATGTCGGTGAACCGGTGGTCACGGTTTCCTGACCGGTTCCGTAAGTCCGGGGACCGACGTCTCACACGATCGAGTGGGTCGGTCGGCGTGCCGTCTGGCACGCTGGACCTGTGCTGAGGCTCGGTGGCGCGCGGTTGCTCGGCGACCGCGACCTGTCTGCTGTGCGGTCGGTCCTGGACACCGACCCGGTGGGCTCGTGCATGGTCGCCGCGCGCGTCGAGGTCGCCGGCCTGGAGCCGTGGCGGCTCGGCGGCGAGATGTGGGGCACCGATCACCGGCCGATGCGCAGTGGCAAGCTGGCCGGCCTGTGTTTCGCCGGTCCGAATCTGGTGCCACTGGCCGGAAACCGGGCCGCGCTGCGCACGTTCGCGGACCGGGCGGTGCGGCGTGGCCGGATGTGTTCGTCGCTGGTCGGGCCGGCCACCCAGGTGCTCGGGCTGTGGGAAGAGTTGGAAGGCGACTGGGGTCCGGCTCGGGAGGTGCGGCCGGACCAGCCGCTGATGGCGATGTCAGTCGCGCCGGCGGTGCTGCCCGATCCGCTGGTCCGGCTGGTGCGTCCGGACGAGTTGGATTGCTATCTGCCGGCCGCTGTCGCGATGTTCCATGAGGAGGTCGGTGTCGATCCGTGCGCCGACGACGGCGGTGCCAGTTACCGGGCGCGGGTCGCCGAGCTGATCGCCAGCGGCCGGGCGTTCGCCCGGTTCGAGGGTGGCGACGTGGTGTTCAAGGCGGAGATCGGCTCGCTGTGCCGGCGGGTGGGGCAGATTCAGGGTGTGTGGACGCGACCCGATCGGCGTGGGCGTGGCCTGGCGACCCATGGCACGGCGGCGGTGGTGGAGCGGCTGGTGCGCGGCATGGGGCGGGCGGCGAGCCTGTACGTCAACGGCTACAACTATCCGGCCCGCGCCGCCTACCAGCGGATCGGGTTCGCCGAAGCCGGCCGCTACGCCACCGTGCTGTTCTGATCAGGCCCCGTGATTACACGGGATTGGCGCGGTGCGAACGATGCCCCCGCCCAAACGAGCGGGGCAGGGGCATCGCGGCAGGGCGGTCGTTTAGCTGATCTGGCCGGCCTTGATGGCCACCAGCAGTCCGCCGAGGTTGACCCGGAGAGTCGGGCCGGTTGGGTTCTTGCTGTCGCGCACAGCGGCCAGATTGTTGGCCAGTTCCACACAGGTGTTCTGGGTTCCGCCGTTCGAGTAGCTGCTCTTGC
This sequence comes from Pseudonocardiaceae bacterium, assembly GCA_035552275.1. GTDB lineage: Bacteria > Actinomycetota > Actinomycetes > Mycobacteriales > Pseudonocardiaceae > DASVLX01. The sequence continues at coordinate 7,970 of DASZLR010000006.1, read as the reverse complement.
GCCATACGTTACTGCTAGTCATTGGTTCGCCGCCGCTCCTTTGTGTCGTCGGATCAGGCTGGACGTCTTGGCTGGCGACAGGGCCATGGCCGAGACGTCCTGGAACATGGTGGTGAAGCGACCCACGTCATTCACATCATCCACCCAGGCCCCACCGCCGACGGAATCGAGATAGACCCCTTGTCCTTCGTCGGGATTCGGGTAGCTGATGATGGTGCAGTCGCCGCCCATGGCTCCGTACGCGCCGACCGCGAACGGGATGATCTGCACGACCACGTTTGGCCGGTCACCCATCTCCAACAGGTGAGTGAGCTGTTCGATCGCGACGTCAGGTCCACCGACCTGGCGGACGATGACTGACTCGTCAATCAGCGCGTGCAGCTTCAACGCGTCCGGTCCGACCAGACGTTGTTGCCGCGACAGCCGCGTGGCCAGGACACTCTCAACCCGGCCTTCGGAGAAGTGGAACCGGTGGCCTGCGCCCAAGAGCGCCCGCGCGTGGGCTTCAGTTTGAAGCAAGCCGGGCAACGCGTTCATAGCGAGCATCCATTCGGCCTCAGCTTCTCGTTCAGCGTTGACCAGACGTCGGAAGTCTTTGGTGGTTCCCGTCGGCAAGCGGATCGGCGGCGGCTCGTCGCTGGCCGCGTCCCACAGTCCCTCAGCAGCAGCGACATCCTCGGCTGTCGCTCCGTATAGATGCATGATCGACAGCGCGGTCGGCCATAGCGGCAAGACTTCGCCGCTCTCGTAGCGGCCGAGCGTGACCGCCGTCAATCGCAGTTTCTTGCCTGCCGCCGCAAGCGAAAGATCCGTCCGGCCGCGAAGGGCGGCAAGGTGTGCGCCGAACCGGCGCTTGGCCCTGGTCTGTACTGCCACATGCGCACCCTAACCGATGTAGTCGTCGTCAACGTTACACCCATTCGGAGTATCGACGGCTGTTGTAACAGGGGTATACGTTACAGATGTCGGCGGTGCAGTGGTGAAGCGACCGTACCCCGGCAGGAAGGGCGGCGGACCCTGCTTCCTCCGGGCCGCCGCCCTGTCCCTTGGACCCAGACCGGAGGTGTTGCCGTGGACAGCGGGTTGGCCGGGCTATCCATGACGGCGGCGGTGGTGCGGCGGCATTTGACGTGGGTGACGTCGGTGGATGGGTGGGATCACGCGGTCACGGACGCGGCGATGGTGGCCGGGGTCGCTGGTGCTGGGGAATACGTCGGGATTTGCGAGGCGGTGTTTCTGCCGGATGCGATGGTCGCGCCGCCGGGCCGGTGTTGCGTCCGGTGTTCGGCTCGGCTGCGGCATCCGTCGTCGCGTCCGGTCCGGCGGGCCAGTCGGCGGCATCGGCGTGGCCGTCACGCGCGGTCGTCGTTGCTGCGCCGGGTGTTTCTGTGGTTTCCGGTCCTGTGGCCGCGCTTGAGTGTGCCCCCGCTCGGCGTGCCGGTAGGGCCGGTGATCGGTGCGGCGGACCCGGCGGTGCGAGAACGAGGCCGCGCCGGGTCGGCCGCAACGGTTGATCTCGCGGCGGGGCCGGGCTGCCAGTGCCCTCCGGTGCCGTATGGCCCCGGCCCTGCCGCGTCCCAGCCAGCGCCGCACGGGGGTGGCCGGCGGTGAGCGAACCGAACGTGCCTGGTGTCTGGCACTCCGGTGCTTGGGCTGCCGGCGGGGTGCCGCGTCGCGCGCTGCGTCCCGCACCGGGTTCGGTGTTGTCGCCGGGTGAGTTGGTGCGGGCGTGGGAGAGCGCGGTGCGGACGTATGGCCGGGTGCAGGCGCGGGCGGAGTGCGCCCCGGTGCTGGATGTTGGCGCGGCGCGGGAGATGGCGGTGGTATCCGGCGAGATCGCTCGCGTGTGGCGGGAGTTGCTGTCCGCCGGGCTGGTGCCGCAATGGGTTTCGTTGGCGGTGCTGACCGCTGCCGACGTGTTCGAGGAACAGGCCGACGCCTGGCGGGCGAGGGAAGCCCGTGCGTGGCAGGCGCAACAACAGGGAGAGGATCGGTAGTGAGTCAACAGGTTGTGGATGACGAGCGGATCGGCGTGTTGGAGGCGGTGGTCAGTGTCGGCACGCACGCGGACGCGGAGATGGATGTGTATGTGGGGCGGTCGGATCACGTGCGGCTGAATGTGTGGTGGGCGGACGGGACCGCTCGGGTGGATTTCGTGCATCCCCGGGGCGGGGACCGGGAGAAGTCGATCGCGTTCTTGCGGTCGCTGAGTGAGCAGGCGTTGCGGATGGCCGGTGCGGTGGCCGGGCTGCCGCCGGTCGGCATCGGATCTGCCGGCGGGGATGCCGGACGTCTGCCGGTGGCGGCCGGCGCGGGTCACGGCTCGCGGGCGAACCCGGACGCGTGACCGGTGAGCGGGGCCGAGGACGGGGCGGGCGGAATGCCGGTGCTGGATCAGTTGGCGTTGACCGGGCCGTTGACGGTCGTGGCGGCGGCACTGTCGCGGGTGGAGATCACCGAGCATGATCCGGCGGCGATGGCCGGGGGTTCCCCGGTGGGCGAGCCGAAGGTGGCGATCACGTTCGACGCGTTCCTGGTCGAGCCGCTGTCGCTGGTGATGCCGGTGGCGGTGTTGCGGCGGTTGGTGGCGGCGTCGTCCCCGTTCCTCGCCCCGCTCCCGCGCGCGTGTGCCCCCGCCACGGCCGTCGATGGCCGTGACGGGCTACCGGGCGGGAAGGGGCACGATGCCGGCGAGTGAGCCATGGGGGCCGATGGTGCGGATTCGTGCGCTGCGCCAAGCTCACAGTCTGACGGCCGCGGAAGTGGTCGACCGGATGGCCGGCCTTGGGGTCAAGGTCGATCGGAATTCGCTGTACAACATCGAGTCGGGAAAGAAGAAACCCAGTGCTCGGCTACTCGACACGTATGCCCGCGCCCTGGGCGTGCACCCGCTGGATGTCTGGCAGGGTTCCTGGGGCTCAGCCGACAGCCCGCCCACACAACCGCCGACATCGCCTGCACCGGTTCGGGTCGGCCGGAGATCGCGCGGCGGGCGCAGGATCGCCGGACACCGGCCCATGACCAGCGGCCGGCACGTATACGGGCGACCTGTCGACCCATTGCCCTGAACGGCTGAATCCCTCAGATGGCACGGGCGAGAGTCGCCACCGGTTGCGAGGAAAGGGGAATGGTAAAGGCGGCAACGATCTGGGACCGCACGTTTGGAAATGGACCAATGGCTAGCCCAGCTTGACCACGAGGAAGGCAACGAACAATGACCGCAATGTTGGACAGCACGCGATTCGCGCACGACCCGATCGCGGGCGACAGTGCACAGTTCCCGCTGGCGAGGCCGGCCGGTGCCAAGCCGACCAGCAGCGACGAGCCGTCTCCGGTCGGTGTGCGCCCGTGGAACCTGTGCGGCGTCGTGTCACCCAGCGCGCCGAGCAGGTCGCTGCCGGCGGGCTGGTCCTACGACCCGATCCGCCAGATCGCGGTGGATCACGAGGGGCAGCCGCTCGTAATGGGCGACCCGTCGGCGGACTCGATATCCGACAACGACGGTGACGAGGGCCGGTCGGAGGACTGGAGGTACGACTACATCCAGGACGACCCCAACCCGGCGGCCTGATCATGGCGGTGCTGATCCTCACCGGAGACCTGGACTCGACAGCCGACCATATGGTTGAAGTGCTCGGTGACCGTGGCGTCGAGGTGCACAGGATCAACACCGCCTGGTTCCCCTCACAGCTCAGCGTCGCTGCTGAGCTGCGAGGGGATCGCTGGGTGGGAGCGCTGCGCACTCCGCACCGCGTCGTGGACCTGGAGACGATCACGTCCGTGTGGTACCGGGCTCCCGAGGCGTACCAGTTCGCGGCCGAACTGTCGGCCGCCGAACGTCAACACGCGAATATGGAGGCCAAGTACGGCCTGGGCGGCATCCTCGCGAGCCTCCCGGCCTTGTGGGTGAACCACCCGTCGCGGATGGCCGACATCGCGTACAAACCAGTCCAACTCGTGACCGCCGCCCGCTGCGGTCTCGTCGTGCCCGGCACGCTGATCGCCAACGAGCCAGCGCCAGTGCAGGTGTTCGCGCGCGAGGGCCAGACGGTCACGAAGATGATTGGTGCGTCCAGCATCATCGAGCAGGGCAAACGCAAGATCGGGTTCACCCGGCTGGTGGACCCGCCCGATCTGGACGACCTGCGCGGTGTCGAACAGACCACCCACCTGTTCCAGCGGTGGGTGCCCAAGGCGTACGAGGCGCGGCTGATCGTCATCGGCGACCACATCACCAGCACGACGATCCACGCCGGTTCAACCGAGTCGTATGTCGACTTCCGCACCGACTACGACGCCAACACCTACTGCCTGATCGACACGCCTGGCGATGTGGCAGACGGCGTTCGCCGCTTCATGTCCAGCGCGGGCCTGCTGTACGCGGCGTTTGACTTCGTGGTCATGCCCGAGGGTCAGTGGGTGTTTCTCGAAGCGAACGCGGGCGGCCAATACGGGTTCGTTGAACACCGCACCGGAGCGCCACTCACCGCCCAACTGGCCGACCTACTTGCCGGAGGCAGCCGATCATGACGACTCACACCGACGAGTGGCGCAGTCACGCGAAGGCGCTCGCCGATCTGCTGGCGGACCGTGGTGACCTGCGTGACGAGTTGTGGCGCGCGGCCGTCGTGGCGGTGCCCCGGCACAAGCTGGTGCCGGTGGCGTTCCAGCAGGACCAGAACGGCTGGACGGAGGTCGACACCAGCAGCTCGACCGGTCTTGACCTGGCGTACTCGCCGACCACGCTCATCACCTCACTGGCGCAGCGCGACGGCTACCAGGAGGCGGTGTCGTCCTCGACCAAGCCGGACCTGATGCTGCGGATGCTGTCCCTGCTCGACATCGCCGACGGCGACCGGGTGTTGGAAATCGGCACCGGCACCGGATACAACGCGGCACTGCTGTCCCATCGACTCGGCCAGGAGAACGTGTTCAGCGTCGACGTGGACCCCGAGCTGGTGGAGCTGGCGCGGCAGCGCCTGGCCGCCATCGGCTACCGCCCCACGCTCGTCGCGGTCGACGGAGACCGGGGCCTTGCCGAGCACGGCCCTTACGATCGGATCATCGCCACCTGCGCCGCGCCGCTCGTCCCGTGGACGTGGGTCGAGCAGACGAAGATGGGCGGCCAGATTCTCGCCGATCTCAAACTCGGCACCAGCGCCGGCAACCTGGTGTTGCTCGACCGGACCGAGTTCGGCGCTCAAGGACGGTTCACCGCCCGGTGGGCCGGCTTCATGGACATGCGCCACGACCTCGGGCCGGCCAAGGCCACGACGCCCGAGACTGGCGACGCCTCGACCCGCACCTACGAAACGGCCGTCCCGATGACACCGTGGCGCGAGACCGTGCCATGGTTCCTAGCTCACTTCTCGCTGCCCGTCAGGGTCCGATTCGGATACCAACTCGACCGGGACACCTTGTCGCCCAAGGCCGGCACGATCACCACGGCCGACGGAGCCACACGGATCGAGATCACCGACGACCGCCAAGTTCGCCACGTCACCGAGACCGGGCCGGCGCACATCTGGGAATGCATCCAAGCCGCGTACGACACGTGGGCCGACCTTGGCGAGCCTCGCTGGGAAGCCTTCGGGCTGACGGTCACGGAGACCAGCCAAGTCGTCTGGTTCGATCACCCCGCCAGTGCGCGCACCTGGCAGGTGTCGGCGGCGACGGCCCGGTGAATTGCGCGTCGCGCTGCTGGTCCGGCCGGTGCGTCCGGACGAGTTGGATTGCTATCTGCCTGCCGCTGTCGCGGTGTTCCATGAGGAGGTGCTGTTCTGAGCTGTCCCGACGAGGCGGTGTGGTTGCATCTGGAGCATGGAGACTGTCACCGGGCACGAATTCGAGCAGCGTCTCAGCGAATACCTACGTAGAGCCGAAGCCGGTGAGTCGTTCGTCGTGGTGGTCGGAGATCGCTCGGTCGCGATGCTCGTGCCCACATCGCCAAGTCCGAACTGGCTGGATGAGTTGTTCAGACGGGGCGAACTGTTGCCGCCGGAGCGTCCGTACGCGCGGGTTTCACGCACGGAACCGTTGCCCGGCACGCCCGGATTCAGTGCCTCCGCGGAGCTGGAATGGCAACGCGAGGAGCGGTTGTGATCTGTTTCGACGCGGCCTCGCTGTGTGCGGTCAAACACCGTGGGCTGCCGATCGCGGCTCCGGGCGCGTCGTAGGGTGGTGACATGCCCGTTCGCGCCCCGCTGCAACCCGGTGTCCAGTCCCCGCGTCGCGCCGTTCCGGCGTCCATCGTGCGGCCGGAGTATGTCGACAAGCCGCAACCGAAGCGGGACGACAGCGACGGCGTGCGGACGCCCGAGGTGATCGAGGCGATGCGGATCGCCGGCCGGATCGCCGCGCGCGCCTTGGAGGAGGGCGGCAAGGCGGTCAAGCCGGGCGCCACCACGGACGACATTGACAAGGTGGTGCACGAGTACCTCTGCGACCACGGCGCCTACCCGTCGACACTCGGCTACCGCGGCTTCCCCAAGTCCTGCTGCACCTCGCTCAACGAGGTGATCTGCCACGGCATCCCGGACTCGACGGTGATCGAGGACGGCGACCTCTGCAACATCGACGTGACCGCCTACATCCACGGCGTGCACGGCGACACCAACGCGACCTACCTCGCCGGCGATGTCAGCGAGGACGCCCGGCTGCTGGTCGAGCGGACCCGGGAGGCGCTGAGCCGGGCGATCAAGGCGGTCCGGCCGGGCCGGCAGCTCAACGTGGTCGGCCGGGTGATCGAGTCCTACGCCAAGCGGTTCGACTACGGCGTGGTCCGCGACTTCACCGGGCACGGCGTCGGCCCGTACTTCCATGGCACGCCAACGGTGTTGCACTACGACGAGCCGCAGGTCACCACCATCGTCAAGCCGAACATGACGTTCACCATCGAGCCGATGATCACTCTCGGCACCATCGACTACGACGTCTGGGACGACGGCTGGACGGTGACCACCAAGGACAAGCGGCTCACCGCGCAGTTCGAGCACACGCTGGTGGTCACCGACGAGGGCGCCGAAATCCTCACTCTGCCGTGACGGCGTGACCGGGTCACTGCTCGTCGCCGGCACCACTTCGGACGCGGGCAAGAGCGTGCTGGCCACCGGACTGTGCCGGTGGCTGGCCCGGCAGGGCGTCAAGGTCGCGCCGTTCAAGGCGCAGAACATGTCCAACAACTCGGTGGTCACCGCCGATGGCGGCGAGATCGGCCGAGCGCAGGCGGTGCAGGCCGCCGCCGCCGGCCTGGCGCCGAGCGTGCGGTTCAACCCGGTGCTGCTCAAACCGGGCAGTGACCGCACCTCCCAACTCGTAGTGCTCGGCCGGGCGATCGGCGAGGTCAGCGCGCTGTCCTATCGGCCGCGCAAGGCCGAACTGCTGCACGTCGTGCTGGACACCCTGGCATCACTGCGCGCGGAGTTCGACGTGGTGATCTGCGAGGGCGCCGGGTCGCCAGCCGAGATCAACCTGCGCGCCGACGACATCGCCAACATGGGGCTGGCGCGGGCGGCCGGGCTGCCGGTGTTGGTGGTGGGGGACATCGACCGGGGCGGGGTGTTCGCGCACCTGTTCGGCACGCTGGCGCTGTTGGACGCCGCCGATCAGGCGCTGGTGTCCGGGTTCGTGCTCAACAAGTTCCGCGGTGACGAGCGGCTGCTCGAACCGGGCCTGCGCCGGCTCGCCGAGCTGACCGGGCGGCCGACGCTGGGTGTGTTGCCGTGGCGCGATGACCTGTGGCTGGACGCCGAGGACTCGCTGTCCTATCCGTTGGACGGGATTGTCGGCCGGTCGAGGCCGCCGCTGGGCACAGAATCGCTGCGGGTCGCCGTGGTCCGGTTGCCCAGGATTTCCAACGCCACCGACGTGGAGGCACTGGCCTGCGAGCCGGGGGTGAGTGTGCGGCTGGTGACCGAGCCGGCCCGGCTCGCTGACGCGGATCTGGTGGTATTGCCCGGTTCCAAGGCGAC
>DASZLR010000005.1:0-1670 GCA_035552275.1 Pseudonocardiaceae bacterium | reverse complement strand
TACGACGCCAAAATCCGGCTGCTGGAGAGCTTTTCGCCGAAGACGCTCAGCAACGACGAGGCCGTCGCCGAGTGGATCAGCATGTTCACCATCTGGCCGATCAAGATCACGCCGGGCATCATCCGACAGGGCTGGATCTCGCCGCAGAGCAACCACCTGCCCTCCTACGGGGGCATCCACACGCCGACGCTGGTGCTCGGCTTCGCCGACGACGTGGTGACGCCGCCGCACCTGGGCAAGGAAGTCGCCGACGCCATCCCCGGCAGTAAATACCAGCTGATCGCCGACACCGGTCATCTCGGCTTCCTGGAGCGGCCCGAGGCCGTCAACTCCGCGATACTGAAGTTCTTCAGCAGCATGACGTACTGAGCCTTGCACATGGCTTGATTGTCGGGCTCCTCAGCGGGCCGTGGCCAGCATCGTCACCCGACTAAGCTGAACTGGTGAATCCCTCGACGGCACAGGCCTGCGTCGTCGTCGACGAACTGATCCGCGGCGGTGTCCGCGATGTGGTGCTGTGTCCGGGCTCGCGCAATGCCCCGCTGGCGTTTGCGCTGCAGGACGCCGACCGGGCCGGCCGGGTGCGGCTGCACGTCCGCATCGACGAGCGGACCGCCGGATTCCTGGCCGTCGGGCTGGCGATCGCGGCGGGCACACCGGTCTGCGTCGCGATGACGTCTGGCACCGCGGTGGCCAACCTCGGTCCGGCCGTGGTGGAGGCCAACTATGCGCGGGTGCCGCTGATCGTGCTGTCGGCCAACCGGCCCTACGAAATGCTCGGCACCGGCGCCAACCAGACCATGGAACAGCTGGGCTATTTCGGCACCCAGGTCCGCGCCACCATCAGCCTCGGCCTGGCCGAAGATGCTCCGGAGCGGATGGACGCCCTCAACGCGACCTGGCGATCGGCGACCTGCCGCGTCGTGGTGGCCGCGACCGGTGCGCGCAGCGCCAACGCCGGCCCGGTGCATTTCGACATCCCGCTGCGTGAGCCGCTGGTGCCCGATCTGGAGCCTGGGCCCATCCCGCCGGGCCGGCCCGACGGCAAGGCGTGGACGTACACCCCGGCGGTCAGCTTCGACCAGCCGCTGGACATCGACCTGAACCTGGACACCGTCGTCATTGCCGGTCACGGCGCCGGTGAACGGCCTGAACTGGCGGCGTTGCCGACCGTCGCCGAGCCCACCGCGCCCCCGGCCGCCAACCCGCTGCACCCGTTGGCGCTGTCGCAGCTGCGCCCGCAGCAGGTGATCATGCTGGGCCGGCCCACCCTGCACCGGCCGGTGTCGGCGCTGCTGGCCGACCCGTCGGTGCCGGTGTACGCGCTGACCACCGGTCCGCGCTGGCCCGACGTCTCGGGCAACTCGCAAGCCACCGGCACCCGCGCCGTCACCACCGGCACACCGAACCCCGACTGGCTGAGCCGCTGCGCGGAGCTGAACGGCCACGCCATCGCCGCGGTGCGCGAGCAGCTCGCGGCGCACCCGTTGACTACCGGCCTGCACGTGGCCGCCGCGGTCGCCGACGCGCTGCGTCCCGGCGACCAGCTGGTGCTCGGCGCGTCCAACCCGGTGCGCGACGTCGCATTGGTCGGACTGAACCCGCGTGATATCAAGGTCCGATCCAATCGCGGGGTCGCCGGCATCGATGGGACAGTGTCCACCGCGATC
>DASZLR010000004.1:0-9952 GCA_035552275.1 Pseudonocardiaceae bacterium | reverse complement strand
GCGGGACGGTCTGCTCACTCCGGAGCAGTTCGAGGCCGCCAAACAGAAACTGCTGGCCTGACCGAAGGGCACCGCATGCCACGCGGCACCATGGACACCCTCGCTGTGGTGTTCGCCGTCGCGGCCATCGTGCCGCTGCTGGTCGACCGAGTGGCGAAGTGGATCGCGATTCCGGCAGTGGTGCTGGAAATCCTGCTGGGAATCGTGATTGGGCCACAGGCTCTCGGCTGGGCGCACGAGGACAACACGGTGACCTTCATCGCCGATTTCGGCCTGGCGATGCTGATGTTCCTCGCCGGATACGAGATCGAGTTCGACCGAATTCGGGGCACGCCGCTACGCCTGGCCGGGCTCGGCTGGCTGTGCTCGGTCGCGCTCGGGCTGGGCTTCGGCGTGTTGATACACGGATTCACCTTCTCGTCCCTGGTCATCGGGCTGGCGTTGACGACGACGGCACTGGGCACGATCCTGCCCATCGTCCGGGACGCCGGCCTGTTGGCGACTCCGCTGGGCGTGCGGGTGCTCGCGGTCGGCGCGTTCGGCGAATTCGGTCCGATCGTCGCGGTCGCGTTGCTGCTCTCGGATCAACAGGTCGGGCGAACCGCCGCGGTCCTGGTGGGTTTCGCGGTGGCCGCGACCGCTGCGGTGTGGCTTGCCCTGCGGCCCCGGTCCGCCCGGATCACCCGGCTGGTCACGGTCACCCTGGGCACCAGCGTGCAGTTCGCGGTGCGGCTGGCGCTGTTCACCATCGTGGTCATGCTCTGGGTGGCCAACGCGCTCGGCCTCGACGTGCTGCTGGGCGCGTTCGCGGCCGGCGTGGTGGTTCGATTGGCGCTGGACACCGGCCATCCGGCGGAAGCCGGCGTGGTGCGGGACAAACTGGAGTCGATCGCGTTCGGCATGTTCGTGCCGTTCTTCTTCGTGGTCAGCGGAATGCGGTTCGACCTGCGCGCGTTGCTGACGCATCCGATGGACCTGCTGCTGGTGCCGGTCTTCGCGATCCTGTTCATGGTGGTGCGCGGCGTGCCGACGCTGTTGCTGCACCGGCACGACCTGGCCGCGCGACCCCGGCAGGCGTTCGCCCTGCTCGCCTCGGCCGCCCTGCCACTGGTCGTGGTGATCACCACAATCGGCACCGAGACCGGAACCATGCCGGCCAGCACGGCGGCCGCGCTGGTCGGCGCCGGCATGGTGACCGTCCTGATCCTCCCGTTGATCGCGCTCCGCCGAGCTCAACCGGCGCAAGCGGACGAGCAGGTCACCGCGCGGCCGGCGGGTAGTACGGGTTGACGACGTTGCCCTGCTCAGCGTCGCCGTCGTACTGGTAGACCTCGCGACCGCCGATGAACACCCGGACAGCCCGGCTCATCACGTCCAGCGGATCACCGGACCAGAGCACCACATCGCCGTCCAGGCCGGGCCGTAGCGCGCCGATCCGATCGTCCAGTTTCAGAATGCGGGCCGGGTTCACGGTCAGCGCCCGCAACGCGGTCTCGGTGTCCAGGCCCTCCTTGACCGCCAGCGTCGCCTGGTGCACCAGGAAGTTGATCGGCACCACCGGATGGTCGGTGGTGATCGCCAGCAGCACGCCGGCCTTCGCCATGATCCCGGCCGCGCGCATGGTCCGGTTGCGCAGCTCGACCTTCACCCTGGTGGTGAACATCGGGCCGAAGATCACCGGAATACCCTTGGCGGCCAGGATGTCCGCGATCAGGTGCCCCTCGGTGCCATGGTTGACCACGAGCTCGTAGCCGAATTCCTCGGCCAGCCGGACGGCGGTGAGGATGTCGTCGGCGCGATGACAGTGCTGGTCCCAGATCAGCTCGCGGTCCAGCACCCGCACCAGGTTGTCCAGCGTCAGATCCTGGTCGAACGGCTTGCTCTCGCCTGCCGCGTGCTCCCGCCGCGCCCGGTAGTTGCGCGCCTTCGTGAACGCCTCGCGGATCACCGCAGCCACGCCGAGCCGCGTCGAGGGCGTCTGGTTCTTGTCGCCGTAGACGCGCTTCGGGTTCTCGCCGAGCGCGCTTTTCACGCTGACCTCGGTCCGGAACGCCATCTCGTCCGCCGACCGGCCCCAAGTCTTCACCGCGACCGTCTGTCCCCCGATCGGGTTACCCGAGCCGGGCTTGACCACGGCCGCGGTGACCCCGCCGGACAGCGCGTCGGCGAAGCCGAGGTCGGCCGGGTTGATCCCGTCGATCGCCCGGAACCGGCTGCCGTTCGGATCGGTCATCTCGTTGACGTCGTTGCCGGCCCAGGCCTCGCCGTCCTCGAAAACGCCGAGATGTGCGTGCGCGTCGATGAAACCGGGCAGCACCCAGCAGCCGTCGGCCTCGACCTCGGCGACTTCGTCCGGGACGTCGACCTCGGCAGCGGTGCCGACCTCGGCGATCCTGCCGCCTCTGATCAGGACCGTCCCGCCCTCAATGGGCGAGCCGTCGACAGGAACAACGTATCCACCGGTGATCGCGACGTCCACGAGCAGCCAGGCTAACCGATCCCGCCGCCGGGCAGCGGATGAATCCCCCATCGGCCGGTCCATGTCTCACGTGGCGGAAGGACGATCAGGTCGACACCGGAGTTCAGCGCGTCCGGCGGGCAGGTCATCGGCTCGATCGCGACGGCGCTGTCCTGGCCGGGAAATCCGTCGGTCAGGAACACCTGCACCCAGCGGAAATCCGGCTCGGCCCACAGCTCGACGCCGCCGTCCTGGCCGGTCAGCCGATGGTGGATCAGGCCGTCCTCGGCCGGCTCGCAGCCGCCGAACGGCGTGTCCAGGCTCGCTCCGGCGAGTGAACGCGGCGTGCGGAAGTCGTACTCGGTGCCGTCCACCGGCACGGCCGGACCGGACGGCACCATGGTGTCCGGGTCCAGCGGCAGCACGGTCGCGGCGGCCAACCGCAGCTCACAGGCGTCGATGGCGGACGTGCCGGCCCGCGGATACGGATGGGTGCCGACACCAAACGGAACCGGCTCATCCCCGAGGTTGCGCACGGTGTGCCGGACGGTCAGCCCACGATCGTCCACTGTGTACTCGATGGCGGTGCGCAGCGGCACCGGCCAGCCGTCCTCCGCCGGAATGTCGACGGTCAGCGAGATCCGGTCGTCGGCGCGCGATTCGACCTGCCACGGCTTGCGCCGGACCAGGCCGTGGATGGCGTTGCCCCGGGCCGGCTCGGTGATCGCCAGTTGCTCCGGCCGGCCTTGCCAGCGCCACTGACCGCCGGCGACCCGGTTCGGCCACGGCACCAGCACCGCGCCACTGCCCATCGGCGGCGGCTGATCTTCGGCAAACGTTTGCAGGTACGGCACGCCGGCCACCTCGAACGCGCGCAGGCCCGCGCCAAGCTCGGTGACCACGGCGCGCGCCGCGCCCTGTCGGATCTCGAACTGCGCTCCGGTCGGTCCGCTCACCGCGATGAGACTACTGTCGAATCGCCGGCTCGCACCGTGAGGAGTTCGCCATGGTCGACTCGCCCCCGCCCGGCAAGGCCTACCGATCCGCCGACATCACCGTCTATTTCGATGCCTCGCGCTGTCGGCATTTCGCCGAATGCGTGCGCGGCCTGCCGGGCGTTTTCGACACCGCCGCCCGACCGTGGATCCAGCCGGACAACGCGGCAACCGATGAGGTCGCCGAGGTGGTTCGCCGCTGCCCGACCGGCGCGCTGCACTACCAACTCGCCGACGCGCCAGGCGAACAGGGTGATCCGGTCACCGTGATCACCGCCCTGCCCGGCGGTCCGCTGCTGCTGCGCGGCAACCTCAGCATCGTCACCCAACCGGGTGAAGCCGGCCTGGCCGAGACACGGATGGCCGCCTGCTCCTGCGGGCGCACCGCGAACCAACCCTTCTGCGACGGCGCCTGCCACCCGGCAGATTGATCGACGCAGATCAGACAGGTGACCGGTAGCGCCAGAACGCCGGCAGCAGCACAGCTGCGACCACGATGGCCACCACGACCAACAACCCGCCGCCGGTGCTGGCCGCGGCCGCGCCCACCGCCGCGCCGACGGTGCCGTGGAGCACGTCGGCCAACCGTGGGCCACCGGCGACCACCACGATGAACACGCCCTGCATCCGGCCGCGCATCTCGTCGGTGGCCGCGACCTGGAGGATCGCACTGCGGAACACCATGCTGATCATGTCCGCCGCACCGCCCAGCGCCATGCACAGCACCGCCAGCCAAAGGTGGCCGGCCAGCCCGAACCCGGCCGCCGCCAGGCCCCAGCAGGCGACCGCGATCACCACTGCCACGCCGTGCCGGCGGACGCGAGTCAGCCAGCCGGACAGCAGCCCGGCCAGCACTGAGCCGATCGGCATCGCGGCGAACAGCAGGCCCAGCGCGAGCCCGCCACCGGGCGGATCACCGAAGGTGTGCTCGGCCATCTCCGGGAACAGCGCCCTGGGCATCCCGAACACCATCGCGATGATGTCGGCCAGGTAGGAGGCCAGCAGCACCTTCTGCGCGGCCAGATAGCGGAAGCCGTCGATCACCTGGGCCAGGCCAGCTCGCCGGACGGCGCCAGCCAGCGGGGGCAGCGACGGCAGCCGCCACACCGCCCACAGCGTCAGCGTCATCCCGCACGAGTCAATCAAGTACAAAGTGGACAGTCCGAGCAGCGGGATCAGCGCGCCGGCCAGCATCGGCCCCAGCACCGCGCCGAACGACATCACCGTCCCGGACAGCGCGCCGGCCGAGGGCAACAGTGGGGCCGGCACCAGCCGGGCGACGGCGGCCTGGCGAGCCGGCTGGTTGACGGCGAAGAACGCCTGCTGCACGCCCAGCAGCACGAGTACCAGCCAGACCGAGCGCATCCCGGCCGCCGCCTGCCACCAGAACAGCACCGAGGTGACCGCGATCCCGCCGCCGCTGAACAACAACAGCACCCGCCGGTCGACGGCGTCGGCGATGGCGCCACCCCACAGTCCGAACACCAGCAGCGGCACCAGGGCGAACACGCCGGCGAGGCCGACGTAGCCGGACGAGCCGGTCAGGTCGTACACCTGCTTGGGCACCGCGACAATGGTCAGCTGCGCGCCCACCGAAGTGACCACATTGGACACCCAGAGCCGGCGGTACGCGGCGATCCGCAGCGGCCGGGTGTCCATCACCAGCGCCTGCCACCAACGGCGGCTGGCCGGTTCGGGGCGCGCGGAGTCCTCGGATGTATCGGGTTCAGCGGTCACGTGTCGTCAGCTTAGGACAGCTAACGACCCGTTTCGCGTGAATTTCTCACGGGCTGAACCGGCGGCTCAGGGGCCGAGTCGCTTGATCCGCCAGTTCTCGTCGGCGCGCTCGAAGACCAGCCGGTCGTGCATCCGGTCCCGCCGGCCCTGCCAGAACTCCACGATGTCCGGACGGATTCGCCAGCCGCCCCAGTGCGGCGGCACCGGCACCTTCTCGGCGTCGGCGAACTGCCGTTCGATCTTGGCCAGCGCGTTGTCCAGCGTGACCCGGCCGGACACCACCCGGGACTGCGGGGACGCCCAAGCACCCAACTGCGAGCCGCGCGGCCGCTTCGCCCAGTAGGCCGCGGTCTCGGCCGAGCTCACCCGCTCCACCGTGCCCCGAACGTGTGCCTGGCGCTGCATTCCGTACCAGGGGAAAGTGGCCGAGGCGTAGCGGGTGGCGCGCAGGTCGTGGCTCTTGTTCGAGGTGTAGTTGGTGAAGAACACCACGCCGCGCTCGTCCAGGCCCTTGCACAGCACCGTCCGGGAGGACGGCAGGCCTTGCGGGTTGGCGGTGGCCAGCACCATCGCGTTCGGTTCGGCCAGGCCGGCGCGAGTGGCCTCGTCCAGCCATCGCTGCAGTTGTTCGTACCAACTGTCCGCGAGCTCCGACTCATCCAGGCTGCCCTGTTCGTAGGACACCCGCATGCTGGGAAGTTCGAGCAGGCTGTCGGTCTCGGACACCCCGAATCACCTCCGGTCTGATGGACCTTGGTTCAACCCTGATGCACCCGCGTAGTTGGGGTTGTGGACGGGCAATGGGCACCGTGTCCGCTGACGTTACGGGTTTTCCGCCCGAACCGGAACCGCTGGCCCGGTGATCCCTCCCACGGGGGGTGGTCGGATCGCATTCGGAATCGAATCAGAAAGGCGCGCCGCGGGGTATTCTGAATCGTGTCCTGATTCGTGACAGAACACACCACGGCGATCCGTTGCCGACGGCGCGATCGTGGTGCAGTCTGCATGGCGACCCAGGCACGACGCATAGCCCACTCACGAGGTAGCGGCGTGCGATTTCCCCCACGAAGGGCGGTGCACAACGTGGTGCAGAGCGAGCAGAACGCGGCCAAACCGGCGGCCGATCCGAGTTTTCGGGCCGGCCTGGAGGGCGTGATCGCGTTCCAGACCGAGATCGCCGAACCGGACCGCGATGGCGGCGCGCTGCGGTACCGCGGGGTGAACATCGAGGACCTGGCCGGCAAGGTCACCTTCGGCAATGTGTGGGCATTGCTCGTCGACGGGCGTTTCGGCGAGGGGTTGCCGCCCGCGCAGCCGTTCCCGATCCCGGTGCACACCGGTGACGTGCGGGTGGACGTGCAGGCCGCGCTGGCCATGCTGGCGCCGATCTGGGGTTATCAGCCACTGCTGGACATCACCGACGAGCAGGCCCGCGACCAGCTCGCCCGCGCCTCCGTGATGGCGCTGTCGTACGTGGCGCAGTCGGCGCGCGGCATCGGCGTGCCGGCGGTTCCGCAGTCGCGGATCGACGAGTGCGACACCATCACCGAGCGGTTCGTGACGCGTTGGCGCGCCGAGCCGGACCCAGCGCACATCCGCGCGATCGACGCGTACTGGGTGTCGGCGGCGGAGCACGGCCTGAACGCGTCGACGTTCACCGCCCGGGTGATCGCGTCCACCGGCGCCGATGTGGCGGCGTCCATGTCCGGCGCGATCGGCGCGATGTCCGGCCCGCTGCACGGCGGCGCGCCGGCGCGGGTGCTGCCGATGATCGAAGAGGTCGAGCGCAACGGCGACGCGCACAAGGTCGTTTCCAGCATCCTCGACCGGCACGACCGGCTGATGGGCTTCGGCCACCGGGTCTACCGCGCCGAGGACCCGCGGGCCCGGGTGCTGCGGCGGACCTGCAAGGAACTGGGCGCCGACCGTTACGAGGCCGCCGCCGCCTTGGAGCAGGCCGCGCTGACCGAACTGCGAGAGCGCCGGCCGGACCGTCCAATTGAGACAAACGTCGAGTTCTGGGCCGCGGTGATCCTGGACTTCGCCGAGGTGCCGCCGCACATGATGCCGGCGATGTTCACCTGCGCCCGGACCGCCGGCTGGTGCGCGCACATCCTGGAGCAGAAGCGCACCGGCCGTCTGGTACGCCCGTCCGCGCAGTACGTCGGACCGGCCAGCCGGCTGCCGGAAGAGGTCGAGGGCTGGGCGACGATCAAGCACCGCTGACCATCACGCGCCGCCGAGCACGGCGTTGATCTTCCTGGCCTGCACGGTCGACCACATCTGGATGGGATCGGTCTCATCCGGATTTGTGGTGTCCCCGTAGGGATCGGCGGCACCCTGATAACCCATGTCGCTGTGGGACATCGCGGGGGCCACGACCGAGCCGGTCCGCAGCACCACGACCGTGCCCGCATCGGTCACGAAGGACGAGTTCTGGTCGCCCACAGCTGAATTCTGCTGCTTGGCCTGCGGAAGCTGGGTGCGCGTCGCGTCGGTCATCTTGACCCAAACCGTCTCGGCATCGCTGTCATCGGCATAGGCGAGCACGAACGAGGCAATTCTCGAGTCCACATTGTTCGCGTTCTCGAATCCGACGACACCCAGTCCCTGAATGCCCTCACCCGCCCAGCCAGTGCCCTGCTGCTGATATATCGCGCATTGCTCGGCCAACCCGGCGCCGGTCAGCACGGCCCGGCCGTCTTTGGTATTGGCTGGGGCGGTCAACACGCCCTCGATCCCGGCGTTGGCCAGATATCCGGGGACGTCTTTCTCGATGAATTCACGGTCGCTGGCGGACCGCGATCATTTTCCGGGCTCCGCCGCGATCTCGGTCAGCCTCTCGACCAGCCAGGCGCGCGTGGCGTCGTAACCGATCTCCAGTTCGCCGAGGATCACCGCCGCTTGACCGTCGGTCATCAGCAGGCTGAGCAGGATGTGTTCGGTGCCGATGTAGTTGTGGTTGAGGCTCAACGCCTCGTCGAGTGTCCGACGCAGCGCGTCCTTGCAGTCCGGCGCGAACGGGATATGACCCTTGAGGGTCGTGTCGCCAGTTTTCAACCGGGCCTCGACCGCGGTCCGCACGGCATCGAGCGAGCCGGCCAGCGACGCCAAAGCCTGTGCTGCCAACCCGTCCGGATCTTCGAGCAGGCCGAACAGGAGGTGTTCGGTGCCGATTTCAGTCCGCCGATCGGTGCGGGCGCGCTCCTGCGACAGCACCACGGCCTTGCGCGCTCTGGTCGTGAACCGCTCGAAGGTCGGTGACACCCAGCGTTGCTGGGCGGCCTGTTTGGTCACGCCGATCGCGTCACCGATCTGACTCCACGACGCACCGGATTTCCGGGCCTGGTCCACGAAATGGCCGACGAGCTGATCGCCGATCTCGCCGAGTTGCTTCGACCGGGACTGCGCCACGGCGATCCAGGCCAGCGGCTCGGCGCCCGGCAGGTCGGACTGGACACCGGCGATGAGTTCGGTGAGGTTTACGTTGAGTGGACTCATGCGTCAATCGTAGGTTGACGATAGGCTGTCGTCAAGCATGAGTTGACGCGAAGTCGAGGATGAGCTTGGCCAGTTCGTCCGGTCGATCTTCCGGGATCAAGGTGTAGGAGTCCTCGATCGTCTGGAGGGTGGCGTTCGGCAACCGATCACGCAGCCGCTCGGCCAGGCTCATCGGGAAGAACTTGTCCTCGACGGCCCAGGCCAGCAGCACCGGCTTGGCGAACTCACCGAACTTCTCGGCCGCCGCGAGGGTGTACCGGTTGTGCACGCCGCGGATGAAGCGGCGTGCGTCGGCCCGAATCGCCGAATCCCTGCGCATCGGCGTCACGTAACTGTCCACAATGTCCACTGGCAGCGGGCGTTTCGCCAGCGGCCCCAGCATCAACCGCTGCACCACCCGCCACCGCTGGCTCTTCGCGGCCAGCCAGGTCAGGCCGGGCACGGCGGCGACCTTGGTGAGCAGGGAGAACGGCGGCGGCAGGAAGTACTCGAAGCTGTCCACGGTCGCGAGGACGACCGCGCCGACCCGCTCCGGGTGCTCGGTCATCAAGATCTGGGTGAGCGCGCCGCCGGTGTCGTTGGCGACGACCAGAACGTCATGAAGGTCAAGGGCTGCCAGGAATTCCGCGATGAGCGCGGCGACTCCCGGCGGCGTCAGGTCGGCGTCGGGGACGGGTAGTTCGTGCGCCCCGAGCGGCCAGTCCGGCGCGAGGCAGCGGAATCCGGCGTCCGCCATGACCGGGACGACACCGCGCCAGAGATTGGCGTTCACGCCCAGCCCGTGCACGAACACCACCGGCGGACCCTCGCCACGCTCCCGATACCGGATCCGGGCCGTGGACCCGGCTGCGGACAGGGTTATCTCCCGGCTCTCGCCGAGCGACGCGGACCGCGACATGGCGTGCCTCCGTTCCATCAGAAGACTCTGAGTCTGTGAACGACTATCGGTTTCCGAGTATGCTCGCCAGCTGTGAACGACGTCAAGTCTGGAAGGCGCGAGCGGTATGCCGCGCTGACCAGGAGCGCGGTGCTCGATGCTGCCAAGGCGCTGTTCGTGGCGAAGGGCTTCGAGGCGACCTCGGTGGAGGACATCGCCAAGCTGTCCGAGTCCAGCAAGGGTGCCGTCTACCACCACTTCAGCGACAAGAAGGAGCTCTTCGCCGAGGTCTTCCGGGCCAGCGAGGCGGCCATCATCCAGACCACTGTCGAGTCCATGGTCGAGTCCGCGCCGCCCTGGGATCAGATCGAGGACGCGACCCGG
>DASZLR010000003.1:0-16768 GCA_035552275.1 Pseudonocardiaceae bacterium | reverse complement strand
GGCTGCAACTGGTCCAGGACAGTAAGTGCGAGTTACGGGCGTCACATCAGTTGTTCTACCGAGTCGGCTACGTACGTGCGGCGGTTCGGCCCAACGTGCTCGGCCGAACGGAGGCGGTAGAACACGGTCAGTGACGAAGACCCGGCTGCGTGCACCGGCAGCTGGCTGGGCCGATCCGGTCAGGCGGGATCAACGCGAAAACCGCACAACTCCCGCCGAAGTAATCCGCCACACTTGAGAGCGCATTTTGAAACCTGGTGGTGGGTGTCTTCAGGTCACGGATGTGGATCTTCGGGGGTGTCGTGTTCGGGGATGAGGTGAGCTCCTGGTAGGTGGGTGGTTGTCTACGCCAGTCCGCCTGCCAGGAGCTCGTGTGTCATTGTCGCCTGTCTGTGTGTGTTCGTGCTGCCCGGCCCACCGGGCGCCCAGGCCACCCTTGGTGTGCTCGTTCTACCCGTCGTCCTCGATGACCGACGCGCAGTGGCGGATTCTCCAACCGTTGTTGCCGCCGCCGGGCAGGATCGCTGGTCGGGGCGGCCGGCCGGAGAAGCATCCCCGCCGCTTGGTCCTGGACGCGATCTTCTACCTGGTGCGCGGCGGTATCGCCTGGGCACAGTTGCCCCGCGATTTCCCGCCGTATCAGACGGTCTATGGCATCTTCGGCCGCTGGGCCAAAGCCGGCGCCTGGCAACGGGTGCACGACGCGCTCCGCGACCGGGTGCGCGTCCACGCTGGACGCGACCCGTCTCCGACCGCGGCGATCATCGACTCGCAGACCGTGCGCGGCGCCGACACCGTGCCCGGCGCCAGCGCCGGATACGACGCGGGGAAGAAAACCAAGGGCCGCAAGCGGCATATCGCCGTGGACACGATGGGGCTGCTGCTGGCCGTCGTGGTCACCGCCGCCCACATCCAGGACCGGGACGGCGCGCACCGCCTGCTGGTGGCACTGCGCGCCCGGTTCTCGACCGTCGCCCACGTGTGGGCCGACGGCGGCTACACCGGACGCCTGCTGCCCTGGGCGAAGAAAATCTTGTCCCTCACCGTCGAGGTGGTCAAACGCACCGACAAGCTCAGCGGCTTCCGAGTCCTACCACGACGTTGGGTCGTCGAGCGGACGTTCGGATGGATCACCAAACACCGCCGCTGCGTCCGCGACTACGAAACCCTGCCCCAACACCACGAAGCCATGGTCACCATCGCCATGATCATGACCATGTCCCGGCGCCTCGCCCGCACCAAAGACCAGTAATCACAGTTTCAAAATGCCCTCTGAGTCCGAGCCAGTTCATGGCAACCCATCAACAACGCTGCTCAACGATGTAGCCAAGGTCGCGGTGGTGCTTCCACCACCGTGACGGACGCTCCAGGGCTCCGCATGGTTATCCACAGGCACCCGCAGGGGGCGAGCGGGTTCTCGTAGTATGGCCGGGTGGATTCCGTCGAGACCAGGGCCGAACGCGGCGACGCATTTCAGGTGCTACGTCGTGTGTTCGGCTACGACTCGTTCCGGGGCGCGCAGCAGGAGATCATTGATCACGTGGTCGCCGGGGGCGATGCGCTGGTGCTCATGCCGACCGGCGGCGGCAAGTCGTTGTGCTACCAGATTCCCGCGCTCGTCCGGGACGGTGTCGGCGTGGTGGTCTCGCCGCTGATCGCGCTGATGCAGGACCAGGTTGACGCGCTGACCGCGCTCGGGGTCCGGGCTGGATTCCTCAATTCGACCCAGAATGACGACGAGCGTCGAATGGTCGAATCCGCGTTCCTCACCGGCGAGCTGGACCTGCTCTATCTCGCGCCGGAGCGCCTGCGCATGGAATCCACCCTGAAGCTGCTCGACCGTGGCCCGATCTCGTTGTTCGCCATTGACGAGGCGCACTGTGTCGCGCAGTGGGGGCATGATTTCCGGCCGGACTATCTCGCCCTGTCCGCGCTGCACGAGCGATGGCCGGCCGTGCCCCGGATCGCGCTGACCGCGACGGCCACCGAAGCGACGCACGCCGAGATCGCCGCCCGGCTGAACCTGGCCGACGCCAAGCACTTCGTGACCAGCTTCGATCGGCCGAACATCCAGTACCGCATCGCGCCGAAGAACGAGCCCAAGCGGCAACTGCTCGAACTGCTGCGTGCCGAGCATCCCGGCGACGCGGGGATCGTCTACTGCCTTTCCCGCGCGTCGGTGGAGAAGACCGCGGAATTCCTGGTGCAGAACGGAATCGTGGCGCTTCCCTACCACGCGGGACTGGACGGGCGCACCCGAGCCGCGAACCAGGCGCGCTTCCTGCGCGAGGACAGCCTGGTCATGGTCGCCACGATCGCGTTCGGCATGGGCATCGACAAGCCCGACGTACGCTTCGTCGCCCACCTCGACCTGCCCAAGTCCGTCGAAGGCTACTACCAGGAGACCGGCCGGGCGGGCCGGGACGGCCTGCCGTCCACCGCCTGGCTCGCCTACGGCCTCCCGGATGTGGTGCAGCAGCGCAAGATGATCGAGACCTCCGAGGGCGACGACGTGCACCGCCGCCGGCTGGCCTCCCATCTGGACGCGATGCTTGCCCTGTGCGAGACCGTTGAGTGCCGCCGGGCGCGTCTGCTCGCCTATTTCGGCCAGCAGGGCGGCACATGCGGTAACTGCGACACCTGTCTTTCGCCGCCGGAAACCTGGGACGGCACGATCCCCGCGCAGAAACTGCTGTCCACGGTGTTGCGGCTGCGACGCGAGCGGCGGCAGAAGTTCGGCGCGGGCCAGGTGATCGACATCCTGCTGGGGAAGCAGACCGCCAAAGTCGTCCAGCACGAGCACGACTCGCTCACCGTGTTCGGCATCGGCACGGAGCTGACCGAGCACGGCTGGCGCGGGGTGGTACGCCAGCTGCTCGCCGAGAGCTTGCTGGCCGTGGAGGGTGACTACGGCGCGCTGGTGCTCACCGAAGCGAGCGGCGAGGTGCTCGGCCGGCGACGCACGGTGTTGTTGCGCCGCGATCCCGAACGGCCGGCGCGGACCGCCAAGCCGTCCCGGCGCGCCGCGTCGGTCGACCTGCCCGAGCAGGCCGCGCCGGTGTTCGAACAGTTGCGCGCCTGGCGCGCGGCCACCGCGAAGGAGCAGGGGGTGCCCGCGTATGTGATCTTCCACGATGCCACCCTGCGCCAGATCGCCACGGACGCCCCGTCGACCCTGTCCGCACTCGGCGCGGTGAGCGGTGTCGGTGAGAACAAGCTGGCCAAGTTCGGGCAGCAGATCCTGGACACCTTGTCGGGTCAGGTCGTCACGGTCAGCTCGGACACCGCCGACAGTTGATCATTACTCGTGAGCCGAGCGCGGGAATTCTGGTCGACGCCGCCTGGGCCGCGACGCACCGCGGCCCAGGCGGGCATGGCTCAGGCGGGCACGAAGTCCAGCAGAAACTCCATGGTGCCGTTGTTGTCGACGGTGACGAACCCGGCGAGGCTGGGCGAGCTGATGTTGTAGTCGGAGAACGTCACCGGGATCGAACCCTGCACCTTGATGGTGTTGCCGTTGCGCACGGCCTGCAGGGCGAAGGTGACCGACTTGGTCGTGCCGTGCAGGGTCAGATTGCCGGTGGCGGTCGGGGTGACGGTCTTGCCCACCGCGGGCGCCGAGCCCAGCTCGATCGGCTTGGTGAGCGTGAACGTCGCGGTCGGGTAGGTGGCGGTCTGCATGATCCGGCGCTGGAACTGCCCGTCCCGCTGGGATTTGTTGCTCTTCACGGTCGTCATGTCCACGGTGAAGCTGCCGGTGGTGACCGCGCTTCCGCTGATCACGATGTCACCCGTGACGCTGTTGGTGCGGCCCACCGCTGTGGTGCTCTGCCCGGCCAGGATCTCGTGCACCCGGTAGCCGGTGGTGGAGCCGGCGCCGACCTTCCAGGTCCCGTTGTCCGGAACTGTGGCAGCCGAGGACGCCGTGCCGTTGCTGCTGTCCAGGGACAGCGCCGCCGGCTGGTCGCTGTTGAAGAGATGGATGTAGGCGAACGGCACGCCCACGACCAACACCGCCAGGGCGACCACTCCGCCGATCACCCACGCCTTCCACCGCCGGCGGAACGCCAATTTGCTGACAATTCCCAATGTGTTCGTCCTCACTAAAATGGGCGGCCATCATTGAACATTCAATATCAGCGTATCGGGCACGAGCCACGAATCGAGCCGCCTGCCGAATTCCCAGAGAACTTCCAGTGAGTTCTCAAGCAGATCTCAGAATCCTGCGGGACACCCGCACCCGATCGACCGCGGCATGCGCAAAAAGCCTCGCATGCCCCCGTCTCAGAACGGCCAGCCGAGCACGCGCAGGTGCAGCGCGGAGTCCACGGCCAGCGCCACGAACACCAGCATCAGATAGGTGTTGGACAGGTGGAACAGGGTCATCGGGTTGGTCTGCGCACCGCGCCGCACGCCCCGGTTCAGCCTGTGCGCGGCGACCACGAACCAACCGCCGAGGGCCACCGCGAACACCGCGTACAGCCAGCCGGTGGCCGGCACCAGCAACAGCGTCCAGGCCACCATCACCCAGGAGTAGATCAGGATCTGCCGGGACACCTTCTCGGCGGACGCGACCACCGGCAGCATCGGCACGCCGGCCGCCTCGTAGTCGTCCCGGAACTTCATCGCCAGCGCCCAGAAGTGCGGCGGCGTCCAGAAGAAGATCACCCCGAACATCACCAGCGCCGGCCAGGCGACCGTGCCGGTGACCGCGGCCCAGCCGATCACCACCGGCATGCAGCCGGCCGCCCCGCCCCACACGATGTTCTGTGACGTTCGCCGCTTCAGCAGCATCGTGTAAACGAGAACGTAGAACAGGATCGCAACGACCGCGAGCACCGCGGCCAGCCAGTTGGTGGTGAAGTACAGCAGCACGAACGACGCGACGCCCAGCACCAGCCCGAAGATCAGCGCGCTGCGCGCGGGCACGGTGTGCCGGACCAGCGGGCGCGCCTTGGTGCGCTTCATCACCGCGTCGATGTCGGCGTCCACCACGCAGTTGAGCGCGTTCGCGCTGCCGGCCGCCATGGTGCCGCCGACCAGCGTGACCAACACCAGCCACAGCGACGGAAATCCGCGCGCGGCAAGGAACATCGCCGGGATCGTGGTCACCAGCAGCAGTTCGATGACCCGCGGCTTGGTCAGCGCGACGTACGCGAGCAGCACGTCACGCGATCGGCGGGACGGGGCGTGCTCGGCGCCGACTTCGGGGCCGACGGTGCTGGTCACGTCCCTCCTCGGGCCACCCGGTCGACAACGACGGGCGGCGACAACGGCAACTACGGCGACAACTCGAAAGCCTCAGGTCTACCGAATGGTAGCTACGACCGTTGGCATTCAACGCATCAGGTGCCGACAAACCCCGGTCGGCCCTCGCGGATCACACCAGATCACGTCGCTGCGGAGTCAGGACTAGGCTGACCCGTGGATGAGGGACAACCGCGGGCTGGATCGGACCGCGCCCCCGGACGTGATCGATTCCGAGCGGGTCGATCCGGGCGCCCCCCGTGTGGCCCGCACGACCTGAGAGTGGGAGCTTGTAGGCCGTGGCCACCGCAGATGAAGCCGTCACAGCAGAACTGAGCCGTCTGACCACCCCCCACCTGCCGGCCGACTGGACGGACCTGGACCGACGCGCTGTCGACACGATCCGGGTCCTCGCGGCCGACGCCGTGCAGAAGGTCGGCAACGGCCACCCCGGCACCGCGATGACCCTGGCGCCGCTGGCCTACTCGCTCTACCAGCGGGTGATGCGGCACGACCCGACCGACCCGGACTGGATCGGCCGCGACCGGTTCGTGCTGTCCTGCGGCCATTCCAGCCTGACGCTCTACCTACAGCTGTTCTTCTCCGGCTACGGCCTGGAGCTGTCCGACATCGCCTCGCTGCGCACCTGGGGCTCGAAGACGCCCGGTCACCCGGAGCACGGCCACACCGCCGGCGTGGAGATCACCACCGGCCCACTCGGCCAGGGCCTGGCCTCGGCGGTCGGCATGGCGATGGCCAGCCGGCGTGAGCGCGGCCTGTTCGACCCGGACGCCGCCCCCGGCGAGAGCCCGTTCGACCACCACATCTACGTGATCGCCTCGGACGGCGACATCGAGGAGGGCGTCACCTCGGAGGCGTCCTCGCTGGCCGGCACCCAGCAGCTGGGCAACCTGATCCTGTTCTACGACAAGAATCACATCTCGATCGAGGACGACACCACGATCGCGCTGTCCGAGGACACCGCCGCCCGCTACGAGGCGTACGGCTGGCACGTGCAGCACGTCGAGGGCGGCGAGAACGTCGAGGGCATCCTGGAGGCGATCAAGAACGCGCAGGCCGAGACCTCTCGCCCGTCGATCATCGTGCTGCGCACGGTGATCGGTTATCCGGCGCCGACCAAGATGAACACCGGGAAGGCGCACGGCGCGGCGCTGGGCGCGGACGAGGTCGCCGAGGTCAAGCGGATTCTCGGCTTCGACCCGGAGCAGAGCTTCCAGGTCGAGGACGAGGTGCTGGCGCACGCCCGCGAGGTGGTCGACCGCGGCCGGGCCGCGCACGCCCAGTGGCAGACCAGCTTCGACAAGTGGGCCGCGAACAACCCGGAGCGCAAGGCGCTGCTGGACCGCGCCAGCCACTACGAGTTGCCCGCCGGCTGGGCCGAGAAGCTGCCCAGCTGGGAACCGAACCCGAAGGGCGTGGCGACCCGCAAGGCCACCGGCGAGGTCCTCGCCGCGCTGGCCGACGTCCTGCCGGAGCTGTGGGGCGGCTCGGCGGACCTGGCCGAGAGCAACAACACCACGATGGCCGGCGCCGACTCGTTCGGCCCCACCACGATCGCCACCCGCGAGTGGCAGGCGCAGCCCTACGGCCGGACGCTGCACTTCGGCATCCGCGAGCACGCGATGGGCTCGATCCTCAACGGCATCGTGCTGCACGGCCCGACCCGCCCCTACGGCGGCACGTTCCTGGTGTTCAGCGACTACATGCGGCCGGCGGTTCGGTTGGCGGCGCTGATGAAGCTGCCGGTCACCTACGTCTGGACGCATGACTCGATCGGTCTGGGCGAGGACGGTCCGACGCACCAGCCGATCGAGCATCTGGCCGCGCTGCGCGCCATCCCCGGCCTGTCGATGCTGCGGCCCGGCGACGCGAACGAGACGGCGGCCGGCTGGAAGGCGTTGCTGTCCCACCCCGACGGCCCGGTCGGCCTGGCGCTGACCCGGCAGAACCTGCCGGTGCTGGAAGGCACCGACGCCGACGGCGTGTCCCGCGGCGGTTATGTTCTGGCCGACGCCGAATCGGGTACCCCGGATGTCGTGTTGATCGGCACCGGCTCGGAGCTGCAACTGGCCGTCGAGGCGCGGAAGATCCTGGCCGCTGAGGGCGTGACCGCGCGGGTGGTGTCCATGCCGTGCGTCGAGTGGTTCGACGCCCAGGACCAGGCGTACCGGGACCAGGTGATCCCGCCGGCGGTCAAGGCGCGGGTCGCGGTCGAGGCCGGGGTCGCCCAGCCGTGGTACCGGTTCGTCGGCGACGCCGGCGAAATCGTCTCGATCGAGCATTTCGGCGCGTCGGCCGACTTCATGACGTTGTTCCGCGAATTCGGTTTCACCGCCGAGAATGTGGCCCAGGCGGCCCGTCGTTCGTTGCAGCACGTGCAGGCGGCCCAGTAACCCGCAATCGACGGTCGCAAGTGAAGGAGCGCTGACCCATGACGAACACCGACCGACTGGCCCAGCTTTCCGACGCAGGAGTGTCCATCTGGCTGGACGACCTGTCCCGGGAACGTCTCACCTCCGGCAACCTTGCCGCGCTGATCCGCGACAAGCACGTCGTCGGAGTGACCACCAACCCGACGATCTTCGCCGCCGCGCTCGCCAACGGCGCCTCCTACGACGAGCAGGTCCGCCAGCTCGCCGCCCGGAGCGCGTCGCTGGACGAGACGGTGCGTGAGATCACCACCACCGACGTGCGCAACGCCTGTGACGCGTTCCGCGCGACCTGGGAGGCCACCGGCGGGGTGGACGGCCGGGTGTCCATCGAGGTGGACCCCAGGCTGGCGGGCGACACCGAGGGCACCATCGCCGAGGCGCTGGATCTGTGGAAGACGGTAGACCGGCCGAACCTGCTGGTGAAGATCCCGGCCACCGCTGAGGGCGTGCCGGCGATCGCGAAGGTGCTCTCCGAAGGAGTGAGCGTGAACGTCACGCTGATCTTCTCGGTGCAGCGGTACAAAGAGGTGATGGACGCCTTCCTCACCGGGCTGGAGCAGGCCAAGGCCAACGGCCACGACCTGGCCGGTATCGAGTCGGTCGCGTCGTTCTTCGTGTCCCGTGTGGACACCGAGGTGGACAAGCGGATCGACAGGCTGAACACCCCGGCGGCCGCCGAACTCCGTGGCGAGGCGGCGATCGCGAACGCGCGACTGGCGTACGCGGCGTTCGAGGAGGTCTTCGGCAGTCCACGGTGGACCGCGTTGGCCGAGGCCGGCGCCCGGCCGCAGCGTCCACTGTGGGCGTCCACCGGCGTGAAGGACCCGAGCTACTCCGACACCCGCTACGTCGACCAGTTGGTCACCGCCGATGTGGTGAACACCATGCCGGAGAAGACGTTGGACGCCTTCGCCGACCACGGCGAGGTCACCGGCGACACCGTGCGCGGCGCCGGCGAGCAGGCGGCGCGACTGTTCGAGAAGCTGCGCGCGGTCGGCATCGACACCGACGACGTGTTCCGGGTGCTGGAAGTCGAAGGCGTCGAGAAGTTCGAGAAGTCGTGGTCGGAACTGCTGGAAACCGTGTCCAACGAGCTGACGAAGGCGAAGGGCTGAGACGCACGAATGGCCAATCAAGTAGCGGTCCAGGTTGTCGACGCGACGCTGGCCACTGAGGCGAGCACGGTCGCCGCGCAACTGGCGGACGAGAAGGTCGCCGCCAGGCTGACCGCCCAGGATCCGACACTGTGGGGTCCGGCGGCCGAGCACGAGGCATCGATCCGGCTGTCCTGGACGACCCTGCACGAGACATCCCGCCCGCTGCTGGCCGAGATCGACGCGCTGCGCGCCGACCTGCGCGCCGAGGGCGTGACCAGGGTGGTGCTGGCCGGCATGGGCGGTTCGTCGCTGGCGCCCGAGGTGATCAGCAACACCGCGGGCGTGCCGCTGATCGTGTTGGACACCACCGATCCCGCGCAGGTGGCCGACGCGCTGGCCGGCGATGTGTCCGCGTCCGTGCTGGTGGTGTCCTCGAAATCCGGTTCCACCATGGAGACCGACAGCCATCGGCGGATCTTCATCGACGCGTTCCGCAAGCTGGGCATCGACCCGGCCAGCCGGATCGTGGCGGTCACCGACCCCGGCTCGCCGCTGGCCGAGCTGGCGGTCAAGGAGGGCTACCGCAAGCTGTTCCTGGCCGATCCGAACGTCGGCGGCCGGTACTCGGCGCTGACCGCGTTCGGCCTGGTGCCCTCGGGTCTGGCCGGCGCGGACGTCGCCGGTCTGCTCGATGACGCGGCCGACGCGGCGAAGCAGCTCGCGGTGGACTCGGCGGACAACCCCGGTCTGGTGCTCGGCGGGGCGCTGGGCAGCGCGCACGGCAAGGGCGCGGAGAAGGTGGTGCTGGCCGATTCCGGTTCCGGCATCAAGGGTTTCGCCGACTGGGCCGAGCAGTTGATCGCCGAGTCCACCGGCAAGGACGGCACCGGCCTGCTGCCGGTCGCGGTGGAATCCGTGCAGGCACCCGGTTTCGCCGACGCCGGCTTCGACGCCACCCCGGTGGTCATCGGCCCAGCGAGTGGCAACGCCAAGATCGCCACGCTCGGCCCGCTGGGCGGGCAGATGCTGTTGTGGGAGTACGCGACGGCGGTCGCCGGGAAGCTGTTGGGCATCAACCCGTTCGACCAGCCGGACGTGGAGGCGGCCAAGAAGGCGGCCCGCGCGCTGCTCGACAATCCGAGCGGTGGCACGGAAGCGAAGCCGATCGCGGTTGACGGGCCGGTGGAGATCTACCCGTCCGCCGGTTGGCTGCCCGAGGGCGTGACCACCACAACGGCGGCTGTCCGCGCGCTGCTCGCCGCCGCGCCGGGCCTTGGTTACGTTGCCATCCAGGCGTATCTGGACCGATTGGACGACGCGTCGGCGTCGACGCTGCGGCCGGAACTGGCCCGGCGCGGCGGTTTGCAGACGACGTTCGGCTGGGGGCCGCGGTTCCTGCACTCCACCGGCCAGTACCACAAGGGCGGCCACCAGAACGGCGTGTTCCTGCAGCTCACCGGTGCGGTCGACGCCGATATCCAGGTGCCGGACCGGCCGTACACGCTGGGCACGTTGCAGCACGCCCAGGCGCTCGGCGACGGTCAGGTGCTCGCCGAGCACGGTCGCCCGGTGCTGCGGCTGCATCTCACCGACCGGGCCGCCGGCCTGGTCGCGGTGGCCAGGGCGATCGACGCGGCCATCCAGGAGGTCCAGCGGTGACCCGACCGATCCGCAACCCGCTGCGCAGCGAGCAGGACAAGCGGCTGCCCCGCATCGTCGGCCCGTGCGGCATGGTGATCTTCGGCGTGACCGGCGACCTGGCGCGCAAGAAGGTGATGCCGGCGATCTACGACCTGGCCAACCGCGGGCTGCTGCCGCCGGGCTTCGCGCTGGTCGGGTTCGCCCGGCGGGACTGGGAGAACGAGGACTTCAGCCAGGTCGTGCACGACGCCGTCAAGGAGCACGCCCGGACCCCGTTCAACGAGGACGTCTGGGCCCGGCTGTGCGAGGGCATCCGGTTCGTGCCGGGCAGCTTCGATGACGACAACGCGTTCGACACGCTCGCCAGCGTAGTGTCCGATTTGGACCGGGTTCGTGGCACCGGCGGCAACCACGCCTTCTACCTGGCGATCCCGCCGAGCGCGTTTCCGGTGGTACTCAAGCAACTCGCCCGTTCTGGACTGTCCGCACAGGACGGTGACCAGTGGCGCCGGGTGGTCATCGAGAAGCCCTTCGGCCATGACCTGCGCAGCGCCAAGCAGCTCAACGGCATCGTCAACGACGTGTTCCCCGAGGATTCGGTGTTCCGCATCGACCACTACCTCGGCAAGGAGACGGTGCAGAACATCCTGGCGCTGCGGTTCGCGAACCAGCTGTTCGAGCCGATCTGGAACTCCAACTACGTCGACCATGTGCAGATCACCATGGCCGAGGACATCGGCCTGGGCGGCCGGGCCGGCTACTACGACGGCATCGGCGCGGCGCGCGATGTCATCCAGAACCACCTGATGCAGCTGCTGGCGCTGACCGCGATGGAGGAACCGGTCTCGTTCCACCCGCGCGACCTGCGGGCGGAGAAGATCAAGGTGCTGTCCGCGACGACGCCGGTCGGCCCGTTTGACGAGACCACCGCGCGCGGCCAGTACACCGGCGGCTGGCAGGGCGGCCAGAAAGTGCCCGGTCTGTTGGAAGAAGGCGGCTTCGCCAAGGACTCCAGCACCGAGACGTTCGCCGCGATCACGCTGGCGGTGAACACCCGGCGGTGGGCCGGCGTGCCGTTCTACCTGCGCACCGGCAAGCGGCTGGGGCGGCGGGTGACCGAGATCGCGGTGGTGTTCAAGCGCGCCCCGCACCTGCCGTTCGACTCCACCGCGACCGCCGAGCTGGGCGAGAACGCGCTGGTGATCCGGGTGCAGCCGGACGAGGGCGTGACCATGCGGTTCGGCTCCAAGGTGCCCGGCACCACCATGGAGATCCGGGACGTGACCATGGACTTCGGCTACGGTCACGCGTTCACCGAGTCCTCGCCGGAGGCGTACGAGCGGCTGATCCTGGACGTGCTGCTCGGCGAGCCGTCACTGTTCCCGGTCAACGACGAGGTCGAGCGAGCCTGGGAAATCCTCGATCCGGTGCTGAACCACTGGGCCAGCCACGGCAAGCCCGAGCCGTACCAGGCGGGCACCTGGGGGCCGGTGGCCGCCGACAAGATGCTGGAACGCACTGACCGTCACTGGAGGCGTCCGTGATCTTCGACCTGCCATCGACGACCACCTCGCAGGTCAACAGCAAACTGGTGCAGGTCCGCGTTGAAGGCGGGGTGACCACGCTGGGCCGGGTGCTGACGCTGGTCATCGTCACCGAGGACAGCGCCAAGGTCGAGGAGGCCATCGAGGCCGCCAACCACGCCAGCCGCGAACATCCGTGCCGCATCATCGTGGTCGCCAAGGGCGCCAAGCGGGCCGCTCCCCGGCTCGACGCGCAGATCCGGGTCGGCGGCGACGCGGGGGCCGGCGAGATCGTGGTGCTGCGCCTGTATGGCGCGCTGGCCGATCAGGGCGCGGGCTGCGTGATGCCGCTGCTGCTGCCGGACACGCCGGTGGTGGCGTGGTGGCCGTTCGAAGCGCCGCCGGTGCCGGCGAAGGACCCGATCGGCTGCCTGGCGAACCGGCGGATCACCGACTCCGCCAACGAGCGCAACCCGATCAAAGCGTTGGAGCAGCGGCGAAGCGGCTACGCGCCGGGCGACACGGATTTGGCGTGGACCAGGCTGACCAACTGGCGGGCGATGCTCGCGGCGGCGCTCGACCTGCCGCCGTCCGAGAAGGTGGCCAGCGCCTCGGTGATCGGTGAGCTGGACTCGCCGTCCACCGATCTGCTCGCCGCGTGGCTGGCCGCGCGCCTGCGGATTCCGGTGAGCCGATTGAAGGCGCCGGCCGGCCACCAGGGCATGTACGGCGTGACGCTGGAACGGCGGTCCGGCAACGTCGACCTGCAGCGGCCGGACGGAAGAATCGGGATTCTGGTGCAGGCCGGGCAGCCGGACCGGCGGGTGGCGCTGCACCGGCGGTCGGACAGCGACTGCCTGGCGGAGGAACTGCGTCGGCTCGATGATGACGAGATCTACGCGGAAGCGTTGCGCGCCTTGCCGAAGGTGACCCGCGGCCGAGCGCCTACCAAGACCGCCGCCCGATCCACGGCCACCAAGCCCAAGCCGGCCGCCGCCACCAAGACCCCTGCCAAGGCTCCAGCCCCTGCCAAGAAACCCGCTCCCCGCAAGACGAAGGCCACCGCGGCGGCGAAGGGCAAGGCCGCCGAGGGTTCGGCGTCATGACCACGCCCGAAGTGGTGGTGCACAACGACGGCAAGCTGCTGGCCGCTGCCGCCGCGGCACGGCTGGTGACCCGGCTGGTCGACGCGCAGTCCTCGAAGGGCTGGGCGTCGGTGGTGCTCACCGGTGGCAGCACTGGAATCGCTGTGCTGGAACAGCTTCGCGCGCTGCCGGCTCGGGATGCCGTCGACTGGTCCACAGTAGACCTGTTCTGGGGCGACGAGCGTTTCCTGCCCGCCGGTGATCCGGAGCGCAACGAAACGCAGGCACGGGCGGCATTGTTGGACGAACTCGCGGTGCCCGCCGAGCGGGTGCACGTCATGGAACCCTCGGACGGCCAGTTCGGCGACGACCCGGACGCGGCCGCCGAGGCGTACGCCGAGTTGTTGGCCGGCCTGGTCCGACCCGAGGACCACGGCCCGGTGCCCACGTTCGACGTCTGCATGCTCGGCATCGGCCCGGAAGGCCATGTGGCGTCGGTGTTTCCCGAGTCGCCGGCGGTGTACGAGACCGAGCGGACCGTGGTGGCCGTGCGCAACTGCCCCAAGCCGCCGCCGACCCGCGTTTCGCTGACCCTGCCGGCGATCCGGCGCTCGTCCGAAGTCTGGATCATGACGACGGGCGAGGCCAAGGCGGCGGCCGTGGCGATGGCGTTGGGCGGCGCCGGCGAGGTGCAGTTGCCGGCCGCCGGCGCGCGTGGCCAGCGCCGCACGCTGTGGCTGCTGGACCGGGCGGCGGCGAGCAAGCTGCCCGGCCAGTTCATTCCGCCGGTGGCGTAAGACTTTCTTGTCGCCGATGGCCGGCGCGGGACTTTCGAGGGGGCACTCCCCCGCGCCGGCCACATCGGGTCCGCGGAATCACGCCAATTCGTGTTCCCGCAGTGCCGTCGCCGCTTTGGCACGGGACTTCTGGAGGGCGACGGCCCCGATCGCCAGAAACGTCTCCAGTGACTCGTCATCGAAGACCAGGCAGGTGTCCCCGCCGAGGTAGAAGATGACCTCGTCCGGCACGCAGGACGTTTTGATGTTCGTGCCGGCCTCGATACTCACGTAAGCCGATGTACTGCAAGCCATCCCGTCTGTCCTCCTTGTATGGTGGTGGCGAACCGGCGCGGTCCGCTGCGATGCCAAAGGGGACGGTGGCTGGTTACCGAACTGAACCGCCAGCGTTCTACGAAAGGTAGGCAACAATTCACCCGATAGGATGAGGCTCATGGTTGCAACCGCAGGAACGCCGCGCGCACGAGCGCTGTCGGCGGCGCTGCGCGCGGCACGAAAATCGACCGGTACCGGTGTCCGCGAGCTGGCTCGGATGCTGTCGATCTCGCACACGCAGGTGTCGCTCTGGGAGAACGGGCAGCGGGTGCCGAAGCTGGTGGACACGGCCATGATCGTGACCGCGCTCCGCCTCGTGCCCGAGGAACGAGATCGGATCATCAACCTGGCTCGCAAGATGGACGAGCCGAACTGGCTCACCACCGGCATTCCCGGCATCCCCGCCCAGCTGTCCGGAGCCATGGAAAGCGAACGCGCCGCCAAGGCCGTCATCGCGTGGTCGCCAATGCTCATTCCGGGCCTGTTGCAGACCTACGACTACGCACGGGCCATCGCGACGGCAGCCGGTCTGCCACCCGAGGAGATCGAGAAAAGGGTTCTCCTGCGCGTGAACCGGCGCGAGGTGCTGACCACTCGGCACGGCTCGGTGAAGTTCGACGCGCTGATCTCCGAAGCGGTCCTGCACGAGCCGGTCGGCGACGACGGCGTGATGGTCGATCAGTTGCGCCACGTGGCCGAGATGGCTCAGCGATCGAACATCACGATCCAAGTCCTCCCGCTACGCATCGGTTGGCATCCGGGCTGGATGGGACCGTTCGTGCTCTACGAGTTCCCGGACGCCTCACCGATGATGCATTTCGAGCATTACAGCTCCGGAGCCTTCGTCCCCGACGAACACGACGTGGCCGAATACTACACGGCCGTGGAAACAATGCGCGGTCTCGCGATGTCCGCCGAGGCGTCGGCTCGGCTCATCGCGAATACCGCCGACACATTGGAGAACACATGATGATCAAGCATCGCTGGCGCAAGTCCAGCTACTCGGGTCCCAACGGCGACTGCGTCGAGATCGCTAGCGATCTCGATCGGCTGCGGGACAGCAAGGACCCCACCGGTCCCACCCTCCGCGCCGACATGACCCCGCTCATCACCGCAGTCAAGAACGACCGCTTCGCCGGCTGATTCCGGCCCGCAGGATGCGCCGGGCGGCGCGCAGCCCCACCGCTGCCGCCGCCCCGCATCCCGCCGCACCCAACAAAACCCACCACCGACCCGCCCGCCGCTCACTCACCTCCGCCGGCCCAACCGGCGGCCTCGACGGCGGCTTCTTCACCGCCTCCTGATACGCCTCTTCCAACACCCGATGGAACCGCCTCGCCCGCCGCCCCGAATAATTTTCTCGCCAGTATTGTCTCGCCGCCTCCCAATACCCACGACCCGGCAAACTGGTGAGTACATTAGTAGCCGCTACTCGAAGCCGCTTGTCGTTGAACTCGCCAATTTCGTATTGCGAGAACCATTGCGCGACAAGCAAGTTGACGTATGCGCGCTGGCGTTTAGTGTCAAAATTCTCGGTCAAATATTGACCTAAACAGTCCATGTAAAGCGGATCCTCCATCGCCATGCGCATGAGATCAACATGGTGGTTACGCTGCGCATTGATGCGGGCAGCCTTCGCCTCCCGGCGCTGGACCACAAGCGATGCGACCACACCAAGTAGCGCGACGGCGGCAATGATCGCCGAGACAGCACCGTAAGTCTGGCCGATGCTGCTGAGACGGTTCCAGTCAAGATTGCTGCCACCGATCGCTCGCAGCGCCCATGGCGATACGACCACCAATCCGATCGAGATGAGCACCAGAAGCAGTATGACCAGTAGGACAGCGGCCTTGCCCGCCCACATACCGCCGGGCCGACGAGCCCGACTCACGAACCCGAGGGGGCAATGAACTTCGGGCCGACGATGGGTGGCGGCAGCGACGCGACCTCACGTTCGTAGAATTCAAGCATTTCTTCGCCACAGGCGGTCGGCGTATGCCGTAGTCAGGTCTCGCCCGATCACTGCCACGTCACCGTTGGACAGCTCCCAGATGTCCGTACAGCCCTGTTGCCCCCAACTGTTGCCCCCTTCCTCGGCCAACAGACCCAATCGGCGGGTGAACGTCGCTGTTGAGTCGGCATCCCAGGGCCTGCGACGTAAGGGGTTGGTCATGACGGCCTCCGGTCGTTGCGCACTGGATGTTCCAGTGTTCCGGCAACGACCGGAGGCCGCAAGCGGTGAGCGGGCAGGTTCAGCCGGTCGGCGGAACGGATGGCGGCTTGGTCAACGCTTCGCGGTACGCCTCGTCCAGGACGCGGTAGAAGCGCCCGGCTCGCCGGCCCGGATAGTTGTCTCGCCAACTCGGCCCGGCGACCTCCCAATACTGCCGGCCTTGTGCGCTGGCGAACACGGAAGCCGCGTTCTTTCGGAGCGATGCGTCAGCAATAATCTCAGTCTGGTACGACGAGTACAGGGCAGATTCAGGTGGTGGAAGCATCTGATGCGAGGAGTTCGGTGAAGACTTCGCTGGGTTTCTTCCAGTTGTGGATTTTACGGGGTCGGTCGTTGATCTCGGCGGCGACGGCGGCGTGGTAGTGCGGGTCGGAGGT
>DASZLR010000002.1:0-5726 GCA_035552275.1 Pseudonocardiaceae bacterium | reverse complement strand
CGCCTGGACGTGAAGATCAAGATCGAGCGGCCGGACGCGGAGGCGGCGAAGGACATCTTCGCCAAGTACCTCACCAGCGACCTGCCGATCCACGCCGAGGACCTGCGCGAGTTCGTCGGCGACCGGCGGGCCTGCATCGAGGGCATGATCCAGCACACCGTCGAGCGGATGTACGACGAGAGCGAGGACAACCGGTTCCTGGAGGTCACGTATGCCAACGGGGACAAGGAGATTCTCTACTTCCGCGACTTCAACTCGGGCGCGATGATTCAGAACATCGTGGACCGGGCGAAGAAGGCGGCGATCAAGTCCGTGTTGGACACCCGGCAGCCGGGGCTGCGCGTGCAGCACCTGCTGGACGCGATCGTGGACGAGTTCGCGGAGAACGAGGACCTGCCCAACACCACCAACCCCGACGACTGGGCGCGGATCTCCGGCAAGAAGGGGGAGCGGATCGTCTACATCCGCACCCTCGTCACCGGCAAGAACCAGGAGTCCGGGCGGGCCATCGACACCGCCACGAACACCGGCCAGTACCTGTAAACCACGCGCTGTAACGGAAGGGGTGGCTCGGCTTTCAGCCGGGTCACCCCTTACCCGTACGCTGGTGACATGCGGCGGATCATGGGAACCGAGGTCGAGTACGGCATCGCCGTGCCGGGGGACGCGACGGCGAACCCGGTGCTCACCTCGACGCAGGTGGTGCTGGCCTACGCGGCGGCGGCCGATGTGCCGCGCGCCCGCCGGGCCCGCTGGGACTACGAGGTCGAATCGCCGCTGCGCGACGCCCGCGGCTTCGACCTGGGCGCGCCCGGCTCGCCCGCCGGCGACCCCGATGTGGACGATCTCGGCGCCGCCAACGTGATCCTCACCAACGGCGCCCGGCTCTACGTCGACCACGCCCACCCCGAGTACTCCGCGCCCGAGGTCACCAACGCCCGCGACGCGGTCATCTGGGACAAGGCCGGCGAACGGGTGATGGAGCAGGCGGCGATCAAGGCCGCCACCGTGCCCGGCCAGCCGCGATTGCAGCTGTACAAGAACAACGTGGACGGCAAGGGCGCCAGCTATGGCACCCACGAGAACTACCTGATGGCCCGGTCCACACCGTTCACCGCGGTGATCGCCGGGCTGACCCCGTTCTTCGTGTCCCGCCAGGTGGTCACCGGCGCGGGCCGGGTGGGTCTCGGCGCGGCCGGCGACAAGCCCGGCTTCCAGCTCTGCCAGCGCGCCGACTACATCGAGGTCGAGGTCGGCCTGGAGACCACGCTCAAGCGCGGCATCATCAACACCCGCGACGAGCCGCACGCCGACGCGGACAAGTACCGCCGGCTGCACGTGATCATCGGCGACGCCAACCTCGCCGAGACCTCCACCTACCTCAAGGTCGGCACCACCTCGCTGGTGCTGGACATGATCGAGTCCGGTCACCGGTTCGACCAGCTGCGGTTGGCCGACCCGGTGCGGGCGGTGCACGCGATCAGCCACGACCCGACGCTCAAGACCACTGTGGAACTGGCCAACGGGCGCAAGTTCACCGCGCTGGACATGCAGTTCGCGTACCACGAGCTGGTCAGCGAGTACGTCGAGCGCGAGGGCGCCGACTGGATGAGCATGGACGTGCTGCGCACCTGGGGCGAGGTGCTGGACGGGCTGGCCCGCGACCCGATGGAGTGCGCCGACCGGCTGGACTGGCCGGCCAAGCTGCGGCTGCTGGAGGGCTACCGCGCGCGGGACGGGCTCAACTGGTCCTCGCCCCGGCTGCACCTGGTCGACCTGCAGTACGCGGACGTGCGGTTGGACAAGGGCCTGTACAACCGGCTGGTGTCCCGCGGCTCGATGAAGCGGCTGGTCAGCGAGGAAGAGGTGCTGGAGGCGGTGACCAAGCCGCCGGAGGACACCCGGGCGTACTTCCGGGGCCGCTGCCTGGAGCGATACCCCAACGCTATCGCCGCCGCGTCCTGGGACTCGGTGATCTTCGACCTGGGCCGGGAGTCGCTGGTGCGCATTCCCACCTTGGAACCGCTGCGCGGCACCAAGGCGCACGTCGGCGCGTTGCTTGAGGCGGCGGACACGGCGGAAGACCTGGTCAACGCACTGACCAGAGGCTGATATTTCGCGCTCGG
The DNA here is from genome assembly GCA_035552275.1 of Pseudonocardiaceae bacterium. Lineage (GTDB taxonomy): Bacteria > Actinomycetota > Actinomycetes > Mycobacteriales > Pseudonocardiaceae > DASVLX01. The sequence continues at coordinate 3,600 of DASZLR010000002.1, read as the reverse complement.
CGCACGGATACCCGCGCGGTTGCTCGCCGGAAGTCGGCCTGGCTGGGTAGTGTTCATGGCAAGACCAGCCAGTGGTCGACAAGGGAGGCGTGATGTCCCAGGAGAAGGTTCAGAAGCACGGTGGCGGCGACGGCGACGAAGAGCAGGAAGGCGCCGCCGGCGCCGGTCAGGAACGCCGCGAGCAACTGGATGAGGACGTCGACTCAATCCTGGACGAGATCGACGACGTACTGGAAGAGAACGCCGAGGACTTCGTGCGCGCGTACGTGCAGAAGGGCGGCCAGTAGGCCTTCCGCTTGTCACCGGTGACCGGAACGAACAGGCCCGGCCAGGCCTGAACGAACAGGAGAGTCGAACAACACATGGAAAACCCGCCGTCCCACTCCCCGCTGGGTACCGGCTTCGGCCCGGCGTACCTGTCGATGGGGACGTCGTCGTTCACCGACTTTCTCCGTGCGCAGGCGCCCGATCTGCTGCCCGGCCGGAAGCTGCCGGTGGGCTTCCCGCTGGACGGGCAGGTGGGCGACCGCCTGCGGATCCCGCACGGCACGACGATCGTCGCGGCCACCTTCGCCGGCGGTGTGCTCATCGCCGGCGACCGGCGGGCGACCTCGGGCAACCTGATCGCGCACCACGAGATGGACAAGGTGTTCGTCACCGATGAGTTCTCGGCGGTCGGTGTGGCCGGCACGGCGGGCATCGCCATCGAGATGATCCGGCTGTACGCGGTGGAGTTGCGGCACTACGAGAAGATCGAGGGCGTGTCGCTGTCGTTGGACGGCAAGGCGAACAAGCTGGCCACCATGGTGCGCGGCAATCTCGACGGCGCGCTGGCCGGGCTGGTCGCGCTGCCGCTGTTCGTCGGCTACGACCCGGAGGCGACGAACCCGGCCCGCGCCGGGCGCATCGTGTCCTTCGACCCGGCCGGCGGCCGGTACGAGGAGCACGGCGGGTACCACGCGATCGGCTCCGGCTCGATGTTCGCCAAGTCCTCGTTGAAGAAGCTGCACGACCCGGACGCCCCGGTCGACGCGACCGTGCGCGACGTCGTGGAGGCGCTGTACGACGCGTCCGACGACGATTCGGGCACCGGCGGCCCGGACACGGTGCGCCGGATCTATCCGACGATCGCGACCATCACCGCCGAGGACGGCGCGGTCAAACTCCCCGAAGGCCGCATCGGCGAGGTGGTCGACACCGTGCTGGCCGCCCGAACCGCCCGCGCCACCAGCTAACCTCCCCCAGTCCGCTTCGTCTCTAGCCCAGGAGTTCCGCACCGTGACGATGCCGCTGTACGCCTCGCCCGAGCAGCTGATGCGCGAGCGCTCCGAGCTGGCCCGCAAGGGCATCGCTCGGGGCCGCAGCGTGGTAGTGCTCACCTACACCGGCGGGGTGCTGTTCGTAGCCGAGATCCCGCCGAAGAGCACCCTGCACAAGGTGTCGGAGATCTACGACCGGATCGGGTTCGCCGCGGCCGGGCGGTACAGCGAGTTCGAGAGCCTGCGGCGGGCCGGTATCCGGCACGTCGAGCTGTGGGGCTACTCCTACGACCCGCGCGACGTGTCCGCGCGGCAGCTGGCCAACGTGTACGCCCAGACGCTGGGCACCATCTTCACCGAGCAGCTCAAGCCGTTCGAGGTGGAGATCTGCGTGGCGGAGGTCGGCGACAGCCCGGGGGAGGACCAGCTGTTCCGGCTCACCTACGACGGGTCGATCGGTGACGAGCCGCGGTACGTGGTGATGGGCGGGCAGGCCGAGGCGATCAGCAACACACTGAAGAACACCTACGCCGAGGGGATGGATCTGCGGCAGGCGCTGGAAGTCGCGGTTCGGACCCTGAGCGCGCCGGTGGCCAGCGGCAACGGCTCCGCGGCCGCGTCGGCGGCGTCGACAGCGCCGCTGCTGGACGTGGACAAGCTGGAGGTCGCGGTGCTGGAACGCGACCGGCCGCAGCGGAAGTTCCGGCGCATCGCCGGGGCGGCGCTGGCGAGCCTGCTGCAGACCGCTGAGCAGGCAGAAAGTGACAACGGCGAGGCGTCGTCCGAGTCCCACCCTGAGTGACATTTTGGTGACCCCCACTTGGATCACGCGTGTTGGGGCCGGAAACGCCTAGAGTGAAGAGATGCAGCGGCGGATCTTCGGCATTGAGACCGAATTCGGGGTGACCTGCACCTTCCATGGGCAGCGGCGGTTGTCCCCGGACGAGGTCGCCCGCTACCTCTTTCGGCGGGTGGTGTCCTGGGGTCGGTCGTCCAACGTGTTCCTGCGCAACGGGTCGCGCCTGTACCTCGACGTGGGCTCGCATCCCGAGTACGCGACGGCTGAGTGCGACGACCTGGTGCAGCTGGTCACGCACGACAAGGCCGGCGAGCGGATCCTGGAGGATCTGCTGGTCGACGCCGAGCGGAGGCTGGCCGACGAGGGCATCGGCGGGGACATCTTCCTGTTCAAGAACAACACCGACTCGGCCGGAAACTCCTACGGCTGCCACGAGAACTACCTCGTGGCTCGGGCTGGAGAATTCTCCCGAATCGCCGACATCCTGCTGCCGTTCCTGGTGACCCGGCAGCTGATCTGCGGGGCCGGCAAGGTGTTGCAGACGCCGCGCGGCGCGGTCTACTGCCTCTCGCAGCGGGCCGAGCACATCTGGGAAGGCGTGTCGAGCGCGACGACCCGGTCGCGACCGATCATCAACACCCGGGACGAGCCGCACGCGGACGCCGAGCGGTACCGCCGGCTGCACGTCATCGTCGGCGACTCGAACATGTCCGAGGTGACCACGCTGCTCAAGGTCGGCACCGCGAACCTCGTGCTGGAGATGATCGAACAGGGCGTGCAGTTCCGCGATTTCAGCCTGGACAACCCGATTCGGGCGATTCGGGAGATCAGCCACGATCTGACCGGCAAGCGTCCGGTGCGGCTGGCCGGGGGGCGCGAGGCGTCGGCGCTGGACATTCAGCGCGAATACCACAGCAGAGCCGCTGAACACGTCGCCAAGCACGGCCCGGACCCGGTTGCGGAGCGGGTGGTCGAACTGTGGGGCCGGACGCTGGACGCGGTCGAGGCGGAGGATCTGTCCAAGATCGATCGGGAGATCGACTGGGCGATCAAGTATCGGCTGGTCGAGCAGTATCGCGGCAAGCACAACATCGACCTGTCGAACCCGAGGATCGCCCAGCTCGACCTGGCGTATCACGACATCCGGCGCGGCCGGGGCGTGTTCGACCTGTTGCAGCGCAAGGGTTTGGTGGAGCGGATCACCGACGACGGCGAGATCGAGGCGGCCAAGGACATCCCGCCGCAGACCACCCGGGCGAAGCTGCGCGGCGACTTCATCGCCGCTGCCCAGCAGGCCGGCCGGGACTTCACCGTCGACTGGGTGCACCTGAAGCTCAACGACCAGGCGCAGCGGACCGTGCTCTGCAAGGACCCGTTCCGCGCCGTCGATGAGCGAGTGGAGCGCCTCATCAATTCCCTGTAGCCCGACAGATTGGCGCTATAGCACCAACCGGCGCACTTCGTCAGCGAAGTCCGGTACACCCGACCGTTCGAGACGCGCGAGCAAGCCATTGAGGTTCATCGGCGGCTTGGTGTACTTCG
>DASZLR010000001.1:0-18310 GCA_035552275.1 Pseudonocardiaceae bacterium | reverse complement strand
TGCCGAGGGTCGAGGCCCGGCGGCTGGACCGCTGCGAGCAGGTCGCGGTGGTCGCGGCCCAGCAGGCCTGGGAGGACGCGAAGCTCGGCGAGCCGGGCGAGGCCGTCGACCCAGAGCGGGTCGGAGTGATCGTCGGCACCGGCATCGGCGGCGTGCACACCCTGCTCACGCAGGACGACCTGCTGGAAACGGCCGGACTGCGCAAGGTCTCGCCGCTGACCGTGCCGATGCTGATGCCCAACGGTCCAGCCGCTCATGTCGGCCTCGTGCTCAAGGCCAGGGCCGGGGTGCACGCCCCGGTCTCGGCCTGCGCGTCCGGCGCCGAAGCGATCGCCTGGGCGTGGCGGATGCTGCGTTCCGGCGAGGCGGACGTGGTGGTGTGCGGCGGCGCGGAGGCGAGTATCGCGCCGATCACCATGGCCGGTTTCACCCAGGCCCGAACCATGAGCACCCGAAATGACGAGCCCGAGCGCGCCTCCCGGCCGTGGGACGTCGACCGGGACGGCTTCGTGCTCGGCGAGGGCGCCGGGATCATGGTGTTGGAGCGGGCCGATCACGCCGAGGCCCGTGGCGCGCGGATCTACGGCCGGCTGGCCGGCGCCGGCACCAGCGCCGACTCGTACCACATCACCGCCCCCGACCCGGAGGGCACCGGCCAGGCCCGGGCGATCACCACCGCGCTGCGCAACGCCGAGGTCAGCCCGTCGGACGTGGGGCACGTCAACGCGCACGCCACGTCCACCCCGGTGGGTGACGTCACCGAGACGGTGGCGATCCGCAAGGCCATCGGCGAGCACCCGGTCCTGACCGCGCCCAAGGGCTCGCTGGGCCACCTGCTCGGCGCGGCCGGCGCGGTCGAGTCCATCGCCACCCTGCTGGCCGTGCACGACGGGCTGATTCCGCCGACGGCCAACCTGGAGACCCTCGACCCGGGCGTGGTGCAGGACGTGGTGTCTGGCCAGGCACGCAAGGTGTCCTTGAGCGCGGCAGTCAACGATGCGTTCGGATTCGGCGGGCACAACGTGGCGCTCGTGTTCACCGCCCACTGATCTCCAACCACAAGGAGAACCGAATGACCGCCCTGGCTACCCGACCGGGAGGCGCTGCCACCGCACCCGGACCGGACCCCCGCGATCCGGAAACCCGGCTGGCCCGGCTGTTCGACGACGGGACCGTCGCCCTGCTGCGGCCGCGCGACTCCAGCGGTGTGCTGGCGGCGCGCGGTCGGATCAACGGCACCAAGGTGGTCGCCTACTGCTCGGACGGCACCCGAATGGGTGGTGCGCTGGGCATCGAGGGCACCGGGCACATCGTGCAGGCGATCGACACGGCGGTCCGCGAACGCTGCCCGGTGATCGGGCTGTGGCACTGCGGCGGGGCCCGGCTCGCCGATGGCGTCGAGTCGTTGGACGGCATGGGCCAGATGTTCTCCGCGATCGTGCGTGCCTCCGGCAAGGTGCCGCAGATCTCCGTGGTGCTCGGCCCGGCCGCCGGCGGCGCGGCCTACGGTCCGGCGCTCACCGACGTGGTGGTCATGGCCCCGGCCGGGAAGATCTTCGTCACCGGACCGGACGTGGTGCGCTCGGTGACCGGCGAGCAGATCGACATGGACGGCCTCGGCGGCGCCGAGGCGCACGGCCGCAAATCCGGTGTGGTGCACGTGATCGCCGACTCCGAGGATGACGCGCTCATCCGGGCCCGGCGGCTGGCGAGCCTGCTGGCCAGCCCCGGCGTGTTCGACCTGCGCTCGGTCGCCGAGCCGGTCGACCTGCGCGCCCTGCTGCCCGAGAGCACCCGCCGGGCCTACGATGTGCGGCCACTCGTTCGGGCGATCCTCGATCACGACCCCGACTTCGACACCGATCCCTCGGCCGCGTTCGAGGAGTTCCAGGCCCGCTGGGCGCCGAACATGGTGATCGGCCTCGGTCGGCTGGCCGGCCGCACCATCGGCGTGCTCGCCAACAACCCGCTGCGCAAGGGCGGCTGCCTGGACTCGCTGTCCGCCGAGAAAGCTGCCCGGTTCGTCCGGATGTGTGACAGCTTCGGCGTGCCGCTGCTGGTGCTGGTGGACGTGCCCGGCTATCTGCCCGGCGTCGGCCAGGAGTGGGAGGGCGTGGTCCGGCGCGGCGCGAAACTGCTGCACGCCTTCGCCGAGGCCGTCGTCCCCAGGGTCACCCTGGTGACCCGGAAGTCCTACGGCGGCGCGTACATCGCGATGAACTCCCGCTCGCTGGGCGCCACCGCGGTGTTCGCCTGGCCGGACGCCCAGATCGCGGTGATGGGCGCCAAGGCGGCCGTGGGTGTCCTGCACCGCAAGCAGCTCGCCGCCGCCGCCGACCACGAGCGCGACGACCTGCACGACCAGCTCGCCGACGAGCACGAGCGGATCGCCGGCGGCGTCAGCCGGGCGACGGCCATCGGCGTGGTGGACGACGTCATCGACCCCAAGCGCACCCGGCACCGGCTGGCCCAGGCGCTGGCCGCCGCCCCGCACGGCCGCGGCCACCACGGCAACATCCCGCTGTAGCGGCGTTGCGCCGGCAGTGCCCCTCAACGGCGGTGTCCACTCAACGGCGGTGTCCACTTAGGAGCAACGCTGGCGCTGTGGGCTGGCGCTGCTGATCCCGACGTCGAGCTTCCACGCGCCGTTCTCGACGGTGAGCGGATAGACGACCTGCCAGTGGATGCACGGCGACGGCAGGTCCGGCGGAGCGTTGGCGACGTCCTGCTCGCTGGTGAAGGTCAGCAGCACCCGGAGGCCGCCCTGCGGCGCCTGCTCGATTCGGTACACGTCGATGCTGCCGTCGGTGGTGGTGCGGTAGTCCGCGCGCCACACCGATCGGGGCTCGCCCTGCTGGCGGGCGTCGGTCACCACCGACCGCCACTCGTCGTAGCTCTTGCTGTTGATCGAGTCGAAATAGGTTTGCAGCAGCGTCCGCACCTCGCCGCCGAGCGGATAGTTGGCGGCGTCGTCGGTCAGCCGAACGGTCGGGGACCCCGGCTCCTCGGACGCGGGCACTGAGGTGGCGGCCGAAGGCAACACCATGGGCAGCGCGCCGGACCCGGCCGAGCCGTCGCCGCCCTGGTAGACGGCGCGAGCGACCAGTCCGGCCGCGCCGGTGAACAGCACCACGCCACCCAGCACCGGCGCCAGCCACCAGTACCGGGGGCGTTGCGGGGCGGTGGTCACGTCGGCGAGCCTGCCACAGCTTCGCTGTCCGCTGTCCAGCTATCCGACGCGATGCATCCAGGTGACCGGGGCGCCGTCACCGGCCCGGCGAAACGGCTCCAGGGCGTCGTCCCACGGCTGGCCGAGCACTCTGTCGACATGGTGCGCGAACGACTCGCCGCCGCGGGCGTCGGCCGCCAGCGCGCGCAACTGGTCCTCCCCCACCATGATGTCGCCGTTGGCGCTGGTCCGGCTGTGCCACAGGCCCAGGCCCGGGGCGAAACAAAACCGCTCACCGTCAACGCCCGGCGACGGGTCCTCGGTGAGCTCGAAGCGCAGCATCGGCCAGGAGCGCAGGGCGGTGACCAACTTGCCGCCGGTTCCGGGCGCGGCCGACCACGCGCACTCGGCGCGCAGGTGTCCGGGCGCGGCGGGTTGCGCCGTCCACCGCAGCGCGACGCGCACGCCAAGGGTGCCTGAGATCGCCCACTCGACGTGCGGGCAGACCGCAGACGGCGACGAGTGGACGTACACGACGCCACTGGTGCTGCCACGGGTGCTCACTGCTGACCTCCGCTGCTCGACGAGGGACCGTCTTCCCCTACGCCCTCACGAGCACCAAACGCGATCGGCCACAACGATCAACCGTGATGCGTCATTCTGCCCCGAGTGTCACCACCACCGCTACCGGAACGGCAGAACAGCACGAGAAGGGTGATCTCCCCGACAGCGCAATGTGACAACGGCGACGCCATTGCAAACACAGCGTGACAAGTCACCGCGTTGGGCCACGACTCCGCGTCCAGCGATACGGTATCCGGGCGGGCGGCGGTTTCGCGGAGTAGTGGAGGTGTGCCGTGCGGCTGGTCCGACTCGGCGACCGGACCTCACAGGTTGGCTCGGACTTGCGGGCCGCGCTCGCCTCTTGGGGCGACGGGGACTCGGTGCTGGGCGGTGTCGCCCTGCTGGGTGTCACCCCAGTGGGCTGCGGGCGACCGGTGGAGGCGGTGGTGTTGACCCCGCGCGGGCTGGTGGTGGTGGTCGGCGTCGACCTGCCCGACCCAGCGATCCGGTTGGACGCTCCGCTGAACGCCACCTGGAAGGCAGACAGCTGGCCGCTGGTCCGCCCCGACGGCGCCACCAACCCTGGCGGTGAGGCGCTGCGCATCGGCGCCACGGTGACCCACGTCCTGGAACAGGCCCGGGTCGAGCCCATCCCGGTGAGCACGGTGATCGCGGTCGGGCCGTACGTCTCCCAGGTCGTGCAGCCGACCAGCGACCTGCATCGCGGGGTGCGGGTGCTCCACCCGCGACCGAAGTCGTTGCTGGCCGCGGTCCGCGAGCTGGCCACCTATGACCGGCCGTGCTCTGTGGACAACGCCCGGCACCTGCTGTCCACATTGGTCGGTGTGCACACCGCGTTCACCCCGCACGAGTTGGTGGCGGAGGGCTTCGCGGACGCCGTGACGCCGACCATGTCCAGCGCGCACACCACGTTCATTCCGCGGATCACCGACCTGCCCGACGACAGGCGTGAGCGGCGGGCGGAGCGGACCCGGACCGGCGGCCGGCATGCCGGCCGGACCGCCCCGGCGATGGCGGGCACGACGGTGGCAGCGCGGCGGCTGTGGGAGGGCCTGCTGAGTCTGCTGAGGGGGCAGGGCCGGACCGGCTGGACGCGCTGGCTGCCGCTGGGCGCGGTCGCCGTGCTGGCGGTGCTGCTGCTGACCGGGATCATCGTGGCGATCACGTCCTCCGGATCGTCCACTGACAACACGCCGGCCTCCGCGCCCGGCACCTCGACCACGCCGGTCGCCGATGTGCGCGCGGGCGGGGCGTTGTTCAGCCCCAAGGGCTCGGCGACCGACCAGGACTGCGCTCTCCAGTCCTATGGGGACATGAAGGTGTGGCTGGTCCAGCACCCGTGTGTCCGGCTGGACCGGTCGCTGTACGAGACGACGCCGGCGGCCGGGTCACCGGCGGCGGTCGCGCTGGCCGTGGTCACCTTCGGCAATTCGGCGGTGGCACAGGACTTCGGCACCGTGGCCAACACGCCCGGCTCCGGCGGGATCGTGGATCTGGTGCAGGCCGACCAGTCCTGGCCGGGCGGGCCGCGTTCGTTCGCCGGTGCGACGTACACGGCGAGCACGCGCGGCGCGGCGGTACGGATCACCGAAGTCGTGTGGATCAACAAGGCGTCCACGGCCACCGATCCGGAACTGCGCAAGATAGCCGCCGAAGCCGCCAGCCTGCCGCCGACTCCCTAGTGACCATCACCTTCAAAACAGACCCCCTCCCACCCGGGGGCACCCCTTGGGGTCAGCCTATCGGTGCAGGTCAGCGGAACAAAATCAGAAAACCGAACCTGTGGATAACTTCCTATCCCAATACCAGACCGGCGGGCTTGCGCCGGGTCCGCAACCGGTAGCCGACCGGGATCGTCAGGCCGGGGGTGTCAGCGATCGCCCGCCGCGCGACCGGCGCGGAGAACTCGATTCGGAACACCGACTCCAGGCTGGCCCGATCGGCGAACCGCCAGAGCGTGGCCACCGGCCGACTGTCGAATCCCGATTCGGCGAAGAACCGCTCCACGCCCTCCGGGTCGTAGCGCGGCAGATCGGCCAGCATCCAGTCGCCGTACGGCGGGCAGCTGACGTCCAGGTCCACGATCACCAACGCGCCGCCGGGCCGCAGCACCCGGTCGGCCTCGGCGATGCCCGGTTCGCAACCTGGTCCGAAGAAATAGGCGGTCCGGGCGTGCGCGAGATCGACGCTCGCGTCCGGCAGCGGCAGCCGTTGCGCGCCGCCCGGGCGGACCCGCACATGGTCCAGACCGGCGACGCGGGCGCAGGCCCGACGCACCAACGGTTCATACGGTTCGACGCCGGTGACCGTGGCGGCGGTCGCCGCGAACATCGGCAGGTGGAAACCATCGCCGCAGCCGATGTCCAGCACGTCCCGGCCGGACCAGTCGAACGTCTCGCGCAGTGCCCGCCACACCGCGCCGGTGACATCCTGGGCCTGGTTCTCCAACTCGTAGACGACCGGCCAGTGCCAGATGTTGGGGCTGGGCAGCACCAGCTCGGCGGCGGACCGGCGAGCCCCGATCCGGCGCCCCAGACTCACACCGGCACCAGCATGGACAGCAGCAGCCACGACACCACCGCCGAGGGCAGCAGCGAGTCCATCCGGTCCATCAGGCCGCCGTGGCCGGGCAGCAGCGTGCCCATGTCCTTGATCCCCAGGTCCCGCTTGACCAGCGACTCGGTCAGATCACCGACGGTCGCGGTGATCACCAGCGCGGCGCCGAACGGCAGGCCGAGCCACCAGTGGCCGTGCAACAGCAGGCCGACGGACAGCGCGCCGCCGGCGAGCCCCACCACCAGCGATCCGGCGAAGCCTTCCCACGATTTCTTCGGACTGATCGACGGCGCCATCGGATGCCGGCCGAACAGCACCCCGGCGACATAGCCACCGGTATCCGAGCACACCACCGCGATCATGAAGCACAGCACCCGCGCGGTGCCGTCGTGCGGCTCGACCAGCAGCGCGGCGAAGGACGCGAACAGCGGCACGTAGGTCGCGGTGAACAACGAGGCGGTGGCATCGCGCAGGTAGCCGTCGCTGCCGCCGCGGAACCGCCAGACCAGGCAGGCCAGGACGGTGAGCACGAACCCGGCCAACACGCCCGACGTGCGCCACGGCCAGGACAACCACACCATCGCCTGGCCGCCGATCAGCAGCGGCACCAGCGCGACCTCGATCTTGGCGCCGCGCCGCAGCGCACCGGAAAGCTCCACAGTGGACAGCGCGACCGCGGCGGCGACCACGCCGATGAAGACCTGCCGGACAGTGAGCAACGCGATCAGAATCAGCGCGCCCAGGCCCAGACCGACCGCGATCGCGGAGCGGAGGTCGCGACCGGCGCGCGAGCCTTTCTCCGGGGTTGGCTCGGCGTCCGGACCAGCGGTGTTCGATTCGACGGTGTTCGATTCGACGGTGTTCGACTCGGCGGCGGTGGGGTCGGCGGCGCTCGGCTGAGACGTCGGTTCCTCGGGCTCCCGATTGGGGTCCGCGGGGTCTACGGCGTCCATCAGCCGCTCAGTACTCACGGGCGGTTTCACCGGCCAGGCTCTTAGACCTCAAGGAGCTCGGCTTCCTTGTGCTTGACCAGTTCGTCCACCTGGACCACATAGCGATCGGTGACGTGCTGCAGTTCCTTCTCCGCGCGGGCCACGTCGTCCTCGCCCGACTCGCCGTCCTTGGCGATCCGATCCAGCTCCTCCTTGGCCTTGCGGCGGATGTTGCGGATCGAGATCTTGGCGTCCTCGCCCTTGGACTTCGCCAGCTTGACCATTTCCCGCCGGCGTTCCTCGGACAGCTGCGGAATCACGATTCGGATGATCGTGCCGTCGTTGCCGGGGTTGACGCCCAGATCCGAGTCGCGGATCGCCTTCTCGATAGTGCCGAGCTGGCTGACGTCGTACGGCTTGATGATGGCCATTCGGGCTTCCGGGATGGCGATGCTGGCCATCTGGTTCAACGGAGTCGGCGTGCCGTAGTACTCGACATGGATCCGCGAGAACATCGCCGGTGTCGCGCGCCCGGTGCGGACGGTCGCCAGGTCCTCCTTGGCGACCGACACCGCCTTCTCCATTTTCTCCTCGGCGTCGAAGAGGGTCTCGTCGATCACGGCTTCTCCTTGAGTTTCAGGCGGCGGGGCGGCCACCGGGGGTGCCGACGAACGTGCCGATCTTCTCACCACGGACCGCCCGAGCGATGTTGCCCTCGGTGAGCATGTTGAACACGATCATCGGCATGTTGTTATCCATGCAGAGGCTGAACGCGGTCGCGTCGGCGACCTTCAGGCCGCGTTCCAACACCTCCCGATGGGTGATCTCGGTGTACCGGGTGGCGCTTGGGTCGGTCCGCGGATCGGCCGAGTAGACGCCGTCCACCGCCTTGGCCATCAGCACGACCTCACAGCCGATCTCCAGCGCGCGCTGCGCGGCGGCGGTGTCGGTGGAGAAGTACGGCATGCCGACGCCGGCGCCGAAGATCACGACTCGGCCCTTTTCCAGATGCCGCTCGGCGCGCCGGGGGATGTACGGCTCGGCGACCTGCCCCATCGCGATCGCCGTCTGCACCCTGGTCGGCAACCCGCCCCGCTCCAGGAAGTCCTGCAACGCCAGGCAGTTCATCACCGTGCCCAGCATCGCCATGTAGTCGGCGCGGTCCCGTTCCATGCCGCGCTGGGACAACTCGGCGCCGCGGAAGAAATTGCCGCCGCCGATGACCACCGCCATCTGCACCCCGCCGCGCACGACGTCGGCGATCTGCCGGGCGACCGCCTGCACGACATCCGGGTCCACGCCGACCGACCCGGCGCCGAACATCTCCCCGCCCAGTTTCAGCAGGACCCGGCGATAGCCGACCCGGCTGTCAGCACTGCTGTCGGCGCCATCGAACCGACTCTGGTCCACCTGCTCCACCTGCCGCTGCGCCGTGGTCACCGCACACTCTCCTCGCCGACGCTCCGCTCGTACGACGCCGATCGATGTCCGCCGCCGGCGGCGGACATCGGCGCACCTGACACGACGACGGGGCCGCCGTGGAGTACGCCACCCCACCCGCGACCCCGCCATCCTGCCAGGTTAGGACCGACTACGGCTGGCCGACCTCGAACCGTGCGAAACGGGTGACCGTGACGCCGGCCTCGTCCAGCAGGGCCTTCACGGCCTTCTTGGAGTCCTGCACCGAAGACTGCTCCAGCAGCACGGTGTCCTTGAAGAACCCGTTCAGGCGACCTTCGATGATCCTCGCCAGGGCCTGCTCGGGCTTGCCCTCGGTGCGGGCGGTCTCCTCGGCGATCCGCCGCTCGGTGTCCACCACGTCCGCCGGCACGTCGTCCCGGCTGACGTAACGCGGCCGCATCGCGGCGACCTGCATGGCCGCGGCACGAGCGGCGTCCGCGGCGTTGCCGGCGTCGCCGGCGTACTCGACCAGCACCCCGACCGCGGGCGGCAGGTCAGCCGCCCGGCGGTGCAGGTAGAGGGCAGTCGTGCCGTCGAAGACCGCGACCCGGCGCAGCTCGAGCTTCTCGCCGATCTTCGCGGAGAGGTCGTGCACCGCCTCGCTGACCGAACGGCCGTCGAGCTGGGCGTCCAGCAGCGCCGGCACGTCCGTCGGCCTGGTTTGGCCGGCGACCTCCACGATCCGGCCGGCCAGCGCGACGAACTCCTCGTTCTTGGCGACGAAGTCCGTCTCGCAGGTCAGCTCGACCAGCACGTTGCCCGCGCCGGCGACCAAGCCGTTGGTAGTGGCGCGCTCGGCACGCTTGCCCACGTCCTTCGCGCCCTTGATGCGCAGGATCTCCACGGCCTTGTCGAAATCGCTTCCGGCCTCTTCCAGCGCCTTCTTGCAGTCCATCATGCCGGAGCCGGTGACCTCGCGCAGCCGCTTGACGTCGGCCACGTTGTAGTTAGCCATCGTGCGTTTGTCCGTTCCTTCTTCGGTGTCCGCGCGTGTTGGATAGGGATTTCGGGGATCAGACCGGCTGCTCGGACGTGGTCGACTCGGCTGCCGGCGGCTCGTTGCTGACCAGCAGCTCCTTCTCCCACTCGGCCAGCGGCTCGTCAACGGCACCGGGTTCCGGCTTGTCGGCGTCGGCGGTGGTGCGGCCGGCGCCGGAGCGGGCCATCAGGCCGGCGGCGGCGGCCTCGGCCACCACCTTGGTCAGCAGCGCGGCGGAGCGGATCGCGTCGTCGTTGCCCGGAATCGGGTAGTCGACCTCGTCCGGGTCGCAGTTGGTGTCCAGGATCGCGACGACCGGGATGTTCAGCTTGCGGGCCTCACCGACGGCGATGTGCTCCTTCTTGGTGTCCACGATCCAGACGGCGCTGGGCACCTTCTGCATGTCGCGGATGCCGCCGAGAGTCTTCGCCAGCTTGTCCTTCTCGCGGGTCAGCATCAGGATCTCCTTCTTGGTGAGACCCTGGAAGCCGCCGGTCTGCTCCATCGACTCCAGCTCCTTGAGGCGCTGCAGCCGCTTGTGGACGGTGGTGAAGTTGGTCAGCATGCCGCCGAGCCAACGCTGGTTCACGTACGGCATCCCGACCCGCAGCGCCTCGTTGGCGATGGCCTCCTGGGCCTGCTTCTTGGTGCCGACGAACAGCACCGAGCCGCCGTGCGCGACCGTCTCCTTGATGAACTCGAAGGCGCGGTCCACGTAGGTGAGCGTCTGCCGGAGATCGATGATGTAGATGCCGTTGCGCTCGGTGAGGATGTAGCGCTTCATCTTCGGATTCCAGCGGCGGGTCTGGTGCCCGAAATGCACGCCGGAATCGAGCATTTGCTTCATGGTGACGACGGCCATGGCCGGATTCGCACCTCGTCTGGTTGGGCACGCCGGCCATGGGCCAGCGCGCTGGTCGGTTGTCACGGCGAGCCAGGTGGCCGCCGTCCTGGTGCCGCGCCGGCAGCCCAACCCGCTACTCAAGCCGAGTACCGGGACCGAAGGATGCCGTGCCTCGCTGTGCTGTACCTGGCTGTACCTGGTCCTGCTGAGTACCGCCGAGCGAGGCGTGCGTTGGCACGCGAAGTCAACTCGCACACGGATGCACAAGCCGCATGTCCAGTGTACCCGGACGGACTAGACAGTTCTGCCTGGGCAAGCTCGGGCAACGCCGAGTTATCCACAGGCCTGGAATTTTCCGTGCCGACGGGTCTGTGGGCGGGCAACGTGAAGCCATGGACATGATCACGTCAGCAGTCATCGGCCCGAATATCCGCCGGGCCTGCTCGGCCCGCCCGGCCGCCGCTCCGCCGCCGCGCAGCCCGCTCATCGGCCTGGTCGTCGTGGCGGCGCTGCTGATCGGAACCATGCTCGGCCCACCCGCCCGAGCCGCGCCAGCCTCACCCGTCCCGGTGGCCGAGACCGGTCTGTTCTCCTGGCCGCTGTCGCCGCCGCATCCGGTGTTACGCCCGTTCCAGCCGCCCGCCACGCCGTACGGGCCCGGGCACCGGGGCGTCGACCTGGGCGGATCGGTCAGCGAGGCGGTGTTGGCCGCCGGCGATGGCCTGGTCCTGTACGCCGGTCCGCTGGCCGATCGCAGTCTGGTCTCGGTCGAGCACGTCGGTGGCCTGCGCACCACATATGAACCGGTCCAGCCGGCGGTGCGGGTGGGCCAGAGCGTGCGGCGCGGCCAGCGGATCGGGAACCTGCTGCCCGGCCATCCGGGTTGTCCGGCCGGCCGGGTGTGCCTGCACTGGGGCGTGCACCGCGACCGGCAGTACCTGGACCCGTTGCGGCTGGTCGAGGTTGGCCAGATCAGGCTGCTGCCGTGGCCGGATCACCTGTCGGACGCGCCCGATGACGGTTCGGAGCCGCCATGATCGGATGAACACGCGATCGAGAGCGGTCCGGGCGTCAGGAGTCGGTTTGGCCCTGCATCTTGGTGCGGAGCCTCAGCACGGCTCGGGTGTGCAGTTGGCAGACTCGCGATTCGGTCACGCCGAGCACCTTGCCGATCTCGGCCAAGGTCAGGTTCTCGAAGTAGTACAGCGTGACCACGATCCGGTCCCGCTCGATGAGCTGCGCGATCGCGTCGGCCAGTAACCGGCGGTTGTCCTGGTCGACCAGGTTGGCGACCGGATCGTCGGCGGCCTCGTCGGGCAGGGTGTCGGCCAGCGAGCCACCGGTGCGGCCGGCGGTGAGCAGTTCGTCCAGCGCGACCACGCTGGTCAGCCGCAGCTGGGCGTACAGGTCGCGCAGCTCGCCGACGGAGATGCCGAGTTCGGCGGCGACCTCGCCGTCCCGCGGCGTGCGCTGGAGACTGCCGCCGAGCCGTTCGTAGGCGCGCTCGACATCCCGGGCGCGGCCACGGATGGATCGCGGCACCCAGTCCTGGGTGCGGAGGTCGTCCAGGATCGCGCCCCGGATCCGCTGCATGGCGTACGTCTCGAACTTGAGGCCACGTTCCGGCTCGAACTTCTCGATCGCGTCGACCAGGCCGAAGATGCCGGACTGGATCAGGTCGGCGACTTCGACGTGTGACGGCAGGCCGGTGCCGACCCGACCGGCGACGTACTTCACCAGCGGCGAGTAGTGCAGCATCAACCGGTCGCGCAGCTCGTGGGCGCGGTGTTCGCCGTACTGCCGCCAGAGCGCGACGATGCCGGCTTCGACATCGTCGGCGCTGCGATGATCTCCGGGCACGACACCAT
The DNA here is from genome assembly GCA_035552275.1 of Pseudonocardiaceae bacterium. Lineage (GTDB taxonomy): Bacteria > Actinomycetota > Actinomycetes > Mycobacteriales > Pseudonocardiaceae > DASVLX01. The sequence goes on along the minus strand of DASZLR010000001.1, from coordinate 5,916 downwards.
CCGGTTGGCCAGGTCCGAAAGGGCGGTGAGATTCGTCAGGTAGTGGGGAGGTAACCACTGCACGCATTCCCATCCGACTGTCGTCAGGACCGAGGATGGGCTCTGTCATGGATCGCCTTCAGCCGTTCGACGGTGACATGGGTATAGAGCTGCGTGCTGGTGAGACTAGCGTGGCCCAGCAGTTCCTGAACTGTGCGCAGATCAGCGCCACCTTCCAACAGATGAGTCGCCGCGCTGTGCCGCAGGCCGTGCGGGGCGATGTCCGGGGCGTCCGGCACCGCGCTCATGGCGTCGTGCACGGCCCGCCGGGCTGTCCTCGGGTCGAGCCGGCCGCCCCGCGCGCCCAGGAAGAACGCCGGGGGTGACCGCACGGCGACCAGCCGGGGCCGGCCCTCGCCCTGCCAGCGGCGCAGCGCGCGGTCCGCGGGCACGCCGAACGGCACGGTTCGCTCGCGACTCCCCTTGCCGATCACCCGCACCACCCGACGAGCGTAATCGACATCGTCAATATCCAGCCCGCAGAGTTCGGACACCCGAATACCGCTGGCGTACAGCAGTTCCACCACGGCCTGGTCCCGAACGGCCACCGGGTCGCCCTGGTCGGCTCCGCGTGCCACGGCCCGCATCGCCGACGCCGCCTGGTCCGGCCGCAGCACAGTGGGCAGCGTGCGGTGCTGCCGGGGCGCCGCCAGCCTCGGCCCTGGATCCACCGCGAGCAACCCCCGTCTGGCCGCCCATTCGGTGAACGTTCGGGCGGCCGCCGCACGGCGGGCCAGCGTCGCACGGCTCGCGCCGGCCGACCGTAGCGACGACAACCAGGACCGAAGTGCGGCCAAGTCGAGCGCGAGGGCGCCGGAGCTGTCCGCCGTGCTGGGCTGGTCCCCGCTCGCGCAGTCGAGATGCGCGAGCAGGGACCCGACGTCCCCGAGGTAGGCCCGCACGGTGTGCGGGGACAGGCCACGTTCCAGGGCAAGGTGCCGCTCGAAGTCGGCAACGATCGAGATCAGTGCCGGAGACAACTCATCCCGTGTTCGACCCATGGCGCTGCGCACAGAGCACATGACCAAGAACGTTCCTCGTGGATACCCGCTCGGTCAAGGATCGCCACGCGCCTTCGCCGGCGCCAGTCGCCAGCCCGCTTCACATCGTGCGGTGAATCCGGCCAGCTCAAGGCCAGTGAGCAGGGCTCGGACCCGCCCCAGCGGCACGCCCGACGCGACCGCGATCTGATCGGCCGACAAGGCGCGACCGGCGCCCAGCGCCTCGTGCACGCGCAGCGACTGGTCGTCCAGGCCGTCGGTGGCCCGCACCTCCGCCGGCGGCGGTTCGGCGAGGTCGACGCCGATTCGGCCGACGGTCTCGATCACCTCCTCCACGCTGCCGACGACACACGCGTCCCCGGTCCGCAGCAGCTGATGGCAGCCGACCGACATCGCCGACGTGATCGGGCCCGGCACCGCCATCACCAGCCGGCCCAAGGCCGCCGCCGTGGCGGCGGTGTTCCGGGCGCCGCTGCGCCGCCCGGCCTCCACCACGACGACGCCTTCGCTGAGCCCGGCTATCAGCCGGTTTCGCACCAGAAAGCGATGCCGTGCCGGCGGAGTGCCCGGCGCGTACTCGCTGACAACCGCGCCGGACTCGGCGATCTTGCGCAGCAGCGCGCTGTGGCCGGCGGGGTAGCCGACATCGACACCACAGCCGAGCACTGCGACCGTCTTGCCGCCGGCGGCCAGCGCACCGCGATGAGCGGCCCCGTCGATGCCATATGCCGCACCGGAAACCACCGAATGGCCGGCGAGCGCGATGCCGTGCCCGAACTCGGCGGCGACGTGCTCGCCGTAGGCGGTGGCCGCTCGCGCGCCGACCACCGCGACCGCACGGTCGGCCGCGTCGTCCAGCCGGGCGGAACCGCGCACCCACAACGCCAGCGGTTCACCGGCATAGCGATGGCCGCCGTTCTCGGCCGCCTCCAACGCGGTGAACTGCCAGGCCGGCCATTCGGCGTCCTCCGGCACCACCAGCCGCGCGCCAGCCGCGTCGGCTTCGGCCAGATCCTGTTCGGCCTGGTCGAGATGGCGGCGTGCCTCTGTCTCGGCCCGGACCGCGTCGGGGACATCGCCGGACCGCACCTGTTCGGCCGCGACCACCGGGCCGTGCCGGGCGACGAACCGAACCAGCGCCGGCGCCGGTGGCTCGGCGACCCGCAGCAGATACGCGCGGGCGAGCCGCTGGGCCTCCGTGACCTGCCTGACCTCGGGTTGGGCTGACCCCGCTGGTTGGGCTGGTCGCGCGGCTGGGGCAGTCGCTGGTTGCGCGGTCATGCGACCCTCCGATCGCGAAAGTCCAGCGCCGCCGCCACGTCGTCGGCGTCGGGCCGGTCCCGGTCGGCCAGGTCGGCCAAGGTCCAGGCGACCCGCAGGCACCGATCGGCTCCCCGGCCGGTGATCGCGCCAGCCCGCAGGCCACGGTCGAGCAGGGCTACGGCCTCTCGGGACAACGGGAAGTCGCGACGCAGCGCGGGACCCGGCACGTCCGCGTTGGTCCGCCAGCCCTGTTCCGACCACCGCTTCGCTGCTCGCTCCCGCGCTCGCGCCACCCGTTCCCGCACCACCGCGGTGCTTTCCGGCTGACCATCGGCGTTCCGGCTCATCGCGGTGATCGGGCGCATCCGCACCCGCAGATCGACGCGATCAAGCAACGGACCGGAGAGCCGCCCGAAATACTTGCGCCGCGTCGTCGGCGAACAACAGCAGTCCACCTCTTTCGGCGGTGCGCACGGGCAGGGATTGGTCGCCAGGACCAATTGGAACCGAGCTGGATAGCGGACGATCCCGTCACGCCGGGCGTGCCGCACCTCCCCTTCCTCCAAGGCCGTTCGCAGCGTGTCCAGGCGCTGCGGACCGAACTCCGCGGCCTCGTCCAGAAGCAGCACACCGAGGTGCGCCCTGCTCACCGCTCCTGGTTTGGCCAGGCCGCTGCCACCGCCGACCAACGCCGCCACCGAGGTGGTGTGGTGGGGCGCCACGAAGGGCGGGGCGACCACCAGCGGCGCGTCCGGCGACAGCGCGCCGGCCACCGAGTGCACCGCGGTCACCTGCATCACCTCGTCGGAGGACAGCGCCGGGAGCAGCCCCACCAGCCGCTGAGCCAGCATGGTCTTGCCGGTTCCGGGAGATCCGATGAGCATCAGGTGATGCCCGCCGGCCGCGGCCACCTCCAGCGCCCAGCGGGCCTCCGGCTGGCCGACCACGTCCATCAGATCGGGCGGATCGGCCGGCGGGGGAACGTTCCGCCGGCTCGGCGCGACCAGTTCGTCGGATGTCCCGCGCAGCCAACCGAGCACATCGGCGAGCCGGAGCGCGCCCCGCACCCGGATGCCCTCGACCAGCGAGGCTTCGGCCAGCGTTTCGACCGGCACGATGGCGTGCCGCAGCCCGGCCCGACGGGCGACCAGGAGAGCGGGCAGGACGCCGTGCACGGCCCGAAGCCGACCGTCCAGCGCCAGCTCGCCGAGCAACACGGTGTCGCCCAACGCCTCACGCGGAACGCGGCCGTCGGCGGCGAGCATGGCGCAGACCAGCGCCAGGTCGTAGCTGGCGCCCGTCTTTCGCACCGCCGCAGGCGACAGCGCGAGGGTGATCGCGCGTTCCGGCCATTCCTCGCCGCTGTTGATGACCGCGGCCCGCATTCGGTCGCGGGCTTCCTGGAGCGCGGCATCGGGCAGGCCGAGCAGCCGCACACCGGGCACACCGGTGCGCACGTAGGCCTCGATTTCGACGCAGAATCCGTCCATGCCAATGAGAGCGACGGAAAACGATGATGCGAGGCTCATCAGAACGCTCCCCTCAGATGGTGCAGCCGGGGCGAGCCGGACGGTGGCCAGAACACGGACACCACGTCGAACCGGATAGGGCAATGGGAGATCCGGTATTCCCGCCGCCACGCCTGGGTCGCCGCTCTGATCCGGGCGATCTTGCGCTGAGTCACCGCCCGCTCGGGCGGGCCGAAGGAGCCGGACGAGCGCGCCTTCACCTCGACCACGATCAGCCGCCGGGTGTCCGTGGCCACGATGTCCAGCTCGCCCTCAGCGCACCGCCAATTGCGGGACAGCACGACCAGTCGATGCGATTCGAGATAGGCCACGGCCAGGTTCTCGGCGGCCCGGCCAAGCTCATGACCTCGATTGCCGCACGGGTCATGGCCTGGCCCATGTGCTGGATCACGGCCGGGATGTTGTGTGGCCGAACCGGCCGCGGCCGGTGCTGTGGTTGACATGTCGTCCACCCCTCGCTCGTCGGATGTGACCCAACTCGTCTGGCTGGGCCACATCCGACGGTGCCGGGATCGGGCGAACGGCACCACAAGCTTGATCAACTTGTGGATAGATCAACGACAGCAGAGCCTAGATCAACGACGACTGGGCCTGTTGTGGACAACTAGCCGCTCAGAACGCCGTTGACGAGAGATTTGTCGGTGGGCTGTGGTAGTGGCGTCAGCCCGAGAACGGGCCGCTTTCCGGCAGCCGCAGGTCCGGCTTGTCCAGTTCCTCGACGTTGACGTCCTTGAAGGTGATCACCCGGACGTTCTTCACGAACCGCGCCGGCCGGTACATGTCCCACACCCACGCGTCGGACATCCGCACCTCGAAGTACACCTCGCCCTCGGCGTTGCGCACCTGCACGTCGACCGAGTTCGCCAGGTAGAAGCGGCGCTCCGTCTCCACCACATAGGAGAACTGGCTGACGATGTCGCGGTACTCCCGGTAGAGCTGCAGCTCCATCTCGGTCTCGTACTTCTCGAGATCCTCCGCGCTCATCGGCCTCGTGCTCCTCCTCGTGCCACTGCGGACAGCCGCTCGTCAGCGGGCGACATCCCATTCTGGACCACGCCCGCAGTGGCCGACCCACGCGCCACCCTCCTGGGCGATGGCATGCCGTGCCGCTGCGCGGCGGCCCGGACGTTCACATAGGACCAGCGGTGCTCCACGCTGGGTCCATGGCTGGTCAGCGCCGAGGAATGCTCGGCGGTGACATAACCCTTGTGCACGGCGAATCCATACACCGGCAGCGTGGGATGCAGGCCGACCATGATCCGATCCCGGGTGACCTTGGCCAGCACCGACGCGGCCGCCACGCTGGCCGCCACCAGGTCGCCCTTGACCACCGGCATGCTCGGCGCGGTGAGCCCGCCGACGCGGAATCCGTCCACCAGCACATATCCGGGGTGCACGGACAGCCGGGCCACCGCCCGGCGCATACCCTCGATGTTGGCCACGTGCACGCCCAGCGCGTCCACCTCGTCCACCGGGATGACGACCACGGCGTAGTCGACCGCCCGATCCACCACAAGGTCGTACATGCGTTCCCGCGCGGCCTCGGTGAGCAGCTTGGAGTCGGTCAGGCCGTCCAACCGGCGCGCGTCACCGGGACGCAGCACGCACGATGCGACCACCAGCGGACCGGCGCACGCTCCCCGGCCCGCCTCGTCCACTCCGGCGACCGGCCCGAGGCCCCGCCGCTCCAACGCGCCTTCCAACGCCCAGTTGCCCGCGTCGCGACGCACGACCGCGCGCTGCGGACGAAAATCTCCCGCCAAGACCATTACCGCCGTCTCCTTCGGGCGCGAGCCAGTGCCGCGCTCCGAGCGGCTGCCCCGCGCATGCCCCGGCGAAGCCGGCGGCCCACCCACACAGTCGGCCACGCCGCGGCCACGCCGACACCCGCTGGCAAGCCCTCGGTCCAGGCTGGCGGCGAGGCGATCGCCGTGGCGGTCTGCGGGTTGGTCTCGCCAACACCTCGCCAACGCGACGGCGGCCAGATAATCGTCCGGGCAATGCCGATCACATTCCCGACCGGCACAATGCCCCTGATCGGATCGCCCGCAGCATGGTTCTGGAAGCGGGAATCGTAGGAATTG